>JASHUY010000017.1 GCA_030039755.1 Acidimicrobiales bacterium
CCTCGACACGCTCGTCGGCGAGCGCGGCTACCGGCTGTCGGGCGGCGAGAAGCAGCGGGTCGCGCTCGCACGGCTCATCCTGAAGGCGCCGGACATCGTCGTGCTCGACGAGGCGACCGCGCACCTCGACTCCGAGTCGGAGGCGGCGGTGCAGGAGGCGCTGCGCCGCGCGCTCGTCGGGCGCACCTCGCTCGTGATCGCGCACCGCCTCTCCACGGTGCGCGACGCCGACCAGCTGCTCGTGGTGGACGACGGCAGGATCGTGGAGCGGGGGACGCACCGCGAGCTCCTGGCCGAAGGCGGCCTCTACACGCTCCTCTACCACACCCAGTTCGCCGACCAGGAGGGCGGGGGCCGCGGCTCGCCGGAGGTGCCCGCAGGCGCTCCGGTGCGTGGTCCCATCAACTGAGAACCATCAACTAAGAACTACCCCGATGGCCACCACGACCCCCACCAAACGCAGGCGGCTGCGCAAGCTGCGCGAACTGCCGGCCAGGTTCATCGGCCGCACGCCCTGGCTGCGTCGTCGGTACGCGCGCCGGATCCTGAGGACGATCGACAAGTTCCAGGACAAGGGCCGGCAGCTCCCGGACAACCTCAGCAAGCTCGAGCGCCAGCTGCGCCGTGTCCCCAAGCCCAAGCGCCAGCAGATCGTCGAGCAGATGATGGAGATGGGGTCGGAGGACGACGTCTCGACGAACCGCGCGCTCCGGCGTGCGGCCGGCCGACAGGAGCGCCAGAAGGGCCAGCGGGGCGGCGGCCTCCGCCCCGGCACGCTCCCCGGGCAACCACGCCAGCGCCCGCGGAACTAGTCCGGTGAGCGCAAGGGCTCTCCGACCTCCGCACACGTTGCACGACGCGGCAAAACCTCCGGCGCCGTGAGCGAGCCTCTCCCGTTCGACCCCATCGGCGAGGCGCGCCGCCAGTGGGGGCTCCACGGCTGGGACGACGTGGCGCCGGCGATGGCGGTCGTGACGTCGATCATGCGCGTCCAGCAGCTGCTGCTCGCGCGCGCGGACACCGCCCTGCGGCCGTTCGACCTCACCTTCGCCCGGTACGAGGTGTTGATGCTCCTGTCCTTCTCCTCGCGCGGCGCGCTCCCGCTCGGCAAGATCGGTGAGCGCCTCCAGGTGAACCCCGCGAGCGTGACCAACGCGATCGACCGGCTCGAGGAGCAAGGGCTCGTCGAACGCGTGCCGAACCCGTCCGACGGGCGCGGCACGCTTGCGCGGCTCACCGACGAGGGACGCTCGAGGGCGGGTGCGGCGACCGCGGCCGTGAACGCCGACGTGTTCGGCGACCTCGGCGTCGACGCCGACGGCATCGGGAAGCTCTTCGAGCTGCTCCGCGACGTCCGGCTCGCCGCGGGTGACTTCGCCGAGGTCAGGGCCGGCGGCGGAGCGAGCGGTCGGTGATCGACGGGGGCTCCCAGCCGTTGTCCGGCGGGTTCAAGGTGGTGCCCGGCGGGACGATCTCGTCGATCGCGTCGAGGACGTCGTCGGAGAGGCTGACGTCGACGGCACCGAGCTGCGAGTCGAGTTGCTCCATGGTGCGAGGGCCGATGATCGCGGCCGTGACGGCGGGGTGGCGGATGACGAAGGCGATCGAGAGGTGGATGAGGCTCAGCCCCGCGCGCTCGGCCAGCTGCGCGAGTGCTTCCGCCGCGTCGAGCTTGCGCTGGTTCCCCGGCAAGCTCATGTCGTAGCGGAGGGGGACGCGGTCGGCGCGGCGGCTCACCGGGAGATCCCGCCCCTTGCGGAAGTTGCCGGTGAGCCAACCTCCTGCGAGCGGGCTCCACGGGATCACGCCCATGCCGTAGCGCTCGCACGTGGGGAGCACCTCGCGCTCGACGGCGCGCACGAGGAGGGAGTACGGCGGCTGCTCGCAGACGAACCGCTCCCTGCCGCGCCGCTCCGCCACCCACTGGGCCTCCACGATGTACGACGCCGGGAACGTCGAGCTGCCGAAGTAACGGATCTTCCCCTGATGCACGAGATCGCTGAGGGCACCGAGGGTCTCGTCGATCTCGCAGCTCGGGTCGGGGCGGTGGACCTGGTAGAGGTCGATCCAGTCGGTCCCGAGGCGCCGGAGGCTCGCCTCGCACTCGGAGACGACCCATCGTCTCGAGTTGCCCCGGGAGTTCGGCCCCGGCCCCATCGGCATGTGCACCTTGGTCGCGAGCACCACCTCGTCGCGCCTGCCGGCCAGGGCCTTCCCCACGATCTCCTCGGACTCCCCCGCGGAGTACGCGTCCGCGGTGTCCACGAAGTTGACCCCCGCGTCGAGGGCGCGCTGGATGATGCGGACGGACTCGTCGTGGTCGGGATTGCCCCACGCCCCGAACATCATCGCGCCGAGGCACAGCGGGCTCACGCGGACGCCGGTCCGTCCGAGGGTGCGCAGTTCCATGCCGGCAACCTACAGGTATGGCTCGACGCACGGGGCGGGGAAGGCTCTTCGGCGGGAAGGCTCGGGGTCCGACGTCGCCCGAACGAGCCGGCACTCCCCGCGCAGCCGTCGTTCGCCTGCCGATGCCGTTCCCCGCGGCCGCGCGGCCGCGCGGCATGATGCGTGGATGGAGCAGCCTGACGAACCGACCTCGCGCGGCGCGCTGTCCGGCTGCCTCGTGGCGGACTTCAGCCGCGTTCTCGCCGGGCCGCTCTCGACGATGCTGCTCGGCGACCTCGGCGCGACGGTGGTGAAGGTCGAGCATTCCCGCGGCGACGACACGCGGCAGTGGGGACCGCCGTTCAAGGACGGCGAGAGCACCTACTTCCTGAGCGTCAATCGCAACAAGCGGAGCGTCGTGCTCGACCTGTCGACCGACGAGGGCGCCGCGGACGCACGGCGTCTCGCGGCGCGTGCGACAGTGCTCGTGGAGAACTTCCGTCCGGGCCGTCTCGCCGCGTTCGGCCTTGCGTACGGCCAGATCACGAGCGCGAACCCCGGTCTCGTCTACTGCTCGATCTCGGGGTTCGGAGGGCCGGGCACCCCTGGTGCGGACCTCGCGGGCTACGACTTCGTCGTCCAGGCGATGAGCGGGCTCATGGACATCACCGGCCCACCCGGCGGACCTCCCGCCAAGGTCGGAGTCGCGGTGGTCGACGTGCTCACGGGGCTCTACGCGACGATCGGGATCCTGGCGGCGCTGGGGGCGCGCCGGGTCAGCGGCCTCGGGCAGCTCGTGGAGGTGAACCTCATGTCCAGCGCGCTCGCCTCGCTCGTGAACCAGGCGTCCGCCTACCTGAACACCGGCACCGTCCCGCACGCGATGGGAAACCGCCATCCGAGCATCACCCCGTACGAGACCCTCGCCACGATGGACGGGGTGCTCGCCGTGGCCGTGGGGAACGACGGGCAGTTCCGGGCGCTCTGCCGCGCGCTCGGCGCCGAGGCCCTCGCTGGCGACGAGCGGTTCGCGACCAATGCCGCCCGTGTCGCGCACAGGGACGCGCTCGCAGCCCTGCTCGAAGAGAGGCTGGCGATCCGTCCCGCAGCGGAATGGATGGGCCTGCTGGGGGCGGCGGGCGTGCCGTGCGGACCCGTGAACGACCTCGCCGCCGCCTTCGCCGACGCGAGCCGTCTCGGCCTCGACGTCGTCGTCGAGCAGCCGGGGGCGGAGGGGGACGTCCTCACCGTCGCGAACCCGCTGGGGCTCTCGACCACGCCGGTGGCGTACCGGCGCCCTCCCCCACCGCTCGGCCACGACACCGACGAGGTGCTCGCCTGGCTCCGCACACCGCGCCCAGCCGCGCCGCTCGGACCGGGGTAACAGCGCGATGACGCGGGGCCGCCTGCGTGCGGCCATCGCTGCGGTCGACGTCGTCGCCGTGGTGCTCTTCGTGGTGATCGGCCGCGCTGCGCACCACCACGGCGAGACCGTCCAGGGTTTCGCGTCGACCGCATGGCCCTTCGCACTGGGTCTCGCCGCGGGTTGGGCCGTGGTCGTCGCAGCCGGCAGGTTGCGCGCCGTCCGCCAGGTCTCGCCGGCGTCCATCCCGGCGGGCGTCGCCGTCTGCCTCTGCGCGGTGGCGATCGGGATGGGGTTGCGCGTGGTCGCCGGTCAGGGCACCGCACCCGCGTTCGTCGCGGTCGCGGTGGGGTTCCTCGGCGCGGTGATGCTCACCGGTCGCGTCGTGCTCGTCGCGACCGCCCGGCGGCTCGCGCGTCGCGGGCGCTGACCCGCCCGGGAAGGCTTGCGATCAAGCCGGGAAGGGCGCCGACGGCCGGTCCCCGTTCGCGACGCTCGTGGCGGCGCCGCGCCCGGGCGGCGCGGCCGTCCCGTCGCCGGACGCCATGCCCGGCTGGGAGCTCGCGCGTGCGCGAAGCACGATCGGGACGAGGTAGGCGCTGCCGGCGAAGACCGACCCCACGAACATGATGGCGACCCCCATGAACCTCACGGCCGAGTGTGGCTCGGTCAGCAGCCCCGCGGCGCCGGCGATGGCGATGGACACCGCTCCCGACCACGCCGAGATCCTGGCGATCCGTCCAAGCCTGCGGGCCTTCACCAAGAACGCGACGGCGCCGAGCGCGAGGAAGAGGCCCAGCGTCGCGTGGACCCCGTAGACCACCGTGCCACGATGCGGGACCCACCCGCTCGACCGGCCGAAGGGAACGAGCACCAAGGCGAGGATCCCCACGAGGAACTCGACGCCCGCCCCGGCCGCGAGCACCGCGGCCCACATGCCGGTCGACGGCTCGACGTCGGTGGGAAGCATCGAGGCCTGGGGAGCGGGCGCGCGCCCACGGCGATCGCGCGAGCGCCATCGTCGTGCGCGGTACGCGTCGGGGTTCTCGTGCACGAGGTGCCACCAACCGAGGAGGGCGAGACACGCGAAGATCGGCCACTCGACCGAGTACACCCAGCTCAACTCGTTGCCACCGAGTGCTCTCGTCGCCTGCCACCACCCGGCGAGCGCGCACCCCGGCGCGGCGACGAGGACTTCCACGTGGAGCAGCAGCGCCCGGGGTGAGAGCCACCGCTGCCGCATCGCAGCCAGCCGCGCCGAGTGGTCGGCGGTGGTGGCGGGGATCGGGGGCTTCTGCTGGGGGGGAACGAGCTCCTCGAAGCGGCGGGTCATCTTGCGTTCCGCCACGAACGCGCAGAACGGGACGGTGCCCGCAAGCAGCACGAGGAGCATTTTCAGCTTGGGGACCCCGAGCCTCCGCGTGAGCTGGAACGCAGTGACGAGGTACACGATGTAGAGGAAGCCGTGGAGGGTTCCGACGACGTTCACCACGCCAGGCCGGCCGGCCGCGAGCTGGAGCGGGACACCCACGAAGACGAGCACGATGAGCAGGGTGGCGGTCGTGAAGGCCATGACCCGGTAGCGGACCAGCATTCCCCTGGACACCGGAGCCAGAGTACGCGGCAGGCTCAGCCCGCCGTCCGTCGCCGCCGGGTGCGACGAGCCGCCGTCGCCAGGTGCCGCAGGGGCTCGCTGTCTGTTCAGAAGACCGCTGAGCCGTACATCTCGCCCAGGGGGTCGCTGATGAGCTCCAATCGCGCCCCGTCGGGGTCGAGGAAGTAGAGCGACGAGCCGTCGACGTGCTGGTAGGGGATGCCGGCGGCATCCAGCTTGGTGCGCAGATGTGCCCAGCGCTCCGGCTCGACGGAGATCGCAAGGTGATGGAGGCCGCCGAGGACCTCGGCGTACCCACCGAGGTCGAGCCCCGGAAGGTCGAAGAAGGCCAGCGCGTTGCCGTTGCCGATGTCGAAGAAGAAGTGGGTCGAGCCGCCGTAGTCGCGGTTCTCGAACATCTCGGTGAGCGGAAACTCGAGAACTCCCTGGTAGAAGTCGATCGTCCGTTCGACGTCGCTGCTGATGAGGGCGACGTGGTGGACGCCCCTCGCCGAGGTCGCCGGTCGGTCCCCTCGACGACGGAGGTGTCGCGCGGCAAGCTCGGCGCGGCGTGCGGTCGCCTTCTCCCGTTCCTCGCCGTGGAGCCCCGCTGACGGTCCGCCGTCGGTCACCGCGCGAAGCGTACCGAGTCCATGCGGATGCCGACCAGGGTCAACCTTCTTCGATTGTCCGGATGCGGTCGGCGAGAAACCCCTCCGGGTCGTTCGCCCGCTCGACGAACAGATCGTGCAGCTCGGGATGGGTGAGGACGAGGAACCGGTTGTGCCTGATGGCGTCGACCACCATCTCTCCGACCGCCATGGGGTCCGCGGGGCTCATGCCCCTGACCGGCGGATGCATGCGGACTGGCGCGCCCGAGAAGGTGACGTGCTGGCGGATGTTGGTCGTGACCGGGCCCGGGCACAGGCAGGTGACCCCGATGTGCCGCGGACGGAGGTACAACGCGAGCGCCTCGCTGAGCGCGATGACGGCGGCCTTGCTCACCGAGTAGGGCATCCGCTCGTACTCGTACTGGAAGAGCCCCGTCGCCGACGCGGTGTTGACCACGTGACCGCTCGCCTGCTCGAGCAGGATCGGGAGGAAGGTGGCGTTGCTCCGCACGATGGAAAGGAGGTTCGTGCTCATGATGCGCTCCCACTCGTGGAGCGGGATCTCCTCGGGCAGGCCGGCGGCGACGACCCCGACGTTGTTCATGACGATGTCGATCCGCCCGAGCCGACGCATGATCATGTCTCGCGCGGTCTCGAACGCGGTCAGCTCGTTGACGTCGAGGGCCATCCCGAAGCAGTCGGTGCCGCGCCAGGACGCCTCGTCGGCCACAGCCATGGCTCGGTCCCGGTCGACGTCTGCGACCGCGACATGGGCACCCGCCGAGGCGAGCGCGACCGCGGTTCCTCGCCCGATCCCGCTCCCACCGCCGGTGATCAGCGCGACCTTGCCCAACAGATCCTCCATCAGCCGGCTCCGGCCGGGTGTTGCGACGTCATGGACGGCATCTTCGCAGGTCTCGGACACGACCGTGGCCGCGAGACACCGGAGTGGCCGCGACCTCAAGCGGGCGTCCCCCGCTTTCGGGCGAGCACCTCGAGGTTCCAGGTCAGCACCTCGCGCAAGGCAGGGACCCGCACAAGGCCGCGAGCGGCCTCGGGCAGGTAGCGCGGGCGCGCGTCGACCACGTCCAGCCCCGGATGTCGGGCGAGACGCCTGAGCGTCCCGCCGACGTGGAGCGCGAAGAGCGACTCTCCGAAGACGTTCTTCGGGTCGCGCCCCGTGCGTGCCGCATAGCGGCGTCTCGCGCGTCCACCGCCGAGGTAGTGCCACGGCGACGTCTCGTGCCCGCCCCACGGTCCGTACCAATTGGTGAACGAGAGCCACAGGTGGCCTCCCGGGCGCAGGACCCGGGCCATCTCGTCGACGACCGCGAACGGCTCGGGGACGTGCTCGAGGACGTTGGAGGACACCACGAGGTCGACGGCCTCCGAGGGCACGGGAAGTGCGCGCGCGTCGGCCACGACGGACCCCTCCGCGGGTGGCCCGCGCCACGACAGCTCCCCGGTGTCCCCGTCGACGAGCAGGCAGCGGGCACCCGCCCTCCGCAGGGCGCGCGTCAGATACCCGGCGCCGCCTCCCACGTCAAGGGTGAGCGCGCCGGCAAGACGCACGTTCTTGCCCAGCATGGCGACCGCGTCGGCCGAGAGCAGGTCGTAGAACGCATCGGGGTCCCGTTGCTCGAGCCTGAAGCCGCGGATCAGTCGCCACGAACGCGCGATGGACCGGGTACAGTCCGCGACGGCCACGCCGCCATTCTGACGGAACGGGCTGTCGGCGCCCGGACGGGACTTGAGCGGGCCTCCGATGGCCAGAGATCACGGGGGCGGAGTGCCGACCGGGGGGCGGAGAGCCGACCGAAGGGAAGGAGCGCCACCGTGGCCACGCTCGAGGAACGCCCGAACACCGCACTTCTCGTCGTCGACGTCCAGAACGGAGTCGTCGCGGACGCTCACGATCGCGACGGGGTCGTTGCGAACATCGGCACTCTCGTCGGCCGGGCCCGCGCCGGCGGCGTGCCGGTCGTGTGGGTGCAGCACTCGGACCAGGGCCTGCAACGAGGCTCGGAGGCATGGGAGATCGTCCCCGAGCTTGCTCCCGGAGAAGACGAACCTCTCGTCCACAAGCTCTACGGGGACTCGTTCGAGGGCACCGAGCTCGAGGAGATCCTCGCCGCCAGGGGCGTCGGGCGGCTCGTCGTCACCGGCGCCCAGACCGACATGTGCATCCGCTGCACCCTGCACGGCGCGTTCGTCCGAGGTTACGACGTGACACTCGTCGGCGACGCGCACACCACCGAGGACCTCACGGAGCACGGTGCGCCACCCCCTCAACTGGTGATCGCGCACACGAACCTCTACTGGGACGAGCAAGCAGCTCCCGGGCGGCGAGGCCGCACCGTCGAAACGGCGGCGGTCGACTTCCTGACGACGGCACCCGGGTAGGGCCGCCGCGCGGGGCACGCGGTCAGGTCTTCTGCCAGACCGAGATGTGTGCGTCGCTGTCAGAGGTGAACGGTTCCCGGCTCCAGTCGGCCCACCGCTCGCGCAACCGCATCCCTGCGATCCGCGCCATCAGGTCGAGCTCCGCCGGCCACGCGTACCGGAAGGGGATCGAGACCACCTCCATGCTGCCGTTCGAGAGGAGGTAGTGGTGGGACGTCAGCCTCTGGGTGGCCACGTCGAACTCGTCGAAACCGAGATGGGTCGGGGTGACCGAGAAGGCTCGCACCGTCTCTCCGGGTGACAGCCGCTGGAGCTGGGGCACGCCGGCCTCGATGACGAAGCACCCTTCCGGCTCGAGGTGCTCTGCGACGTTGCAGAAGCAGGCGACCTGCGCGTCCTGCGTCGTCAGGTTGTCGATCGTGTTGTACACGAGGTACGCGAGCGAGAAACGCCTGCCGACCTTCGCGGTGGCGAAGTCGCCGATGGTGACGTCGACGTCACTGCCACCCGGCTTCTCGCGCAGGCGTGACACCATCTGCGGCGAGAGGTCGATCCCGTGCACGCGGATCCCCTTGCGGCTGAGCGGCAGGGCGATGCGGCCGGTGCCGATCCCGAGCTCGAGCGCGCTCGCACCCCAGGCGAGGCCTGCGAGGAACTCCACCGCCGGCTCCACCTGCTCCCGGGCGAACATCTCGGCTGAGGTCTCCTCGTAGCGAGCGGCGACCGGCTCGTCGAAGAAGTTCCTCGGCTGGCTCTGCTGTCCGGGCCGGTCGCCCTCCGCGTCCACGTGAGGATCCTCCCAGAACATCGGCGAAGGCTGCGTCGCCGAGGCCGTCCGGCGCTCACCCTTCGCTGACCGGTGCCGTCATCGGCTCGCAGGTACCGTGCGCCGGCGCGGAGGAACGGGCTCTACGGACCATCGTGGGTGCCGCGTCGACGTCGCTGACGGTGAGCGCGATCGCCGCGCCCAGGACCGCGACGATCGCCGACGCGACGAACCCGTAGCGGTAGGCGCCAAGGGCCGGCACGACGGTGGACCCCACGTGGCGCGTCGGCCCCTCCGCCATCACGGTGGTCACGAGGGCGACGCCTACCGCACCGCCGAGCTGGCGGCACGCGTTGAACACCGCCGACGCGTCACTCGTGCGTGTCGCGCCGATGGTCGTGAACGAAGACGCCTGGGAGACCATGAATATGTGGGACACCCCGTAGCCGAGGAACAACATGTCGAGACGGATCAACCATTCGCTGGTCGCCGGGCCGATCTGGGTGAAGAGCACCATCGAGACCGCGATCGCGAGCAAGCCACCCGTGAGCAGTCGTCGGGGACCGAAGCGCGGGTAGAGGACCCGCGACACCACCTGTGAGCCGACCATGACCCCCAGCGCCTCCGGAAAGATCGTCAGACCGGCGCGCAGTGCGGACATGCCGAGGGCGTTCTGCAAGAAGAGGGAGACGAGGTACAAGGTCCCGAAGAATGCCATCGAGCCTGCGACCATCACGGACGTGGTCGACCTGAACAGCCGGTCGACGAACAGCGACAAGTCGATCAGCGGATGGATTCGGCGCAGCTCGTACACGACGAAGCAGACCAAGAGGCTGCCCCCCGCCGAGACCGTCGCCACGACGTCCCCGCTCGACCACCCTACGAGCGGCCCTTCCGAGATGCCGTACATGGCCAGTCCGAGCCCGGCACCCGAAAGAAGGAACCCGCAGACGTCGAGACGACTGATGCCGGACTGCCTGTGGTCCGAGAGGAAGACGAAGCCGAAGACCAAGGCGGCGATGCCGAAGGGGACGTTCACGTAGAAGACCCAGCGCCACGAGAGCTCGGTGGTGAAGAGGCCCCCGAGCACCGGGCCCAACGCGGGCGCCAACGCGGTCGGAGGCACCAGGATGCTCGCGGCGCGAACCCGTTGGGACGGCGGGAACACCCGGAAGAGCATCGCCAAGCCGACCGGGGTCATGAGCCCCCCACCGACCCCCTGGAGGATCCTGAACACCACGAGCTCGCCGAAGCTCGTGGACAGCCCGCAGAGCGCGGATGCGACCACGAAGACGAAGACGGCTCCGAGAAGCGTCCGCCGCCCCCCGAGACGGTCCCCCAACCAGCCGGAGATGGGGATGAACACCCCGTAGCTCACGAGGTAGCCGATCGAGACGGCGTCCACCGCGTCGGTGCTGACGTGGAAGTGACGTCCCAACGTGGGGAGTGCCAGGTTCACGATCGTGGTGTCCATGACCGCCATGAACGTGGCGGCCACGTAGACGACCGGAACGGCCACCTTCTGGTCCAGGCTGCGCCCTCTCATCTGTCCTCACCTCGTCGCGAACAGACGATCGTCGCGCACTTCCGGCTGCCCATCGCACGCTGCTGCTGGCAGCGGGTGGACGTCTCAGTCGTGCCACTTCTGGATTGTCTAGATTATTGACAGTCTGCTCTTCGTAACGTACGATCTGGTGGTGCCGACAGGTGCGGTCGCCGGGATGCACGACGCGCTCGGCGAGCAGTCGTCGCCCGAGCCGTGAACGCGCCGGCGCGGTCACGCCCGTCGGGGGACCGTCCTTGGTACGAGGACGTCCCGCTGGCGCAACTGCTGCGCGTGGCGCGCGACGTCTACCGGGACGCCGTACGGCGGGCGCTGGACAGCGCCGGGTGCGACGACATTCCGCGCAACGGCACGTTCGTGCTCTCGAGCCTGGACCGCACGACACCAGAGCCGTCGTTCAGCCCCCAGGCCGAGGTCGTCGCCTCGCTCGGGTTGAGCAAGCAGGCAGCCAGCCAGCTGATCGACACCCTCGTGCTCCGGGACTATCTCGAACGCCGCAACGACCCGGAAGACCGCAGGCGGATGGGCGTGCGGTTGACCGATCGCGGACGTACGGCGGCGACCGCGATCCAGGGTGCGTTCGACGAGGTCGAGACGTCGATTGCGCAGCTGGTCACCGCCGATGAGCTGCACGGGTTGCGAGCGGGCCTCGCAGCCTACCGATCGATCCGTGAGCGACCCGCGTTGTCCGCAGACGACACGTTCCACACGACCGTCGCACCCGTCGCCGGCGAGCTCCGATGACCGCAGCGGGACTCGTTCACCGAGCTCGACGGGTCGTGGCGGTCGGCACGGTGGCGCTGGTGGCGGTGGGCTTTGCCGCCTGGGGCCGGCCGGGGGCAGCCGGCGCGGCCGGCGCGGCCGGCGCGAGGACCCGGTCACCGACGACGTCACCGGGCACGTCTCGAGGGATCACCTCGGTACGGGTCCAGGTGATCCGGACCTCGGACGGAGAGGTCGCCTACCGCCGACTCGGCAAGGGCACGCCGCTGCTGCTGATCATGGGCCTCGGAGGGAGCATCGACGACTGGCAGCCCACATTCGTGAACGCGCTCGCATCCCGCTACCGGGTCATCGTGTTCAACAACGCCGGCGTCGGGCGCACCTCGGCGCTGCCCTCACCGCTCACGATCACGGCCATGGCCGACCAGACGAGCGCGTTCATCACCGCACTCGGGCTTGGGCGTGTCGACGTGCTCGGTTGGTCGATGGGGGGCATGACGGCCCAGGCGCTGACCGTCCTGCACCCTGCCCAAGTGGCCAAGCTTGTGCTGGCCGCGACCCAGGCGGGAACGGGACGTGCGCTTCCGGTGCCGGCCGCGGCCGCCGCCGACGCGGTGAGCTCGAACCCGGCCGCCGTCCTTTCCGCGCTCTTCCCGGCCAGCCAGGTGGCGGCCGAGAAGAAGTACGTCACGGGGATCTTGTCCTACCCCGGCTACTACCAGGCGCCGAGAGACCTCGTCGGCTCCCAGGAAGCCGCGGTCGAAGCCTGGCTCCGCGGCACAGACCCCTCAGGTCACCTCGTCGGCGGCATCCGGGTGCCGACCCTTGTCGCCGACGGGAGCCTCGACGCCCTGGACCCGACCGCGAACGACCGGTCGCTGGCCGCGGCCATCCGCGGTGCCCAGCTCGTCGTGTACCCCGGCGCCGGTCATGCCTTCTTGTTCCAAGACGCCACGTCGTTCGTCCGTCGGCTCGAGACGTTCCTCGGATAGGAGGGTCCGGGCCGGGTCCTCTATCGTCGCGACGGCGGGCTCCGACTGAGCGGAGGACCGGGAGGAGAGCATGGCGGACGCGGACTTGCTGGTGGTCGGAGCAGGGCCCTACGGCGTCGCCGTCGCCGCCCATGCCCTCGAACGGGGCATCGTCACCACGGTCGTCGGCCGTCCCATGGAGTTCTGGACGGAGCACATGCCTGCCGGCATGTTCCTCCGATCCGGGCTGGACTGGCACCTCGACGCGTCGGCGGAGCACACCTTCGAGGCGTTCGCCGAGGACAGGGGCATCACCCCGGCGGACGTGGACCCGGTGCCGATCGGCGTCTTCCTCGCGTACGCCGCGTGGTTCCAGCAACAGAAGAAAGTGACGGTCGTCGAACGTCTTGTCACCTCGCTCCACCACGAAGGCGACGTGTTCGTAGCCCGGCTCGACGATGACAGCCGGATCACCGCGGAGAGGGTGGTAGCCGCACCTGGAGCGGGGTATTTTCCGCAGTTGCCTCACTGGGCAGCGGTGGTCGGGAACAGTGGGGCGCACACCGCCGACGCGGTCCATTTCGAAGAGATGGCGGGGGCCCGCGTGCTCGTCGTCGGAGGTCGGCAGAGCGCCTACGAGTGGGCGGCGCTGCTGGGTGAGCACGGTGCCACACGGGTCGACATCGTCCACCGCCATCCCGTTCCGCAGTTCGACAGGGTCAGCTGGGCCTTCGTGAACCCGTACATCGAGGCGACCGTGGCCGTGCCCGGGTGGTGGCGTTCGCTTTCAGAGGGTGAGCGTCAAGCCATCGGGCAACGCTTCTGGGAGGTCGGACGCCTCACGCTCGAGTGGTGGCTGGTGCCCCGCCTGCCTCGAGACCGGTTCAACCGCTGGCCCACAAGCACCGTCGAGATCGCGGAAGTGGCCGGCGACGGCACCGTGCAGGTGCGCTTGTCGAACGGCGAGCGGCTCGATGTCGACCGGGTCGTGTTCGCCACCGGGTATCGACCGGACGTCTCGAGGGTCCCTTACCTCCAGGGTCTGCTTCCGGACATCGAGACGTTCGACGGCTTCCCGGTGCTCGACGAGTGGTTCCGCACGAGCGTCCCGGGTCTTTCCATCCCGGGGTTCGCGGCCACCAGGGACTTCGGGCCGTTTTTCGGGTTCACCAAGGGATGCCCGGCCGCGGCACGGCTCGTCGTGGAAGGCCTGGTGCGGCAAGGCTGAAAGCGCGCTGAGCCGGAGTTTCGGGAGCTGTCAACGGCTGCGGAGGAGGTCGCGTTCGATCACGGGCCAGGTCTCCTCCGGCCACAAGGTCATCCCCGCCCAGTCCACCGTCGCGACCGTGCCGCCAATCGAGTGAAAGCGGACGAGCTCGCCGGGTGAGCCGTAGCTGCTCTGGTCGGCGATGCGAAACGCCCCCGGCCCCGTGCGCTCCAAGCGGGGAGCGTCGGCGAACGGGTCCCACGTGTCCGGATCGCCGACTGCCACCGTCCCTGCGATCGCCACGACGTCGATCGTAGAGAAGAGATTGAAATAGCGCCCCTCGAGGCGCCGCAGCGACGACGGCGCGTTCACGGTCGTAGGCGTGGGCCCTTGGAAGAGGTCGATCACCTTCACGATGCCCTTGGCGATCTCGGTGGCGGGTACATCCGTGCAGTTCGCCAGGACGGAGACGACGACGCCGTCCTCGGGGTCCGCGATCGTTCGACTGACCTGCCCCGGGAACCCGCCGCTGTGCCCGATCGTGCATCGTTCCCCCACCCTGAGGAGCGAGAGCCCGAGCCCGTAGTCCTCTTCTCCCGCGGACGGTCGGTGGACCCGAAAGTGCACCCGTTGCATCTCGCGCTTGGACTCATCGCGAAGGAGCTTCCTCGACCCGCAGAAGAGCGCACTGTAGAACGCGCACAAGTCGGACGCCGTGCTGGCGACGCCGGTCGCCGGCGCAAGGGCAGCCGTCGCCACTTCGGGGATCGCCGGACGCGCGCCGTCGAGCCCGCGACGCCCATGGCCCGTCACGGCACGTTCGCGCAGCGCCGGCGAGATCTCTGCGGCCGTGCCCGAGAGGCGCAACGGGTTGACGACGTGCTCGTCGAGGTAGGCGGCGTAGTCGAGGCCGCTCACCGCCTCGACAAGCAGACCGAGCAGTCCGTAGCCCACGTTCGAGTACTTCATCGAGACGTTGGGGTCGAAGACGAGATCGGCCGCGAGGACTTCCCCTTCCAGTTGCGCCCTGTCGGAGAACGGCCGCCCGAGCTGCCAGAAGTTGGCATCGAGGCCGTCACGGACGATGCCGGCACCGTGGTCGAGCAACTGGCGGGTCGTCACCGTCCGCATGCGCGGATCTCGATGGCCTGAGAGCCATCCGAGACGGTGCGCGATCGGTTCGTCGAGGCTCAGGTCCCCGCGCTCGACGAGCTGCAGGACAGCGGTGGCCGTGAACGACTTCGAGTGCGACGCGACACGGAAGACGTCGTCGTGGCGAAGAACCCTTCCCGATGAGGCGTCTGCGTACCCGTAGGCTCCCGAGAGGAGCACGTGCCCCCGCAGCGAGACCGCGACGGCGCATCCCGTGATGTCCGCGCGCGGGCAACGCCACCGGAGCCACGAGTCGACGTAAGCGAGCGAACGATCGAGCGCGCGGCGGTCCACGTGCACATCGTACGAGAAGAAATGAACGCCGCTCTCGAGGCGAGGCCTACGGTCGCTCGTCGACTTCGTCGACGTAATGCCAGTCGACCAAGCCGTACCGCTCCACGACGATCGGCTCTGCCGACGAGGTGGACAACTCCCGGGCTCGAGCGATCGCCGCCTCGTCGTCGCTGAATTGACCCTTCTCGACCTCGTCGCCTTCCGGCCTGGTGAAGCGGTAGCGGTGGGTTCCCTCTGAGGGTGGCGGGTCGTCGGGCACGGACCGACGATACGCACCTGCGGTGATGCCCGCCACAACCTGTCACCCGAGGCGGCATTCGGCGTCCGCGCGTGCAGACGCTCCTACACGGTCGGCGTCAGGCCGCCGTCGATCCGCAGCGTCGTCCCCGTGATCGAGCCCGCTCGCGGGCTCGCCAGAAAGACAACGGCCGCGGCGATCTCTCGAGGAGTGGAGAAGCGACCGAGAGGGATCGCCCGCTCCGTCTCGGCGACGACCTCTTCTGGTTCTCCGCCCCCCAGCGCCGACACCTGTGCGGCGGCCCCGTAGGAACCGAGCCACAATGTGGTGCCGACCGGCCCCGGTGCGACGCCGACGACGCGCACCCCGCTCGGGGCGTATTCGCGCGCAAGGCCCACGGTCAGGTTGTCCATCGCCGCCTTGGTCGCGCTGTACGAGGGGATGCTCGACTCGGGCATCGATCCGTTCAGGCTCGAGACGTTGACGATCACTCCTTTGGCCTCGGTCAGAAACGGTAACGCCGCCCGACTCGTACGGACCGCAGACATGAAGTTGAGCTCCCAGAATCTCGTCCAGGCCTCGTCTGTCTCTGCAGCGAACCCGGACACGAGACGAGCGCTTCCGACGTTGTTCACCAGGATGTCGAGTCTTCCCAGTCGTCCTACGCACGCCGACACCGCGCGATCGCCCGCCGCTGGTTCCTGCATGTCTTGGACGAGGTGCTCGAGCAGCTCGCGAGGTGGCGGCTCGGAGCGGCTCGTTCCCATGACCCGCACGCCTTCCGCCAGGAGTTCGTCGGCAACCGCGAGGCCGATGCCCCTGCTCACGCCGGTTACCAGGGCGACGCGACCGGCCAGCCGCAGATCCACCGTCAACCTCCGAATATGGCGTCACGCTCGAGAAGGCGTGACTCTATCTGGCCAGATCGGCACGTTCGTGGTGACCTCGCCGCTGCGATGCTCGTCCGGCGGCACGGGCGGGCGAACGGGCACCGTTCAGACGATCACCCGCCCTGCAGTTCCACCTCATCCAGCCTGCCGGTCTTGACGTCGTACACGAAACCCCGGATGTTCTTGTGGGGCACGAACGGACTGGCGGCGATGCGGGCCGCGGTCTGGCGAACGTCGTCGAGCGCGCGCGAGAACGCCTCGAGCGCAAATGACGGCCGGATGCCGGTGTCTGCGAGGATCTGGTCCTTCACCTGATCGTCGCGAAACGTCTCCATGCCACAGTTCGTATGGTGGACGAGGACGATCTCTTTCGTTCCGAGCAGCCTCTGGGAGATCACCAGACTTCGGATGGCGTCGTCGGTGGCCACCCCTCCGGCGTTCCGAATGACGTGGGCGTCCCCCTCTTCGAGGCCGAGGGCCCGCGCGGGGTCGAGCCGGGCGTCCATGCAGGCCAGGATGGCCACCCCCTTCGCCGGGGGCATGGCCAATTCGCCCTTGCCGAATCCCTGGGCGTACCGGGCGTTGTTGGCGAGGAGCTGATCGGTTGCGCTCATGGGCAATCCCTTCGTCGGAGCCACGGACAAGATAGCCTACTTGACCGATCCGACATATGAGGATTTGCCCTGAACCGCGTCGACCAGGCTGTCCCGACGCCGGTCACAGGCGCCGTCAGCTCGACAGAGGAAGCGCTCGCTCGAGGCTGAGGCTGAGGCAGTACCGACTCAGATATTCACACGACAGGCGAGCCGCTTCTCCTCGTGCAACTTCATCTCGTGACGAGTTTCGCGTCCGCGGTGGCCGCCCTTGAGATGTTCAGCCTCTTCCTCGGTCTCCTCCAGGTCTTCCGCAAGCTCCCGCTCGTTGCCGTCGACATGGCTCATTGTGTCTCCTTCCCTACGGCCTCGATGCAGCTCGACCGAAGATCACCATGCAAGGCAAGGAGTGCGAGCGGGCACTGAGCACTCCCAGCCACCCTTCGTCGATCCCGGAGCAGCACTGCCCACCGACGCGCCGGTACCCTGCCTCCTTCGCAAGGCTGCTATCAGGTCCGAAGCAGAACCACGGCCACGTGGCCAGTGTTTCGTCAGTCCCCTGCCGCCCTCCGCCGCTCCTCCTCGGTGTAGCCGAGGCGGTCGGACTCGCCCCGCCGCATCCGCCCGACGCTGGCAGACAGCGACCCCATCGCCGCCCGTGAGGCTGCCGGTGACGCCGCGAATTTCATCGAGGCGTCCGGGCTCACTCCGAGACGTTCCCCCTCCCGGATGGCATCCTGGTTGGCTCCGATGAAGGTGAAGTGCCACCCCGCGTCGATACGCTCCTTCACCGCAGCCATCACGGCGTCGCGCGTCCACTCACGCGATGCGTTCTCCAGTCCATCCGTCACGACGGCGAAGATCACGTTTGCCGGGCGCTCATCGCGCGGGAGCCCCACGAGCCGCGCGCTCACGGTCGAGATGGTGCGCCCCATGGCGTCGAGGAGCGCCGTCGATCCCCGAGGCACGAGGCGGTAATCGTCGAGCTCTGCGACCGGAACGCCGTCGTAGAGGACTTCGTACCCGCTGTCGAACTGGGCGAGGGTGACGAGGCACCGACCCGGTTCGTCGGCCTGGTCGGCGAGGAGCGCCTTGATGCCGCCTTCCATGTCCTCCCTGATGGTCTCCATCGATCCCGAGCGATCGACCACGAGCACGAGGAGAGTCGTGTCGTTCTTCGTCTCGGTCTTCTTGGTGGTCATGATGGATCGGTCCCCTTCCTGCGCACTGGGCGCTTCGTGCCCGAGGGCTTCTTCTCTCGGGCTCTCGCTTCTTGGACCAGCTGATGCACTCGCTGGCGGCTCAGACCGAGAACCCTGGCGACCGAAGACAGCGAGTCCTCTTCGGCGGCATCGGCTGCCGCAGCGGCGCGCATGGCCGACAGCCGCTCCACCGCCCGCTGGTGGTCGGCAAGGGCTTCCGTAGCTCGCTGATAGCGGGTAACCGGGTCGGGCACCTTCTCCAGCCAAGCCACGAAGGCGTCGGTGTCGGGATGTCCCGTCTTGTGATCGGGCTTTCGGGCTGCCATCGTCAAGAGGGACTTTACAGTCGATCACCATCAGCGTCAAGAGGGGCTAGACAGCTAGACAGACAGCCCTGCGCGAGGCGAGGCCCGCCGGTGCCGCCGTCAATGCGGTTGGCTACGATCCTTCCGGGACTGTCCTCGACTTTCCCGACAACCAAATGACGATCGGAGGGACGATGTCGAACACGGCGGGTGTTCGTTCGTTGTGCCGGGCGAGTGGCGTGATGTTGGCCGCGTTTGCAGCGCTCGGTTTCGCAGGGAGCGCGACTGCGGCTCAACTCACCTCGATGGCGGCTGGACCGAAGGTCACGAGTTGGTCGCCGCACGCTGCCGCGAAGGGGGCCAAAGTCACTTTCAGAGGTATCGATCTGGGCGCGGTCACCGGCGTGACGTGGCTGATATACCCGGGGCCAAAGGACTACAGCGCAAAGATATTCACCAAGTCGGCGACGTCAATCGTCGCCATCGCCCCGGTGACCTTCCCAACCAAAACCTCCGCTGGAGAGATCCAGTTCAAGAGCAAGAGCGGCACGACGATGGTCACGTGTTGGGGAGGGTGCGGCTAGCGACGACGGCTCGCAGCGTCGCGCCGGGGTGCGCTGCTCGGGTGCGGGACGGACGAAGTTCGTGCACGTCGGCGCGTGCCACTGTCCGTAAACTGTCTACCAGGGAAAACTCGGTCGCTCGGTCCGGTGGGCGCTGGGGGACTTGAACCCTCGACCTCAGCCGTGTGAAGGCTGCGCTCTAACCAACTGAGCTAAGCGCCCGGGGTGCCGCGCCGCGGTCCGGAGCGGTGGACGACGATAGCGCGCCGCGCGCCGGCGCAGGTCTCCGCCGAAGGAAGCCCCAGAGTGCCGCCGCGGGGTTCCGCCCAGTAGCCTTGCCACCGTATGCCGCCGGGCAACACAGGACTGATCACAATCGGCGACGACGGTTCAGGGCCGACGACGGCCTGGCAGCGGCTCTCCCAGACGTTCCTCAGACCCCCACCGCCCAAGCCGCCGCGCGAGCCCGAAGACGTCGATTTCTCGCGCATGACCGACGACGAGAAGCGGGCGCGGATAACCGGCGTGGACCCGACCGAGCGCAAGGTGGGGATCGCCGCGGCGGTCCTCGGCATCGCGCTCGCCATCTACGCCAACGTGCCCTACATGGTGTCGAAGACCTCGGTCGTCACGACAGTAAAGCCGAAGCACAAGTCGTGCGCTCAGGTGCTCGGGATCGCAGGTCTCCACTACGTCGCTTCGACGAAGTCCTGCGACGGCGTCTACCCGGCGAGCCACTACGTCCTCCCCTTCGTGGTGTCGCTCGTCCTCGCGACCGCCATCTACGTGACCGTGCGGATCCGCAGGCGTGCCCCACTCGCGTTCACCATGGTGATGACCGGACTCGCCTTCGGGTCGCTCCTCGTGCTCGTCCCGTACGGCGCCGCGGGCGGGTGGATCATGCTCCGCGCCTGGCGCACCCAGAAGTACGGCGCCCCTACCGCCAAGACCCCACTGACAGGCTGGACCCCGCCGGCCCCCCGGGGAACGACGCGCCGGGCGAAGTCGGCGACGCCGCGCAGCCACAAGGGGAAGGGGGCGGACACGGCCACAACGCGCAAGCCCCCGGCGGCGAACAAGCGCTACACCCCGAAGTCGCCGCCGAAGAAGAAGGTCGCGCCTCCGGCCAGCTGAGCAGGCCGGACCCGCGTGCTCGGCACGACCGGTCACCCCGTCATGAGCGCAGACCGGAGCAGCTGGAGCACGTCGGTGCGTCGACGCACCAACGACCGTGCCGTCGGCTCCTCCCCGAGAGCCCGGAGCACGTCGACCTCGGTCACCATGCCGATCACGGTCGAATAGATCGCAAGCAGCAGCAGGTTCGGGTCGTGTCGCCGCATGTGGCCTGCGTCCATCTCCGCCTCGAGGAAGTCCGACGCCCGGCGGACGAGCGGCTGGAGCTCGAGGGTCATCTTCGTCGCGGCGGGAGGTCCGAGACGGGACACCTCCCGCAGGAGACCGAGCAGTTCGGGGCGGCGCGCCGCGAGGCGGAAGACCGATCGCACCACCGCTTCGACCTTCGCCCAGCCGTCCCCCGCGCCGTCGAGCGCGGACTGCATGGCCGACGCGAGCTCCTGCGCGCTGCGGGCGATCAACGCCTCGAGGAGTGCCTCCTTGCTCGGGAACCAGTAAAGGATCGACTGCTTGGTGATCCCGAGCCCCGCCGCCAGCACGTCGAGCGAGGTCGCCTCGTACCCGCGGGTCCCCCACGCCCCGAGGGCCGCGTCCAGGATCCGTTCGCGCGTCGGCGCGGGCGCCGCAGCGGGCACGCCCCGAAGACTACCCGGCTTCCCTACCAAATGGTAGACAGCGGTGCCTACCAGGTGGTAGACCAATGGGATGCCGATCGCCGCCGCCCTCGCAGGCAAGCGGTTCTTCGTCACCGGTGGGACCGGGTTCCTCGGGACCGCGCTCGTCGAGCGGGTCCTGCGCACCGTCCCCGACGCCGAGGTCGTCGTGCTCGTGCGACCGGGACGCAGGGCGAGCGCCGGCGAGCGGGCGACGCGCGAGATCGTTCGTAACGACTGCTTCGACCGTCTGCGCGAAGAGCTCGGCGACCGGTTCGAGGATGCGGCGAGCCGTGTCGTCGCGGTCGCGGGCGACGTGAGCCGCGACGGGCTCGGCCTCGACGCGGGGGGGAGGCGGCTTCTCGCCTCCTGCGACGTCGTCGTCCACTCGGCCGCCACCGTCAGCTTCGACGCGCCTCTGGACCAAGCCGTGGAGATCAACATGCTCGGGCCCTCCCGGGTGGCGGCAGCCCTCCAGTACGCCCGCGCCGAGGCGGAGCGCACCGGGGGCGTCCACCTGATCGCCGTCTCGACCGCGTACGTGGCGGGCACGCACCAGGGCGAGGCGCACGAGGAGCTGCTCAGCGCCAACCGGTTCTCGCTCGAGGTGGACTGGCGCGCCGAGGTCGACTACGCGCGCAGGTTGCGTGAGGACTTCGAGGTCGAGTCGCGTCGAGCGGAGACGCTCGCGACGTTCGCCAAGAAAGCCCGCCAAGAGCTCGGCGCCGCCGGTGAGCACCTCCTCGCCGCACGCGCCGAAAGGCTGCGCGACGAGTGGATCAAGGACCGGCTCGTCGACGCAGGCACCGCACGCGCCCAGTCGCTCGGCTGGCCCGACGCGTACCCCTTCACGAAGGCCATGGGCGAACGCGCCCTCATCGAGACCGTCGGCGTGCCGCTCAGCATCGTGCGGCCCTCCATCATCGAGTCCTCGCTCGCAGAGCCGGTTCCGGGGTGGATCCGGGGGTTCAGGATGGCCGAGCCGATCATCATCTCCTTGGCGCGCGGGCTGCTCCGTGAGTTCCCCGGCGTGTCCGAAGGAGTGATCGACGTCATCCCTGTCGACATGGTCGTCGCCGCGATCCTGGCGATCGCCGCCGGGCCGCCGCCGGAGCAACCCGCGGTGTACCACGTCGCATCGGGGGTGGCGAACCCGTTGCGCTACGGCAGGCTCGTGGAGCTGATCCAGGAATGGTTCGCGCGCCACCCGCTCTACGACGACCGCGGTCAGCCGATCAGCCTGCCGGAATGGTCGTTCCCGGGCCGCGGGCGCGTCCAACGCCAGCTCCAGCGCGCGTCGAAGGCCATGGACGCAGCCGAGCGGTTGCTCACCGCGCTCCCACTGCGCGGGAGACAAGCCGCGCTCTCGGCGACGATCGAGGAACGCAACACGTTGGTGAAGCGCGCCCTCGACTACGTCGAGCTCTACGGCGCGTACACCGAGACCGAGGCGCGCTACCGCGTCGATCGGTTGCTCGAGGTCTGGCGCTCCCTCGACGAGGCGGACCGCGTGGCCTTCTGCTTCGACCCTTCGGCCATCGACTGGGACCACTACGTCCACGACATCCACCTGCCGTCGATCGTCGCCCACGCCCGGGTCAAGACGACGCCCGCGCGTCCCACGCTCGACAGCCGTCCGGAGCGTGCACGCCGGGCGATCCTCTCACCGGACCGCCACCTGGCCGCGTTCGACCTCGAGCACACCCTGATCGCTGCGAACGTCGTGGACAGCTACGCGTGGCTCGCGTCGCGACACCTCCCCGCGTCGCGCCGGCCCAAGCTCGTCGCGGAGCTGCTCGCGCAGGGACCCTCGCTCCTCGCGCTCGACCGGCGCGACCGCGGCGACTTCCTCAGGCTCTTCTACCGCCGGTACGACGGCGCCCCGGTCGCCCGGCTGGAGGAGGACGCGTGGGAGCTCTTCCACCGCCAGCTCCTCCCCCGGGCCTTCCCGGCAGGGCTCGCCCGGGTGCGCGCACACCGCAGGCTCGGTCACCGCACCCTCCTCATCACCGGGGCGCTCGACTTCGTGATCGCGCCGCTCCGTCCGCTGTTCGACGACATCGTCTGCGCACGCATGGCACAGGCGGGAGGGCGCTTCACGGGCCGACTCGACGAGCTGCCCCCCATCGGCGAAGCACGGGCGCAGCTCCTCGCCGACTACGCCGGCGCCCACGGCCTCGACCTCGCAGAGTCGGTCGCCTACGCGGACTCCGCGAGCGACCTCGCGATGCTCGAGGCCGTCGGGTTCCCCGTCGCGGTCAACCCCGAGACGCGACTCGCGGCGATCGCCAGGCGGCGGGGATGGCACGTCGAGCACTGGTCCAAGGCGAAGGGAGGCGCCGAACGCCCGCTGCCGCTCGGGCCCCTCGACGTCCGGCCGCTGTCGCCCTCCCGGGTGAGAACGTGAAGTCGCTCGTCTTCGAGCGGAACCTCCCACGGTTCGCGGCCTCCAGGCTCGCGTCGACGTTCGGGTCCGGCCGCGGCGCGGGGATCGGCCCGTTGCGGCTCCTCGAGACCGAGCCGCCCGATCTGCCGGGCCCCGGGTGGGCACGGGTGACGCCGCTCCTCTCGGGCATCTGCGGCTCGGACCTCGCGACGCTCGACGGCAGGAGCTCGCGCTACTTCGAGCACATCGTGAGCTTCCCCTTCGTGCCCGGTCACGAAGTCGTGGGCGTGCTCGAGGCAGGCGGGCGCGTGGTGCTCGAGCCGGTTCTCGGTTGCGTCGCCCGCGGGATCGACCCGCCGTGCGTCGCCTGCGCGGGCGGGATGCTCGGCGGCTGTGAACGCATCGCCTTCGGTCATCTGAAGCCCGGCCTCCAGACGGGTTACTGCGCGGACACGGGCGGCGGCTGGTCCCACGCCGGGCTCGTCGCCCACGAGAGCCAGCTGCATCCGGTGCCCGACGCGTTCGGCGACGAGGACGCGGTGGTCGTCGAGCCGGTGGCGTGCGCCGTGCACGCGGTGTGCGCCGCAGCGCTGCACGACGGTGAGACGGTCGCGGTGCTCGGTGCCGGGACGCTCGGGCTCGCCGTGGTCGCGGCCGTGTCCGCGCTCTCGGCAACGGGGCGCGTCGAGGCACCCGACGCGCTGCTGGTCGGCGCGCGCTACGCGCACCAGCGCCACCTTGCGGCGGAGCTCGGCGCGACCGCGTCACTGGACCCGGAGCAGCTCGCGAGGGCCGTGCGCCGCAGGAGCAGCTCGCTCTCCCTGGTGGGCCCGCGGCCCGGCCGTCCCACCGGCCCGCTCACGGGCGGGGCGGACGTCGTCTTCGACTGCGTCGGGTCCGCCGACTCCCTCGCCCAGTCGCTCGACATGGTCCGCCCCCGCGGCCGCGTGGTGCTCGTCGGGATGCCCGGACGGGTGCACGTGGACCTTGCCCCCCTCTGGCAGCGCGAAGTCCGGCTCGTCGGCGCGTACGCCTACGGCACCGAGCCGCTCGCGTCGGGCGAGCGAGTCCGCACCTTCGACCTCGCCTTCGAGATCGTCGCCGCGCACGGCTTCGGACGGCTCGTCTCCGCGACGTACCCGATCGAGCGTTTCGAAGAGGCGGTGCAGCACGCGGGCGCCGCGGGCCGCAGGGGTGCGGTCAAGGTCGCCTTCGACCTTCGCCACGGCGGGACGCGGCACGGCGACGCGCCGTCGGCGAGCACCCGCCCGACGCGCCCCGCGCACCCGACGCGCCCCGCGCGCCCGACCATCGCCGGGACCAGCACAGGAGGCACATCATGACGCCCCGCCCAGGGCTCGTCCTCGAAGTGGACCGCTCCACCCCGCCCACCCTCTTCTGGCACGGCGAGCGCTTCGTCCTCGAACGCCTGCCGGAAGGGAGCCGCATCGTCTACGCACCCGAACCCCTCGCGCCGCTCGAGGACCCGGTCGCCGCGATCCGCCGTGCGCTGCTCCACCCGCACGGCGACCGGGAGCCGCTTCCCGCGCTGCTGCGCGCGGGGATGCGCCTGACCATCTGCTTCGACGACGTCTCGCTGCCCCTTCCGCCGATGCAGTCGCCCGACGTCCGCCAGCTCGTGATCGAGCAGGTGCTCGACATGGCGGCCGAGGCGGGTGTCGACGACGTCGTCCTCGTCGCGGCGCTTGCGCTCCACCGCCGGATGACCGAAGCGGAGCTCCGCCATGCGCTCGGAGACCGCGTCTACGACGCCTTCGCGCCGCACGGTCTGCTCACCCAGCACGACGCGGAGGACCCCACGAACCTCATCCACCTCGGGTCGACGGAAAAGGGCGAGGACGTCGAGATCAACAAGCGCGCGGCGACGAGCGACCTCCTCGTCTACGTGAACATCAACTTGGTGGCGATGGACGGCGGGCACAAGAGCGTCGCAACGGGGCTCGCGAGCTACCGCAGCCTTCGCCACCACCACAACCCGAAGACGATGGTGCACAGCCGCTCGTTCATGGACGCGCCTTCTTCGGAGCTCCACTCGTCGAACTGGCGCATGGGCCGGCTCATCGCGGACTGCGGCGTGAGGATCTTCCAGATCGAGACGACGTTGAACACCGACACGTTCCCGTCGCAGTTCGGTTTCCTCCAGCGCCGGGAGTGGGAGTGGGGCCTTCGCGACCGCGCGACCTACGTCGCGACCGCCGCCGCGCTCGACCGGACCCCGCCGCGTGTCGCCCGGCAGATCTTCCACTCGATCCGCGCCCCGCACGCGCTCGTCTCGGTCCAGGCGGGCGAGGTGGAAGCCGTGCACGCGGTCACCACGGCGAACATCTGGAAGCAGCAAGGCGTAGAGGTCGAGGGGCAGACCGACATCCTCACGATGGGCCTGCCGTACATCTGCCCGTACAACGTGAACTCGATCATGAACCCGATCCTCGTGGCGTGCCTCGGCCTCGGGTACTTCTTCAACCTCTACCGCGGCCGGCCGCTCGTGCGGAAGGGCGGTGTGGTGATCCTGCGCCACCCGACGCCCTGGGAGTTCCACCCCGGCCACCACCCGAGCTACATCGACTTCTTCGAAGAGGTGCTGAGCGACACGACCGACCCCGTCGAGATCTCCAAGACCTACGAGGAGTCCTTCGCGACCGATCCCTGGTACGTGCACCTCTACCGGACCGGCAACGCCTACCACGGCGTGCACCCCTTCTACATGTGGTACTGGTGCGCGCACGCGCTCGACCACCTCGGCCGCGTGATCGTGGTCGGCGGGGACCCGGCCGCCGTCCGGCGCATGGGCTTCTCCCCCGCCACCAGCCTCGACGACGCGCTCGAGATCGCGAGCGACGTCGTCGGACGCTCCCCGAGCCTCACCCATGTCCACACCCCGCCGCTGCTCATGGCGGACGTGCGATGAAGCCCGCAGGGTTCCCCTTCTCCAAGCCCACCTGGCCCACCGGGGTCCCGCGCCCGGCACCGGACCGTCGCGTCGGCGTGGACTACGACCACGAGTGGTCGCGCCGCTACCCGGTGCGCCTGGCGCGCGCGGTCGTGCTCGACAACGTCACGCGGCCTGCGGCCCGAATCGTCGCCCCGACCACGGTGCGCGGGACCGAGCACCTGCGTCACGTCGCCCCGCCGGCCATCTTCGCGGCCAACCACGCGAGCCACCTGGACACCCCGCTGCTGCTCACGACCCTTCCGGTCAGGTTCCGCCACCGCACCGTGGTGGCGGCTGCTGCGGACCACTTCTTCGACCGCCACTGGAAGGCGGTGCTGTGGTCGTTCGGCGTCGCGGCGATCCCCATCGAGCGCGCGAGGGTCAACCGGCGCTCCGCCGACGTCGCGGCCGCGCTGTTGGAGGAGGGGTGGAACCTCATCGTCTACCCCGAGGGTGGCCGTTCCCCCGATGGTTGGGCCCAGCCCTTCAGGGGCGGCGCCGCCTACCTCGCGCGGCGGTCCGGGCGCCCGGTCGTCCCGGTGCACGTCAACGGGACCCGTCACGTGCTCCCGAAGGGCGGTGGGCGCCGCCTGCCGCGCCGCTCCCCCGTGTCCGTCGTCTTCGGCCCGCCGCTCACCCCCGACGAGGGCGAAGACGCGCGCCGCTTCGGCGCACGCATCGAGACCGCCGTCGCGGTGCTCGCCGACGAGGTGTCGAGCGACTGGTGGCAAGCGCGCACCCGGGCGGCCCGCGGCGACACGCCGTCGCTCCGCGGCCCGGACGTCGCCGGATGGCGGCGGTCCTGGGCGCTCGACCCGCGGCCCGAGGCGCCAGGCCGCGACCCCTGGCCACGCGTCTAACCCTGTATGACTGTCAGGAGTGTCCCTCAGCGACGGCGCGACCCTCGACCTCACGGTCGTGGTCCCCTACTTCAACCCGGGTGACCGCGTCCGCGAGACCATCGACGAGCTCGTTCGCACGCTGTCGGGAACCGGCGCGACGTTCGAGGTGATCGCGGTCTCCGACGGGTCCACGGACGGGAGCGAGATGGCGCTCGCAGACCTGCCGGCGGACCTGGTGCGGACCGTCCGGCTGCAGCACAACCACGGCAAGGGGGAGGCCCTGCGCGTGGGGTTCACCATGGGGCGGGGAAGGTTCCTCGGGTTCATCGACGGCGACGGCGACCTCCCCCCGGACCAGGTCGCGACCCTCGCCGCCATCGCCCACGAGGCCGACACCCCCGCGCCCGACGTCGTCTTGGGCTCGAAGCGCCATCCCGCCTCCCAGGTCGTCTACCCCCCGTTGCGGCGCCTCTACTCGTGGTCGTGGCAACAACTGGTGCTCGCGCTCTTCGGACTGCACGTGCGCGATACGCAGACCGGCCTCAAGCTCGTGCGCCGCGAGGTCCTCGCCGACGTCCTCCCGCGGATGCTCGAGAAGCGCTTCGCCTTCGACCTCGAGCTGCTCGTCGTGGCTCGCCGGCTCGGTTACCACCGCTTCGTCGAAGTGCCCGTGCGCATCCGGGAGCGGTTCGGCAGCACCGTCTCCCCTCGCGCCGTGGCGGGAATGCTCGTCGACCTGTTCGCGATCTTCTACCGACTCCGGGTCTCACGCCACTACGACGGGCCCGGCGCGTAGCGCACCGTGCCGCCCGCCCGGCCGGCGCGCACCGCGGCGATCCTCTCCTTGCGCAGCGCCGCTTCCTCGGCGTCGTCGAGCGCATGCAGCACACGGCCCGTGGCCCACGAGATCAGCAGGTCCGCGAATCCGGGGTTGCGCGCGAGCACCGGACCGTGGAGGTAGGTGCCGACCA
Source organism: Acidimicrobiales bacterium (assembly GCA_030039755.1). Lineage (GTDB taxonomy): Bacteria > Actinomycetota > Acidimicrobiia > Acidimicrobiales > RAAP-2 > JAJYVT01. Next base: position 27,767 of record JASHUY010000017.1, read on the forward strand.
CCCTTCCCGAGCGCGCCCCTTCCGTGCCGTCCCCGTTGCCCACGCCGGCCGTCACCCGGGCGAGTGGCGCGGTCGTGGGGCCGCGGGTGGTGAGCCCGCCGTGGTTCTCGAACCCGGTGAGCACGGGCAGCCCCTCGTCGAGCGGCTCGGCGAGGATCTCCCCCACCGCGCGACGCCCCCTCCCCTTGGTGGTCGTCACGTCGAGCAGGCCGAGCCCGGAGAGCGGGCGGCCGTCCGCCGCGGGGAAGCTGCGACCGACGATCTGGTAGCCCGCGCACACTGCGAGCAGGACCGCCCCCTGCCCGACTGCCCGCTCGAGCGTTCCCTCTTCGCGCAGGCGTTCGGCGGACGCCGTCTGCGCCGCATCCTCGCCGCCCCCGAGGCAGTAGAGGTCGCCGGTGGGCAGCGGCAGGTCCGACGTCGCGTCGACCAGCTCGGTCTCGATGCCGCGCCAGCGTGCGCGCTGTGCCAGCACGACGCCGTTGCCCCCGTCGCCGTAGGTGCCGAGGAGGTCGGGGTGGACCACGACCACCGTGAGGGCGCTCACGCCCCGGTCCTCGTCGTGCGCGCCAGCAGGTCGGTGAAGGCGGTGTAGTTGCCGACGAAGTCGACGGGGCCACGAGCGGCCATCCACGCGGCACGAACGGCCGCGACCTGGTCGCGTACGGTGCGATGGGGAACCTCTGCGTAGCGGAGCCGAACGGAGAGGTCGCGGCACCGCTCGCCCGTCGCGACGACCGTCCGTCCCCGCAAACGCTCGAAGGGCACGTCCCAGAGCCACGACGGGTCCCTGCCGTCGGCGAGGCGCGCGTTGATCCCGACCACGACGGCACGGTCGCCGGGACAGACGAGGTCGAGCAGCTCGCCCCAGCCGGCAGGGTTCTTGGCGAGCATCACGCGCGCGGCGCAGCCGGCGACCTCGACCACGGCGAACCGCCCCGCGACCTCGTCGACGTCTGCGATACGGCGAAGCGCGTCGTCCCAGTCGACACCTGCCGTCACTGCGGCGGCGGTGGCCATGACCGCGTTGGCGCGGTTGAAACGTCCCGGCAGGGCCAGCGCGAGGTCGAGCCGCCGGCCGTCGGCGGTCACGACGCAATCCCCGTCGAGGCGGACGTCGAGCCGAGGACGCGCGAAGCCGCACGTGCACCTCCAGCCGCCCTCTTCACCGGTTGCACCGGCCGCAAAGGCGATGCGACCCTCGCACGCCGGGCACCCCACCGCGTCCTGCCGCCACGGGAGCCCCGCGCCGACCCAGACCGGGTGCGCCGCGCGTTGGGCCGCCCAGGCGACGATCGGGTCGTCTGCGTTCGCGACCACGGTCGTGGAAGGCGCCTGCGCCTCCGACAGCGCGGCACGCCACTTGCCCGCCACCATGCGGACCTCGTTCGTCCGGTCGAGCTGGTCCCGCGAGAGGTTGAGCAGGACCACGGTCTCGGGGGCCAGCGACGCGACGAGATGCGGCAGGTACCCCTCGTCGACCTCGAGGACCGCAGGCGCGCCCGGAGGTGCGCCGGCCAGCGCGGTCACGTGCCCGGCCGGCATGTTCGAGCCGGTGGCGTTGGTGGCGGCGCGCCCGAGCGCCCCACCGACCGCGACGGCGAGCAGGCGGGTCGTCGTCGTCTTCCCGTTCGTGCCGCTCACGAGCGCCACCCGCCGGCCGGCGGCCAGGCGCTCGAGCAGGCGCGGGTCGAGCGCGAGGCCCACGTGACCACCGGCGACGGAGCCGCTGCCCGCGCCGAGCCGCCTGGAGAGCGCGTTCACCGCCCGGGTGGCTGCGACCGCCGCCCGGGCCCGGACCGGGAGCCGCCCGGTGGTCACCGGTTCACGGAGCCCGGCTGGTCGAGGTCGAGGTCGAGGAAGGCGGTGCGTGCGCCGGCGATCGTGGACACGCCGGGAGGTTATCGATCGCCGAAACGGCGGGGACACGCCGCCCCCACGTCGGTCCCCTCCTCCTCGGGTACCTGCCAGGCGGGCACCCCGGCCTGGCCGCCTTCCCCGCGCCGGACGCGACGAAGGGACCGCCGGGGGGGTAGGCGGTCCCTTCGACTGACCAGCCAGGATCGGAGGGGGGGAATCCGGTATGCCTGAGGTCTTCGATCATTGTGGAGGATGCGGGTCGATCTGTCAATGCGTTTTACGAAGTGTTTACCATCTTTATTTCAGATAGTATCGATCGCATCGAGCTACCGATGCCGGCCGGCTCGCCCTGACGCGACGGAAAGATCGGAGGCCACGTGGACCTGCGGCATCTCCAGGCGCTCCTCGGCATCGCGGACACCGGCAGCTTCTCCGCGGCCGCCGCGGCGCTCGGCACGGTCCAGTCCAACGTCTCCGCCCACGTCGCCCGTCTGGAGCGCGAGCTCGAGGTCGTGCTCGTCGACCGTTCCACCGGCCGGCTCACCGAGGAGGGGGAGGTCGTCGCCTCACGCGCCCGCAGGATGATCGGCGAGCTGGACGCCATGGTGGCGGACGTCGTCGCGATGCGCCACGAGGTGCGGGGCCTCGTCCGGCTGGGGATGATCGGGACCGCGGGGCGCTGGCTCGTGCCGCGGCTCTTCTCTGCCCTGCGTGCTCGTCATCCCCAGATCAGGTTGACGGTGACGGACGGCACCAACACCACCCTCGAAGCGCAGCTCGCCTCCGGCCAGCTCGACGTCGCCGCGGTGACCTTGCCCGTGCACAGCGACGAGCTCACCACCTCCCCGCTCTTCGAAGAGGACCTCGTCCTCGTGGTCCCCGCCGCGGATCCGCTGGCGGGCACGGCCGGCCCGCTCCCGCTCGCCGATCTTGCGAATTTCGAACTGCTGCTGCCCGCGCCCGGCACGGCGTTGCGCGAGGAGATGGATGCGGCGGCACGCGCGGTGGGAGTCGAGCTCGCCGCGTCCATGGAGCTCGACGGGCTGCGCATGATCGCGTCGCTCACGTTCGACGGTTACGGTCCGTCCATCCTCCCCGCGACCGCCGTGCCCTCGCACCTGCGCGCGCAATTCCACCTGCTCCCCATCGCAGGGCTGCCGCCCAGGCGGGTCGGCGTCGCGTTGCCCCTGCGCGGCGCACCCTCGGCGCCGAGCAGGGTCGTGATCGACCTGCTCCACTCGGTCGTGCAGGACCCGTCCGTCGCGCCGGAATGGCTCCACCCGGCTTCCTCGGCTCCGCACCGCGCGGCTCCGCGCCGATAAGGTCCACACCCGTGGACGGCCCCGTAGACGACGACCTGCTCGCCTCGGTCACCGACGCCGCGCTCGGTGCCGCGACCGCGGCCGGGGTCTCACACGCCGCGATCAGGGTCGAACGCGTGCGGAGCCAGGTCGTGGTCCTGCGGGACGGCACGCTCGAGACCTCCATCGACGACACCGAGGTGGGAACCGGCGTCCAGCTCGTGCACGCGGGCTCCTTCGGCTTCGCCGGGAGCGTCTTCGTGGATCCCGCGTCCGCGGCAGAGCTCACCGCTCAGGCGGTCGACGCGGCGCGCGTGACCGCACCCGCACGCCCGCAGCGCGTCGCCCTCGCCGACGAGCCGTCGCACGGCCGGGTGGAGTGGTCGTCACCGTTCCGGCGCGACCCCGTCGAGGTCCCGCTCTCCGAGAAGGTGGACGTCCTGGCCGACTGGAGCCGCAGGCTCATGGCGGCGCCCGGGATCGACCACGTCACCGCCTACGTGCTGGTGGTCCGCGAGGACAAGTACCTCGCGGACCTCTCGGGAACGGTGGCCGTCCAGCGCAGGGTACGGGTCCATCCTCAGCTCGACGCGATCTCGGTGACCGACGAAGGCGATTTCGAGGAGATGCGCACCGTCGCGCCGCCGGTCGGGCGGGGCTGGGAGTACCTGGAGGGCGAGGGGTGGGACTTCGACGCGGAGCTCGCGCAGTTGCCGGGGCTCCTCGCGGAGAAGCTCCGGTCGCCGTCCGTCGACGCCGGCACGTACGACCTCGTCATCGACCCGACCAACCTGTGGCTCACGATCCACGAATCGATCGGCCACGCCACCGAGCTCGACCGGGCCATGGGCTACGAGGCGGCGTTCGCCGGGACGTCGTTCGCGACCCCCGACGGCCTCGGCACGCTTCAGTACGGCTCGCCCGTCATGCACGTGATCGGCGACCGCACGACCGACCACGGTCTCGCGACCGTTGCCATCGACGACGAGGGGGTGTCCGCGCAGTCCTTCGACATCGTCCGCGACGGCATCCTCGCCGGTTACCAGCTCGACCGCACGATCGCGGCGTCGCAGGGCATCGGCAGGTCCAACGGCTGCGCGTTCGCCGACTCGCCGCTCCACGCGCCCATCCAGCGCATGGCGAACGTCTCGCTCCAACCAGCCCCGGGGGAGGGACCCTCGACCGAGGAGCTCATCGCGGGCGTCGACCGCGGCATCTACATCGTCGGGGACAAGAGCTGGTCGATCGACATGCAGCGATACAACTTCCAGTTCACGGGCCAGCGCTTCTATTCGATCCGGGACGGGAAGGTCGACGGGCAGCTGCGCGACGTCGCGTACCAGGCGACCACGACGGACTTCTGGAGGGCGATGGAAGCCGTCGGCGGTCGCGCCACCTTCCTCCTCGGCGGCGCCTTCAATTGCGGGAAGGGCCAGCCCGAGCAGGTGGCGGCTGTCAGCCACGGCTGCCCGTCGGTCCTCGTGCGGTCGGTGCGCGTGCTGAACACGCGGGAGGAGTCGGGGCGGTGAGCGGCGACCACCTCGCCCACCCTGCGGAGGTGGCCGAACAGGTCCTGCGCGCGGCGCACCGGCCGTGCATCGCCGTCGTGGAGGAGGCCCACGAGGCGGACGTGCGCTTCGCCAACAACACCGTCACCACCGACGGGGTGCGGGCCGATCGTCGTGTCACCGCGATCCTCGCCGAGCAACCCGCCGCGCCCGGGGAGCCGGGCCGCGCGGGCATCGCGCGCCGCAGCGGACGAGTCGACGTCGACGCGCTCTTGGCAGAGGCGGGCGCGGCCATCGGCCAGGCGGACGACGCCGCCGCGCTCGTGGAGGGTGACGCAGACACGTACTTCGGCGAAGACGCGGCGGTCACCGGACTCGACCGGCTGTCGTCGGTCGTGCGGAGCCTCGCAGGGGCGTTCTCACGCGCGGACGGCTCTGGGACCGTGCTCTCGGGCTTCGCCGAGCACGGCGTGACGACGACGTACCTCGCCTCGTCGACCGGGCTCCGGCGCCGGTACGTCCAGCCGACGGGAGCCCTGCAGCTGGTCGGCCGCAAGGACGGCGCCTCTGCCTGGGCAGGTGTCGGGAGCGCCGATTTCCTCGACGTCGAGCTCGAGGCCCTGGAGGAGACGGTCCGCCGCGGGCTCGGGTGGTCCGCCCGGCACATCGAGGTCGCGCCGGGCCGCCACGAGGTCGTCCTGCCGCCCAGCGCGGTGGCGGACCTCATGATCTTCCTCGCGTCGGCTGCGGGAGGCCGCGAATCCGAGGAGGGCCGGACGGTCTTCTCGAAGCCCGGCGGTGGTACCCGGATCGGCGAGTCGCTGACGCCGCTCTCCTTCGACCTGTGGAGCGATCCGGCGGAGCCGGGACTCGAGTGCGCTCCCTTCCTCGCCACGAGCGTCTCGACCGCGGACGTGTCGGTGTTCGACAATGGGCTCCCGCTGCAGCGGACCAACTGGCTTCGCGCGGGGAGTCTCGAGCGCCTCCTCTACCACCGCGCCGGAGCCGAACGTTCGCACGCGACGCCGACCGCACCCGTCGACAACCTCTCGCTCGCCCTCTCAGGGGCGGCGGGCACGCTCGAGGACGTGATCGCCACGACCGAGCGCGGTCTCTTGCTCACGTGCCTGTGGTACATCCGGGAGGTGGACCCCAAGACGCTCCTGCTCACCGGGCTCACGCGCGACGGCGTCTACGTCGTCGAGAACGGCAAGGTCGTCGGCGCGACGAACAACTTCCGCTTCAACGAGAGCCCCGTCGACGTGCTCGCACGCGTGACGCAGGCGACGTCGAGCTCGCGCACGTTCGGGCGCGAGACCGGGTCGTGGATGAACCGGACGGCGATGCCCGCACTGCGGGTCCCCGACTGGAACATGTCGACGGTCAGCCAGGCGGTGTGAGCCGAAAGGGGTTCACGCCCCGGCGCACGGCCCCGGGGCGCGCGATGACGGATGAGGCGCTCGGCGCGCGCCTCCGCAAGATCACGCCTGCCGTCCTCCGTGGCGAGAGCCGCGGCTGGTCGTACTTCGACGGGCCCTCCGGCACGCAGATGATCGAGCCTGCGATCGCCGCGACCGCGGAGCTCTCCCGCACCGGGCTGGCCAACCGCTCCAACCCCTCCCCCGCCGGTGACGAGACCGAGTACGTCGTCGCGTCGGCGCGCGCCGAGCTGCAGGCGATGTTCCACGCGGACGCGTACGACGTCGCCTTCGGCCAGAACATGACGAGCCTCGCGTTCGCCCTTGGGCACGCCTTCGCCCGCCGATGGCCCCGGGACGGTGGAACCGTGGTCGTCACGGTGCTCGAGCATTCCGGCAACGTCGACACGTGGGCACAGCCGTTCGCCGAACGGGGTGTGCGTACCGCCACGATCGACGTCGACGACCGGACGCTCGATCTGGAAGCGGGTGGCTACGACCGGGTTGACACCGGGGGAGGAGTCGCGCTCGTCGCGGTCACCGCCGCTGCGAACTCCGTGGGGGTGAAGCCGGACGTCGCCTCGGCCCACGACTTCGCACGCGCACACGACGCGCTGTTCGTCGTCGACGGCGTGCACGCGACCCCGCACGGCCCGCTGGACCTCGCCGACGCCGACCCGGACGTGTACCTGTGCTCCGCGTACAAGTTCTACGGGCCCCACGTCGGGATCGCGCTGATCAAAAGGGACCTGCTCGACGAGCTGCGCCCCTTCAAGGTGGTCCCGGCACCTGACTCGGGCCCGGACAAGCTCGAGACGGGCACGCAGAACCACGAGGCGATCGCCGGTCTCTCCGCAGCCGTGTGCGCGCTCGGCGGGCTCGCCGGCCGACCTTCGGGCGAAGGAGCCCGGGACGTCCTGCACGCCCTGGGGGAGGTGGACGAAGAGGTGGCCCGCGGGCTGGCCGAGGACCTGCGTTCGCTCGCCGGCGTCCGGGTCTTCGGGCACGAAGACGACAAGACGACGTACGCGCCGACGATCGCCTTCACGGTGGACGGCATCCCCCCCGACGAGGTCGGAGTGGCCTTGCGCCGGCACGGCGTCTTCGTCACGACCGGGGACTTCTACGCCACACGTCTCGCGCGGCGTCTCGGCGTCGACGCATCGGGCGGCTGGGTACGCGTCGGGCTGTCGGGCTACACGAGCAGAGAAGACGTGGACCGCCTGCTCGGGTCCCTCTCCCGTGTCGTCGGCGACCGGGCCGCCCGGGCATGACGGCTCACGGGCCCGTGCGCCGAGCGGTCACTTGACGAAGAGCGGGTTCACGGGGCATCCCGAAGCTCCGACCAGCTTCAGCGGAGACGCGATGTACAGGCCCACGTAGCGCCCGTCCGCCGTGCAGTCGGCCGCCAGGTCCGCCAGCCAGAGCACCTCGTGGAACTGGAGTCCCCGATCGCGCAGCAGGTGGTGGTGGAGGCAGAACTGTTCTGTCGTCTCGGGGTCTCTCGGGAGCTCGTTGGCGAGCGTGTCGGTGCCGACGCCCAGCACACCGTGCGCGTCGACCCATTCGAAGAGCTCCTCGTCGTAGCTGAGGCCAGGTTCCGAGTACTCGGCGAAGAAGGCGGCGTTGCCTTCGTCTCGGTAGCGTTCGAGGCTCCCCGTGCGCAGGATCACCATGTCGCCCGGCTCGATCGCGACCTCCTCGTTCCGCAGGCACGACTCGATCTCGTCCAGGCCGATCTGATGGTCGCGCCGCAGCGGCGCGCCGCCGGTGCTCCGGCAGAGATCCACGAGAACCCCCCGGCAGAAGATGCCGACCCGCGCGATCGCGGCCACGTCCGCGTGGGCGAGCCCTCCCACGGTCGAGGATGCCGGAACCCCGCCGGTGATCGTCCCGTCGACGATGACGTGCCCCAGCGCGTCGAGGTGCGTGCCGCCGTGGCAGTTCAGCAGCACACCGTCGTCGACCCAGGCGACGTTGCCCGCGTCGGGGCGCACGATGCCTTTCTCGTAGTGCGACCAGTCCTGGTACATGATGTGCAGCGGGACCGGGCTTCCCGGATAGCCGGGGGTGGGTGTCCGCCCGAAGAACTCGAGGCCGAGCGTGAAGACCCGTCCGTCACGGACCGAGCCGAGCGCCCGGAGGCGGTCCCTCGGGCGCAGATCCGCCAGCCGTCCGACGCCGTCGGTCGCCGTCATCGCGATCGCGCACCCCTGCACATGGTCGCGATGTAGCACCGGCGTGGCTGACGGTCAAGCTTCCGGCACCGGGGGGAAGAAAACAAGGTGGACCGGGCGTCCGGGGGCGCCGGCTCCCGGGACGCGTCTTGCCGGTGCACGGCGGTAGCGTCGGTGCGATGTCAGCCGACGCAACTCCATCTGCGCACGGCGGGACGCACGGGCTCCGTGCCGACGCCCACCGCCTCTGGGAAGGAGCCGTCCTCCCCACCCTCTACCGGTACGCCACGATCCCGTGCCTCTCTCCGAACTTCGACGAGCACTGGGAGGCGGACGGCCACCTCGCAGAAGCCGCGTCGCTGCTCCAGACCTGGTCGAAGGACCGGGCCGTCGACGGGCTGACGGCGGATGTGCTTGGCGGCGCCGGACGGACGCCGCTCCTCCTCGTCGACGCGCCCGCAACCAAGGGCGCGGCCGGGAACGTCCTCGTGTACGGCCATCTCGACAAGCAGCCCCCCCTGGGGGAGTGGCGCGAGGGCCTCGGTCCGTTCTCGCCCGTGCGGGAGGGGGACCGCCTCTACGGCAGGGGTACCGCCGACGACGGCTACGCGCTGTTCGCCGCGCTGAGCGCGATCGAACTGCTGGACGGCGCGGGGATCCCCCGGCCGCGTGTCGTCGTCCTCGTCGAGGCGAGCGAGGAAAGCGGGAGCCCCGACCTTCCCGCGCACCTCTCGGAGATGGGTGGCCGTCTCGGGATCCCCGACCTCGTGGTGTGCCTCGACTCTGGCTGCCTCACGTACGACCGCCTGTGGCTCACCTCTTCCCTGCGGGGCAACCTCGTCGCGACCGTCTCCGTCCAGGTGCTCACCGAGGGGGTGCACAGCGGAAGCGCGGGCGGCATCGTCCCGACATCGTTCCGGTTGCTCCGGCTCCTCCTCGACCGCCTCGAGGACCCGCGCACGGGCGAGGTCCGCCTCGCCGCGCTCCACGCCGCGCCCACGGCGTCGGCGGCGTCACCGGGCTGGGAAGGCGCCGAGGTCTTCCCCGTGGTGCCGGGCCTCGAGCTCGACGGCGCGTCGGACCGAGACCGTCTCGTCCGGCGAGCCTGGACACCCGTGTTGGCCGTCACGGGCATGGACGGGATCCCGGCCCTGCGCGACGGCGGGAACGTCCTGCGCCCCTTCACCACCGCCAAGATCTCGCTGCGGCTCCCTCCCTCGGTGGACGCCACCAAAGCGAAGGAAGCGGTCGAGTCCGCGCTCCTCGCCGACCCTCCCTCCGGGGCGCGCGTCCGCGTCCACTTCGAGACGCCGGCCACAGGATGGGCATCGCCACCACTCGCCGACTGGGTCGACGCAGCGTTCACGCGTGCCTCCGAGGAGCTGTTCGGCACCGCTCCCGGAACCCTCGGAGAAGGCGGGACGATCCCGTTCCTGGCCATGCTCGGGGAGCGCTACCCGGGGGTGCCGCTGGTCGCGACCGGGGTCCTCGGCCCCGGGAGCAACGCGCACGGACCGAACGAGTTCCTCGACATCCCGACGGCCGAGGCGGTCACGATCGCGACCGCCCGCCTCGTCGAGGCCGCGGCGGCGGACGAGGCCGCGAGAGCCCCCGGCGACGCGCACTAGGACATGGTGGGGCCCTCGGTCGACCCACCGGTGAACGCGGTGCGCGAGGCGGTCGCCTTGGCGCTCGCAGAGGACTTGCTGCCCCTCGGAGACCTGTCGGCGTCCCTCCTCGACGCGTCGTGCGGTGCGGAGACCGCGGTGGTCGCCCGTGCGGCAGGCGTCGTCGCGGGGCGTCTCTGCGCACTCGAGGCCTTCCACCAGGTCGACCCGACGGTCGACGTCGACTGGCGGGCCACGGACGGCACCGACGTCTTCCCCGGGACGGTCGTCGCCCAGGTGCGCGGCCCGCTGCGGTCGATCCTCACCGCTGAGCGGACCGCGCTGAACTTCCTCTGCCACCTTTCGGGGGTGGCGACCGCGACCCGTCGCGTCGTCGAGGCGGTCGCGGCGGCCAACCCCTCCACGCGGGTGGTGGACACCCGCAAGACGGTGCCCGGGTTGCGCGCACTGCAGAAGGCGGCCGTGCGCGCGGGCGGCGGCCGGAACCACCGCGGTTCGCTTTCCGACGGCGTCCTGCTGAAGGACAACCATCTCGGTGGCATCCCGATCGCCGAGGCCGTCGCCAGAGCGCGCGCGCTGTTCCCGATGCGGACGGTAGAGGTCGAGTGCGACCGCCCCGACCAGGCGATGGAGGCGGCCGCCGCGGGAGCGCACATCGTCATGCTCGACAACATGACGCCCGACGGCGTCGCGGACACCGTCCGCGCGTTGCGCGCATCGGGCTACTCGGTGCTCGTCGAGGTCTCGGGCGGTCTCAGCGAGTCGACCGCTCCAGCCTTCGCTGCAGCCGGCGCCGACCTGCTCTCGGTCGGGGCGCTCACGCACTCCGCCCGGGCACTCGACCTCGGCCTCGACCTCGGCACGGGCCCCGAGCTCGGCGCCGGCTTCGAACTCGGCGCGCGATGACAGAGTGCTCGGCCCCTGCACACGAGGGCGAGCCGAGGGCCGTAGTCCGGGGGCAACCCGACATCACGGAGCTGGTCGGGATCGAGCGGGCGGCCGCCCAGGTCGTAGAGCCCGTCACGCGCATGTGGCGTGACCTGACCGCCACCGTCGACCGAACGCTCAGCGCCCGCTCGCTCGACGCCGCGCTGCGCGACGCGCTCTCGGCGATCGGACGCATCTTGTCGGTGAACAGCGTCGCGATCCTGCTCGCGAACGAGGCTGGCGACGAGTTGATCGTGCGCGCCGCGGTCGGGCTCGGCGAGGAGGTTTCGATCGCTCCCGGGATACGTGCGGGAGACGGGGTGGCGGGACACGTCCTCGAGACCCGCGAGCCGCTCGTCGTGGGTGACCTTTCGAAGATCCGCGTCGTCGACCCCGCCCTGCGCGACAGCGGCCTGCGTTCCGTCGCGGCGGTCCCGATGCTCAGCGAGGGGCATCCGCTGGGCGTGATGTGGGCCGGCAGCTACGAAGGAGACCGCTTCACCCTCGAGGACGCGGAGCTGCTGCAGGTCGCGGCTGACCGCCTTGCGGCCGCGCTCGACCGGGTCCGCGTCTTCGAACGGGAGCGGGCGGCCCGTCGCGAAGCGGAACGGCTCGCGGAGCGCATCGCGCGGATCCAGCGCGCGACCGCCGAGCTGGCCGCGACGTACGCACCGGCCGACGTCGCAGACGCCATCGTACGCGTCCTGGGATCCGATCCCCCTGTCTGGCGGGCGGTGTGGCTGCTCCAGGACGACCGGCTCGAGATCCTGTCGCAGTCCGGCGATCCGCCGGCGGGCTGGGAGACCACGGTGGGTCTCGAGAGCGACGCCCCGCTCGCTGCAGCGTTGCGCAGCGGGGTCGCGACGTTCGGCGTGACCAGCGACGGTGGGACGGGGGAGCACAGTTGGGCGGCGCTGCCGATCGTCACCCGGGAGGGCCCGGTTGCTGCGCTCGTGGTCGTCGCAGGGCGCACCGACTGGTTCACCGCCGACGAGCGACTGCTGCTGGCGCTGATCGTCGGGCAGGCCGGGCAGGCGTTCGAGCGGGCGCACCTGGTCGCCGCCGAACGCCAGGCCGCGGACCGCGCATCGTTCTTCGCGCGCGCCGCGCAGGTGCTCGCGGAGGCCGACGATCTCGGAGAGACCCTCGACCGGCTCGGGGATCTCGCGGTGACGGCGATCGGCGAGATCTGCCTCATCGACGTCGTCGCGGAGGACGGACGCATCGTGCGGATGGTGGCCAAGCACCGCGACCCCGCCCTCCAACCGCTCGCGGAGCGGCTGCGCACGGATTTTCCTCCCGACCCACAGGGGAAGCATCCTGCGTTACGCACGATCAGCTCCGGCGAGCCGACCTGGGCCAGGACCATGTCGGACGAGTTCCTCCGCGCGACGACCGTGAGCGAGGAGCACTTCCGGCTCGTGCGCGAGCTCGGCTTCCGCTCCTACCTCACTGTCCCGCTCGTCGCGTCGGGTCGCGTGGTCGGGTCGGTGACGAGCGTCTCGACCAGCCGGTCCTTCCGACGCGACGACCTGTCCTTCACCGAAGAGCTCGCGCAGCACGTGGCCGCAGTGGTCGACAACGCTCGCCGCTACGAGACGGCGTTCCGCACGTCGCACATCCTCCAGTCGAGCCTCCTGCCCGCGCAGTTGCCGGAAGTCCGCGGCGTCACCGTCGAGACCCGCTACCTCACCGCCAACCGCGGCCTCGAAGTCGGCGGGGACTTCTACGACGTGCTCGCGCTCCCGGCTCACGGCGTGCTCTTCGTCGTCGGCGACGTGGCGGGGCACGACCGAGTTGCGGCTGCGTTGATGGGACACCTCCGGAGCGCCGTACGGGCGCTCGCGGGTCAGGCCCCGGAACCGTCCGCACTGATCGCTGCGCTGCGGTCCGCGTGGCGGCTGCTCGGCTTCGAGCGGATCGCGACCGCCCTCGTGGGCCTGCTCGACCCGTCGACCGGTGAGCTCGCCGTCGCGTCGGCCGGCCACTACCCTCCCCTCCTCGTCACGGCGACCGGGTCGGCGTTTCTCCCGATCGTCCCGGGCCCGCCGCTCGGCATGGAGGCACCGCCTGTCGCGGAGTGGCGCGGAAGGCTCGAAGTGGGCCAGGTCCTTCTCGGCTTTACGGACGGTGCCGTCGACGAACGCACCGCGGGCAGCGAATCGAGCATGGCGAACCTCGCCCGGGTCGCGACCGGCGGCACCGTCACGCCGGTCGACGTCTGCGACCGCGTGGTTGACGCTCTCGCTCCGGAGCGTGGCGACGACGTCGCGTTGATCGCGGTGGCGATCGAGCCGGGCTGAGCACGACCGCACCCGGTCGGCCCGCGGTCCACCCTCCGCCGCCCGGTGGGCTGCCTCCGCCGCCCGGTGGGCTGCTACCGGCGTGGGCTGCTACCGGCGCGCGGTCAGGAACCGCCGGCGACCCCGCCACCGATGAGGAGGGCGTGCACTGTCTGCTCGACCTCGGCGGTCACGAGCACGAGCACCTCGTCACCGGACTGGAGCACCGTGTCCCCGCGTGGCACGACGAGACGGTCCCGTCGCACCACGGCCACGACCGTGGCGTCCCGAGGGAACGCCAGCTCGACGATGGACTTCCCCTCGGCCGGCGAATCGTCGGCCAGGGTCACCTCGACCAGGTGCGCGCTCCCCCCCTCGAACTCCAACAGGCGGACGAGAGCCCCCACCGAGACGGCCTCCTCGACGAGAGCGGTGAGGAGCTGCGGCGTCGAGACCGACACGTCGACGCCCCAGCTCTCGTTGAACAGCCACTGGTTCTTCGAGTTGTTCACCCGCGCGACGACTCTGGGCACCGCGAACTCCTGCTTCGAGAGGAGCGAGGTGACGAGGTTGTCCTCGTCGTCCCCGGTCGCGGCGACGACCACGTCGACCGAGGCGAGCCCGGCCGCGTCGAGAGAGCTCACTTCGCACGCGTCGGCGGCGATCCAGTGGACGTCCGGCAACTCGAGACGGCGGCGTAGCACGAGGTCCGGATCCAGCTCGAGCACGAGGACGTCGTGGCCGTCCTTGGCGAGATCCCGGGCGATGGCCGTGCCGACGCTGCCTGCTCCGGCGATCGCCACCCTCACGCTCTCGTCCTCATCGCTTCCCGCCCGTGCCGCCGAACGCAGGTGCCACCCCGAGACGTTGATCCAGCTCGTCCAGGGCGTCTGCCGTCACCGCGAGGTGCAGCACGTCCCCCTCCTGACCGATCAGGTCTTGCGCGTCGAGACGCGGGGTCCCTGCCCGCGTGACGGCGACCACCGAGACGCGCCCGGGCACGGCGAGCTCGCCGAGCCGGTGCCCGGCCCAGACGTCGGGCACGGGACGTTCGACGAGCAGGAGCTTGCCGCTCGGGTCGGACCACTCGCGGCTCACCATGGAAGGCAGGAGCCGCCTGCGGACCTGGTCGATCGTCCACGTGACCGTCGCAACGGTCGGGATGCCGAGCCGCTGGTAGATCTCCGCCCGCCTGGGGTCGTAGATACGTGCGACGACGCGGTCGATGGCGTAGGTCTCGCGCGCGATCCGGACCGTCAGGATGTTCGTGTTGTCGCCGCTCGTCACCGCCGCGAGCGCGTCGGCGCGTGTGGCTCCGGCACGTTCGAGGTCGTCGCGATCGAACCCCGAGCCCTCGACCTGCTGCCCGTTCCAGTCGTCGGGCAAGCGGCGGAACGCCTGCGGGTTGCGATCGAGAATCGCCACACTGTGGCCCTCGCGGGTGAGCGACATCCCGAGACCCGAGCCGACCCGGCCGCAGCCCACCACTACGACGTGCATTTTCAATGTGCTACACGGCTCGTCGCCGCATGTAAAGTACGGCGCGCCCCGCGTCAGCTCCGCCAGGAAGGCTCCATCTCGCCACCTCGGAGCACCGGACCGGGCCCGACGAGCCTTCCTTGCCCGTTCTACGCTTTGTCGATGAACCAGCAGGGCGCCACCCGGGACGAGCGCGACGGCCCGAGGTCGGGCCACGGCCCGGCCGGCGCATGACGCCCTCGCTACCGGACCCCCCCGTGGACATCGAGCGGGAGGCGGCCCACGTCGACCAGTCCGGTCTGCCGATCTCGCCGCCTTCGGTGGCGAAGCCGCTCCCCGCATCCGTCGATGCGGCTGCCGCGTTCCCCGAGTCCTCGCGCTACAAGTTGAAGAACGCCCTCCTCGGCAGACCTCTGGTCTCCGAACAGCTGCGCCACGAGCGGCTGAACCGCGCGATCGCGCTCGGGGTGCTGGCCCCCGACTGCATCTCGTCCTCGGCATATGGAACCGAAGAGATGCTCACCCAGCTCGTCCCCTATGTCGGGCTCGCGGCCTTCACGCTCGTCGTGCCGATCACCCTCGCGATCCTGGGCGTCCTCTTCTTCGTCACGCTCTCGTACCTCGAGGTCATCCAGCTCTACACCAAAGCCGGCGGGTCCTACGTCGTCGCAAGGGACAACTTCGGGCCCAAGGTCGCCCAGGTCGCCGCCGTTGCGCTGCTCATCGACTACACGGTGACCGTCGCGGTGCAGACCTCGGCGGGCACCGCGGCGCTCACGAGCGCAGTGCCTTCTCTCGTTCCCTGGACGGTCCCGATCACGGTGGCCGTCGTCCTCGTCCTCCTCTACGGGAACCTGCGTGGCATCCGGGAGGCCGGGAAGTACTTCGCCTTCCCGACGTACTTCTTCATCTTCAGCCTGGGCGCAATCATCCTGGCCGGTTACGTGAAGGCGGCTCTCGGCGACCTCCACGCCGAGAAGCTCCCGCCCCAGCACCTGATCTACGGGGGGCACTTCGGGACGCCCGGGAGCGGACTGTTGATGGGGCTCGCCTTCATCACGCTTCTCCGCTCGTTCGCCAACGGCGGCTCGTCGCTGACGGGGCTCGAGGCGATCTCGAACGGAGTGAGTGCCTTTCGAAAGCCCGAGTCCTACAACGCGCGCGTGACTCTCGTCGCGATGAGCTCGGTCCTCGCGTTCTTGGTGTTCGGGGTGACGATGCTCGCCCGCTGGACCCACGCCGTTCCCTACGCCGCGGGCTCGCCGACCGTGCTCTCCCAGGTGGTCCAGGCCGTCGCAGGCCACGGTGCCCTCTTCTACGTGGTGCAGATCGCGACCTTGCTGATCCTCTACACCGGCGGCAACACGAGCTTCAACGGCTTTCCGTTCCTGGCGAGCTTCGTCGCCGCCGACTCGTTCCTCCCACGCCAGCTCACCCGGCGGGGTCATCGGCTCGCGTTCTCGAACGGCATCATCGTGCTCACCATCGTCGCCCTCGTGCTCATCATCACCTTCCGCGCCAGCGTCGACTCGCTCGTCGCCCTCTACGCGATCGGCGTCTTCACCGGCTTCTGCATGGCGGGGTCGGGCATGGTGAAGCACCACCTCACGCACAAGGGGCGACACTGGAGACGCAAGGTGGCCGTGAACGGCTTCGCGGCCGTGCTGACGGCGGCGGTCGTCCTCATCTTCGCGGTCGCCAAGTTCCTCGAAGGGGCCTGGGTCGTGGTGCTCGTAGGTCCGCTGCTCTATTGGGGGTTGATCCACATGAACCGTCAGTACGTCGAGGAAGAGCGGCAGCTGCAAGCCGGTGCGGCGGCCAAAGGGGCCGAGGCGCCGGCACTGCGGCGCCACGTGGTCATCGCTCTCGTGGACCGGCTCGACATGGCTGCCGCCCGCGCGATCCAGTACGCCCGCGCCCTCTCGCCCGACGAGCTGCGCGCCGTCCACTTCGACATCGACAATCGCGCGACGCGTGCGCTGGTGGAGGACTGGAGCCGCCTGGGCCTGTCCCGTCTCCCGCTCGACATCGTCGAGGTACCCGATCGCCGCCTCACCCGCGCCGCTCTCGAGCTGGTCGCCGAGGTCGTCGCCGACGGCGAGACCCAGTGCACGCTCCTGTTGCCACGCCGGGGCTACAACAACGCGTGGCAGCGGCTGCTCCACGACCGGACCGCCGACAAGATCGCGACGGTCGTGAGCCAAGTCCCCCACGTGGCTGCGACGATCGTGCCGTTCAACCTCGCGGCCAGGTCCAAGGGCCCGGCGCTGCCCCCGCCCGCGCGGGCCGACGGGACGGCTGCCGCGCCGGTCTCCGAGACGGGCGCAGCGAGGGCGGCGGGACACGACAAGACGCCGCGACACGAGGCGCAGGGGGTGCGCGACCTCGAGGACCGGGCGCGCTCGGCCAAGGGTGCAGGGAGGTGGAAGGCGTCGGCCACCCAGGAGCGCGGCGCGTCGGAGGGCCAGGCGGGAGACATGGACGCCGACCTGGCCCTCGCCAGACGTGCCGTCGACGCGCGCCCGATCGGAGAAGTCGAGTGGCGCCAGCGGGTCCAGGTCGCCGGCCGGATCAAGTCGGTGCGGGTGCAGCCGAGGGGGGGCGCGTCGAACCTCGAGTGCACCCTCGCCGACCGGACCGGGTCGATCCTCCTCGTCTTCCAGGGGCGTCCCCGGATCCCGGGCATCGAGCCGGGGGCACGCCTCGTGGCCGAAGGGATGGTCGGCGCTTGGGGGCGAATGCTCGCGATACTGAACCCCGACTACGAGCTCGTCGGCGAGCGGGACGCCGAGGACCCGCTTGCAGCCGGGGCACCTGACGACGCGCGCGACCGCTAGCCCGGGCTCGCGGGAGAGCTCGGGCGGGCGCTCCCCCGGCGGGCGCCGTCGCCTCCGTTCAGCTGCGCGGTACGTCCTTCCACGGAACGTCGCGGTCGGCACGTGGCTCGCCCGGGAGACCGAGCACCCGCTCGCCGAGGATGTTGCGCATGACCTCCGAGGTGCCGCCCTCGATCGAGTTGGCCCGCGTCCTGAGGAACGACCCGCGGACGTCGTAGGCCGAGAACGTGAGCTCGGAGGGTCGCACCCTCGGGTAGTCGGAGGCGTAGAGCATCCCTTCTGCACCCATGAGGTCCACGCACAGCTCCATGGTCCGCTTGTTGTCCTCGGCGTACGCGAGCTTGGCGACCGAGCCCTCCGGTCCGGGGGTCCCCGCGCGACGGTTGTGCAGCGCGCGGAGGTTCGTGAGCCGGGAGACTTCGTGCGCCACCCAACGTTGCACGAGCCGGTCGCGCAGCACGAGGGCCTGTGGCGAGCGATCGTCCGCCCAGCGGGCACGCCAGATCCGCACGGCTTCGGAGACGGGCCACGAGCCGCGCTCTGCGACGTTGCCACCGATGGCCACGCGCTCGTTCATGAGGGTCGTGAGCGCGACGTGCCAGCCTTCGCCGACCCCGCCGAGACGCGCGTCGTCGGGGACGCCGACCTCCGTGAAGAAGACCTCGTTGAACTCCGCCTCCCCCGTGAGCTGGTAGAGAGGGCGCACCTCGACGCCAGGTGCGTGCATGTCCACGAGGAAGCAGGTGATCCCGGCGTGCTTGGGCACGTCGGGGTCCGTCCGGGCGAGCAGCAGGCCGAAGCTCGCGAGGTGGGCGACGGTGGTCCAGACCTTCTGCCCGTTCAGCACCCACTGGTCGCCGTCACGCTCCGCCCTCGTGCCGAGGCTCGCCACGTCGGACCCCGCACCGGGCTCGCTGAAGAGCTGGCACCAGATCTCCTCGCCGGTGAAGAGGGGACGCAGGTAGCGGCCCAACTGCGCCTCGGTGCCGTGCGCCAGCAGGGTCGGGGCGACCATGCCGTAGCCGATGACGTTCCGGAGCCCTGCTGACGGCGCACCCGCGGCACGCAGCCGTGCGAGCACCCGCTGCTGGAGGGACGGGGGAAGCCCCAAGCCACCTCGACCCTTCGGGTAGTGCACCCACGCGAGCCCGCGGTCGAACTGTTCGCCGAGAAAGACCTCGGGCGGCGTCGACGCAGGCGGGAGCTCCGCGAGGAGCTCGTCGACGAGCACGTCGATCGTCCCGCCTGTGCGCTCGCCGGCCTCGCCGAGCCGGGGGGTGGTCGGAGCGGCCATCAGGTGGGCTCCCCTCCCGCGTCTCCCTCCCGTGCCGCGCCTTCCCCGGCGCCGGGAGCCCGGTCGTCGGGCGTGGCCGGTTCGTGCAGCTCCCTGCGCGCGATGACGTGCACGTCGATGCCTTGCTCCGCCGCGGCGCGTAGCACCTTGCGCACGACGGAACCACGCTTGAGCTCGTCCCAGCGGCTCCGCTGCGTGGCCCCCACGACGATCTGGGTCACCTGGTTGTCCGCGGCCACCTTGACGACGGTGTCCGCCGGGTTGTCCCCGTCGACCTCGATCCACCTGCCGCCGACGTCCTCGGCGAGCCCTCGCAGATCGGCCAGCGCCTTCTTCGTGCCGGCCCCCTCGCTCTCGGGGTCCCTCACGTGGAGGACGATCAGCTCCCCTTTGGTCCGTTGGGCCATCCGGGCCGCACGCCGCACCACCGCGTCGCTGCCGGGCGCGCTCGTCACGGCGACCAGGATCCGCTCGGTCGTGTCCCATATGGCTGCGGGCCGGTGGCCTTCGAGGAACCTGAGCAGCTCCTCTTCGGTCTCGTCGGCGACGAAGCGCAGCGCGAGCTCGCGCAGCGCCACGAGGTTCTCCGTGCGGAAGAAGCCGTTGAGCGCCGCCGGCACCTTGTCCGGGGGGTAGATGTTCCCGTGGAGCATCCGGCGGCGGAGCTGGTCCGCAGAGGAGTCGATGAGCTCGAGCTGATCTGCGCGCCGCACGACCCAATCCGGCACACGCTCGCGGATCTTCACGCCCGTGATCACCTCCACCGCGTCCGCCACGCTCTCCAGATGCTGGATGTTCACGGTGCTGATGACGGCGATGCCCGCTTCGAGGAGGTCGAGGACGTCTTCCCACCGCTTCTCGTGCGGGCCTGAACCCGGCACGTTCGTGTGGGCGAGCTCGTCGACGAGTGCGACCTCGGGGCGCCGCTTCAGGACGGCCTCGAGGTCCATCTCGTAGAACGTGCCGCCCCGGTACTCGACCTCTTCGCGCGGGACGATCTCGAGGTCACGGATCTCCTCGGCGGTCTTCGGCCTGCCGTGCGTCTCGACGAACCCGATCACCACGTCCGTGCCCCGTTCGTGGCGCCGCCACCCCTCGTCGAGCATGGCGACCGTCTTGCCGACTCCGGCCGCCGCGCCGATGTAGAGACGGAACCGCCCGGCCGGTCGCACCCCCTGTACCGATTCCTCGTCGACCAAAGGAGCCTCTTGCACGATCACATTGTGCCGGACGGCCCGGGCACATTGTGCCGGACGGCTCGGGCGGGCCGTGCGAAGGGGACGCCGTCCCGGCCGCCGGGGCCTGCTTCGCTCGGAGCTCCCGCTGACTCCTTACACTCCAGTCGGGGAGGGAGGTGTCTCTGGTGAAGCGGTGGGTCCTCGGCACGCTCGTGGCCTTCGCCGGGATCGGGGCCCTCAGCGGGGTCATGGTGCCGCTGCGAGCGCACCTCTCCCTCGCAACCCCGGCGCTCGTCCTGGTGGTCCCCGTCGTCGCGGGGGTGGCGGTCGGCGGCCTCGTGAGCGGCGTGCTTGCGGTCGCTGCCGGTTTCATCACCTACGACGCCCTGTTCCTCCGCCCCTACGGCACCCTCACGGTGGGGGCGTCCCAGAACTGGATCGCCTTGATCGTCTACGCCGTCGTGATGCTCATCGTCGCGAGGGTCTTCGTCTTCCTCCAGCGCGCGCGTCTCGAAGCCCGCCGGGACGCGGACGCGACGCGGCGGCTGTACGAGCTCTCCGACCTCCTCATCGGCGACCAACCCGTGACCGGGGTGCTCGGGGGCATCGCTGCCACGCTGCACCAGGCGTTCGGCGCGCGGTGGGTGGCCGTCCTCATCCCCGATCCCGACGACGACGACCGTCTGAGCATCGCGGCGACCGCCGGCGACCCGCAGGACGACGACGTCACGTCTCTCGTTCCCGCAGGAGGCCGGACCGAGAGCTTGCAGCCGTGGGCGAGCACGGGGCCTCGGGCGGATGGCGTCGTGAGGATCGCCCTCGTCGCGCGCGGGCGCCCGGTCGGCCTCGTCGGGTTGGCGGGGGCGGCGCTCGACCGCCATGAGCTCGAGCTGGCGCGGACGTATGCGAACCAGGCCGCCCTCGCGCTGGAGGCGAGCCAGCTGAGGGAGCAGGCGATGCGCACCGAGCTGCTCGAGCAGGTCGACGCGTTGCGAGCGTCGCTCATGGGCGCGGTCTCCCACGACTTGCGGACGCCGCTCGCTTCCGTGAAGACCGCGGTGAGCGCGTTGCGGCGCGCAGGCGCGCAGGGATCGCTGACCGAGCAGGACCGCGAGGAGCTGCTGGCGCTGATCGAGGAGCGGTCCGACGCGCTGGACAGGCTCGTCGCGAACCTGCTCGACATGACGCGGATCCAGTCGGGCGCCCTGGAGCTGCGTCGCGGGATCACTCCCGTCTCGGACGTCGTCGACGGGGGCCTGCGCGCGAGCGCCGTCACACCGAACGGGGTCGTCGTCAGCCTGGCCGGGGACCTCCCTCCCGTCGACGTCGACGTGGTGCTCATGGAACAGGTGCTCGCCAACCTGCTGGACAACGCCGCGCGGCACTCGCCCGACGGCACCCCGGTCAGCATCTCGGCCGAGGCGCGCGGCGACGTCGTGGTCCTGTCGGTGAGCGACCACGGTCCTGGTGTGCCGGCGTCCGAGCGCGAGCGCGTCTTCACGATGTTCAGCCGCCTCGGCGCGCAGGGCCGGGCGGGGCTCGGGCTCGCGATCGCCAAGGCGTTCGTCGACGCGCACGGCCAATCCATCCACGTCGATGACGCGCCCGGCGGGGGCGCCAGGTTCCTCGTGACGCTCCCGGCGGCCCAGGTGCCCGTGGAGGTCTGAAGGGCGTGGCACGGATCCTGGTGGTGGACGACGACCGCGCGCTCCTCCGCGCCCTCGAGATCGCGTTGAGCGCCCGGGGACACGAGGTGGTCATGGCGAGGACCGCCGCGGACGGGACCGCCCAGGTGTCCCTCACGTCTCCCGACGTGGTGATCCTGGACCTCGGCCTGCCGGACATGGACGGCGTCGAGCTGGTGCGCAGGGTCCGCCAGTGGACGAAGGTCCCCGTCATCGTGCTCTCTGCTGCTGCCTCGGAGGGCAGGAAGGTGACGGCCCTCGACGCGGGCGCCGACGACTACGTGACCAAGCCCTTCGGGATGGCCGAGCTCGAGGCTCGGCTACGCGTCGCTCTCCGCCATCTCGGCGACGACGCGCCCGGCTCGCCGGCCACCATCGACGTCGGGGAGCTGGAGGTCGACCTCGTGCACCACATGGCGCGCCTCGCAGGGAAGGACCTGGAGCTCACCGGCCGGGAGTTCGACCTTCTCGCCTACCTCGCCCGTCACGCCGGCAAGGTCTGCACGCACCAGATGATCCTGCGCGACGTCTGGGGTTCCGCCTACGGCGCCGAGGCGCACTACCTGCGGGTCTACGCCCACCGGCTGCGCCGCAAGCTCGGCCCTGCGGGCGGGATGCTGCGGACCCAGCCCGGGATCGGCTACCAGCTCGTCGAGGACTCCGCCTGAACGGCCGCGCCGCCGTCCTCCCCGCTTCGCGTCGCGGGCTCGGTGGCCGGCCGTGGCGTCGAACGTGCCTCGACCGCGGGTTCGGCCGGGGGGCCGGGAGCGGCGAAGCGGTAGAGCGGGTTCAGGATCAGGAGCCGGCCTGCCTCCTGGGACACGGTTCCCTCCACGTGCATGGCCGCACCGACGACGACGCCGCCGAGCGCCTGGCGGCCGAGCCACCGAAGGGTGATCGTCCCGGAACCGTCGTCGAGCCACGCGTCCAGCGCGCTGCCGCGGCCCCCGGGGTGCAGCCGTCCGTGCGAGGGGCGTCGGCGCTGCACGAAGACCGCACGCACCACGCCGGTGACCACCGCTCGCTGGCGCGGCGCGGCGTCGGCGACGCGCCTGGCGACCGGCCGCCCCTGCCACTGCGCCGTGCCGTCGGGGACCCAGCCGCTCACTTCTCGAGCTTCGCCAGCGCCTCGTTCAGCTGGAGGACCACGACGTAGCGGGACCCGAGGAACCCGAGCTCGGCGCCTCGGGTCTCGTGCGAGATCAGCGCGCGCAGCCGCGCCGCGGAGACTCCCGTCGCCTTGGACACCATCGGGATCTGCACCAGTGCGTCCGCGGGCGAGATGTCCGGTGTGATGCCGCTCCCCGACGTGGTCACGAGGTCGGTCGTCGGGTCGACGCCCACCTTGTGCCAGGCGACGACCAGCGCGTGCACGTCCTGTAAGAGCTCCTCGGAGCGCGGAGCGAGGTTCGCGCTCGCCGACTCGCCGGGCTTTCCTGTCGCGACCAGAGGATCGTCCGAGTCGGGGCGGCCGTGGAACCACTGCGGGTGGAGGATCCTCGTCGTGGAGTAGCCGTTCCAGTTCTGACCGATCAATGTCGAGCCTTCTGCGCTGACCGAGCCGTCGGCCTGGTGACGGAAGAAGAGCTGCGACACACCGGTCCCGGCGAACATGTAGACGAAGCCGAAGAAGACCGTGAACACGACCATCGCCACCAGGCTTCGCCGGATGTTCAAGAGCGCCGTTGCCATCTGGGAACGCCTCCTCTCAGTACCAGTGGACGGCGGTGAGGAAGAGGTCGATCAGCTTGATGCCGATGAACGGCACGATGATGCCTCCCACGCCGTAGATCCAGACGTTGCGCCGCAGGATCGCCGCCGCGCCGCTCGGCCGCCACTTGACCCCGCGCAGCGCGAGCGGGATCAGCGCCACGATCACCAACGCGTTGAAGATGACTGCCGCCAGGACGGCGTCGCTCGGCCCGTGCAGCTTCATGATTGTGATCGTCTTCAGCTGCGGGAAGGTCGCGACGAAGAGCGCCGGGATGATGGCGAAGTACTTGGCCACGTCGTTGGCGATCGAAAAGGTCGTCAACGAGCCGCGCGTGATGAGCAGCTGCTTGCCGATCTCGACGATTGTGATGAGCTTGGTCGGGTTGGAGTCGAGGTCGACCATGTTCCCGGCCTCTTTCGCCGCGGTCGTCCCCGTGTTCATCGCGACCCCCACGTCGGCCTGCGCCAGGGCGGGCGCGTCGTTGGTGCCGTCGCCGGTCATGGCGACGAGCCGTCCCCCCTCCTGCTCCGCTTTGATCAGCTCGAGCTTCGCCTCGGGGGTCGCCTCGGCGAGGAAGTCGTCGACGCCCGCCTCCTGCGCGATCGCCGCCGCGGTGAGCGGATTGTCGCCCGTGATCATGACGGTCCGGATGCCCGCCGTGCGCATCTCTGCGAACCGCTCCCGTATGCCCTGCTTGACGACGTCCTTCAGCTCGATCACCCCGAGGATGTCGGCGCCGTCCGCGACGACGAGGGGCGTCGCTCCTTGGCGGGAGATCGAGTCGACGATGTCGTCGAGCCAGTCGGGAACGGTCCCCCCGCGCTCGGTGACCCAGCGGCGCACCGCCTCGGCCGCGCCCTTTCGGATCTGCCGGCCGTCGAGGTCGAGCCCCGACATGCGCGTGGTCGCCGAGAACGGCACGAACTCGTGCGGCCCGGTGAGCTCCCGCTCGCGGATGCCGAACCGTTCCTTGGCGAGCACCACGATCGAGCGGCCCTCGGGCGTCTCGTCGGCCAGCGACGCCAGCTGCGCAGCGTCCGCGACCTCGCGCTCGGTGTGGTTGCCGACGGGAAAGAAGGCGTCCGCCATCCGGTTCCCGAGCGTGATGGTCCCCGTCTTGTCGAGGAGCAGCGTCTGGACGTCCCCTGCTGCTTCGACCGCACGCCCGCTCATGGCGAGCACGTTGCGCTGGACGAGCCGGTCCATCCCCGCGATGCCGATGGCCGAGAGCAGCGCGCCGATCGTCGTCGGGATGAGACAGACGAGCAGTGAGACGAGGATCACCACCGAGACCGTCGCGCCCAGGTAATGCCCGAAGGGCTGCAGCACGACGACCACCGGCAGGAAGACGATCGTGAGCACCGCGAGCAGGATGGTGAGCGCGATCTCGTTCGGCGTCTTCTGCCGTTCCGCGCCCTCGACGAGCTGGATCATCCGGTCGAGGAAGGTCTTGCCCGGCTCTGCGGTGATCCGCACCACGATGCGGTCGGAGAGCACCTTGGTGCCACCGGTCACCGCGGAACGGTCGCCGCCGGACTCGCGGATGACCGGTGCGGACTCGCCGGTGATGGCCGACTCGTCGACCGAGGCGACCCCTTCGACGATCTCGCCGTCCGAGGGGATGACGTCGCCCGCCTCGCACACGACGAGGTCGCCCTTCACGAGCTGCGAAGCCGGGACCCGGGTCTCCACGCCGTTCGCGTCCAACCGACGCGCCTCGGTCTCCGAGCGCATGCGTCGCAGCGTGTCAGCCTGGGCCTTCCCTCGTCCTTCCGCCATGGCCTCGGCGAAGTTGGCGAAGACGACGGTGAGGAACAGCCAGATGGTGATCGACCACGAGAACAGCGTCGAGTGGGCGATCGACTCGATGAACGTCACGACGGTGCCGACCAGCACGACGAACATGACGGGGTTCTTCACCTGTGTGCGGGGGTCGAGTTTCTTGAACGCCTCGACGACGGCGTAGCGGAGGATCCCCGGGTCCAAGAGGCTCCGCTCCCCGGCGACACCCCGCGGCGCGGGTGCCTGTGAAGGCCCCCGGGTCGGCTCGGGGCCGGCGGGAGCGACCGGGGAGACGGAGACGTCGGTCATCGGAGCACCGCCCACAGGTGGGAGAACGCCATGCCGGCGTGCGACAGAAGTGGCATCACCGAATAGAACTTGTGGCTCAGCGCTGTGGCGATCGGACCGAGCGCGACGGCCGGGAAGAACGTGAGGCCTCCGACGATGATGATCACGCCGACCACCAGTCCGACGAACATCGTGTTGTCGGTGCGGAACGTGCCGGCCGACGAAGACACGATGTTCTTCGCGGCGAGCGCGCCGGCCAAGGCGAGGCTCGGGACGATGATCGCGAAGCGGCCCAGCAGCATGGCGATCGAGCCGACGACGTTGTAGAAGGCGTGGTTGCCTGTCAGGCCTGCGAAGGCGGAGCCGTTGTTGTTCGTCTGCGACGTGAACGCGTACAGGATCTCCGTGAACCCGTGGGGACCGCCGTTGAGCGGGCCGGCCCGCCCGGCATGGATGGACACGGCGATACCGGTCAGGACCAGCACGACGATGGGCATCACGAGGATCCCGAACCCTGCGAGCTTGACTTCGCGCGCCTGGATCTTCTTCCCGAGGTACTCCGGCGTGCGGCCGATCATGAGGCCGCCGATGAACACCGCCACGATGGCGAAGAGCAGGATGGTGTAGAGCCCGCTCCCCACCCCCCCAGGCGTCACCTCACCCAGCATCATCCCGGACAGCAGGCCGAAACCGCCGATCGCGTTGTAGGAGTCGTTCGCCCCGTCGACCGCACCGTCGGAGGTCTGCGTCATCGCGACGTCGAACAGGGCGCTGGTCGTGTCGCCGAAGCGGACCTCCTTGCCCTCCATGTTCCCCGTCGGCTGGGCCGTGACGCCGGCCGCCGCGACCGCGGGGTTCGGCTGGTGCTCGGAGTAGGACGTGAAGCCGACCCACACCCCGAAGATGATGACCATGGCCGCGAGGAGCGCCGCCCCGGCGCGGACGCTCTTCACCATCTTTCCGAAGGTGTAGGTGAGGGAGAACGGGATGGAGAGGGTGAGCACGATGTAGAGCAGGTTCGTGAGACCCGTCGGGTTCTCGAAGGGATGCGCCAGGTCGACGTCGAAGAAGCCGCCGCCGTTGGTTCCCAGCTGCATGATGGGTCCCATGAACCCCGCCGGTCCTCGTGGGATCGTCTGCGTCACGCCGTTCAACGAGTCGTGGACCGTGACCGTCCCGGCCAGCGTCATCACCGCGCCCTGGCTCACGACGATGATCCCGGCGACGAAGGCGATCGGCAGCAGGATGTAGAGCATGCAGCGGGTGATGTCCACCCAGAAGTTCCCGATCGTGTCGGAGCCCCTTCGGGAGAACCCGCGCACGAGGGCGATCGCGACCGCGATCCCGACCGCCGCGCTCACGAATTGCTGGACCGTCAGCACGCCGATCTGGGAGAAGTACGACATCGTCTCCTCGCCGCCGTAGTTCTGCCAGTTGGTGTTGGTCAGGAACGAGATGGCCGTGTTGAAGCTGAGCCCCGGCGGCACGGCTCCGAGGTGCTGGGGGTTCAGCGGCAGCGAGCCCTGGATGCGCAGGAGGAGGTACCCGAGCGCGGCGAACAGCGCCGAGAAGACGATGAGCGAGGTCGCGTACCGCTTCCAGGTCTGCTCCTGGTCGGGACCGGTCCGGAGCAGCCGGTAGAACGGTCGCTCCGCCCAGGCCAGGAACTGGACGCGCCCGTCGAAGACCGCGGCCATGTAAGAGCCCAGGTACCGCCAGCTGATGGCGAGGACGACGACGAGGACGACGATGGTCCAGAGGAAGTCCACGGGCTAGCGCCGCCTCAGAACCACTCGGGCTTGAAGAGCGCGACGCCGATGTAGACGAACACGGCGATCGACAACGCGAGCAGGATGCCCTGGACGACGGTCATACCCGCTCCAACGCCCAGATCAGACCGAGCATGGCGACGACGAACGCCACGATGCCCACAACCGCGAGGAAGTCACCCATGTCCCCAGTGAAGTAAGGAGGACGTAAACGCGGCGTCAACGTCGACTTCCCGGGCGTCAAGAAAACGTGAACACGCACTGGATCGACCATGCGGCCGGCACGGGCATCGGTTTCGTAGGCTCTCGTCCATGCGCGGACCGGGGCGCCAGCCGTTGGACCGGCGGGTGTGGCCGCTCCCCCGTCTCGCCGCCCGTCCCGTCCCGCGTCTCGTGGCCGCGCTCGTCGCGGTACTCGCGGCCGCTGCGTTCGTCGCCTGGGAGGCGGTCCAGGCGCGGCTCTCGACGTCGTCGCACGCGGGCATCCTCTCCGCCATCGGGGTGCTGCTCGTCCTCGCGCTGGCCTGCGGTCACGGCCGGCAGCGCGAGCGCAGCCGCACCTGGTCGCTCGGCGTGGCCCGTGCGCTCAGGTCGGTCTTCGCAGCGGGGCGTGTCCGAACCGCCGCGGTGGGGGGGGCGCTCGTGTGGGTGCTGCTGATCGCGGCGACCGCCGGGTGGGACGCGACCAGCTTCTCGGAGCAGAGGCACGACCTTCCGACCCTCAGCCGTCTCTTCGGCGACGTCACCGATCACGACTGGGGCCGGGCCCTCCTGTTCGCCGCGTGGCTGGCCCTCGGGGCCTATCTCGCGACCGGGTGGCGGCGTCGGTCACGGGACCCCGCCGCGGACGTGGACCACGCGAACGGACGTACAGGACCGCGGCCCGGTGGCTCGCCCGGCGAGGACGGCCGCAGGTGACGGTCGGGGCGACCGTGTGGGCGGTCATCGGAACGGGGTGGGTCGTGTGGCTCGTCCTGACCGGGCTCGTTCGGAGGCTTCCGGGGATCGACTCGGTGGTGCACGCCTTCCTCGGCTCGTGGCTCGGGAGGCTGCTCGCGCTGGCTGCGTGGGCGGAGGCGGGCTGGCACCTCTTCGGGCAGCGGCCCTGACGCCGGAGCCGCCCGAGCCCCGGAGCCCGCCCGCCGTCCGGGAGCCGCCCGATCCCCGGGGCCGCCCGGAGCCCCGGGGCGGCCTCAGTGACGATGGAGCTCGTCGAGCGCGGCGAGCACGGCGCGGTGGAACGTGGGGTACGCGTAGATCATCCGCGAGAGCTCCTCGGTCCGGACCCGCGCGTGCACGGCGAGCGCGACGAGGCCGAGCATCTCGCCGCCCATCGGACCTGCGGTCGTCGCGCCGACGAGGACCCGGCGCGCCCGGTCCGAGACCAGCTTCACGAAGCCCGCATTGCCCGGTCCGTGGATCCAGCCGCGTGCCGAGCTCGGGAGCTCCGTGCACGCCACCGCGACGTCAATGCCGTCTGCGCGCGCCTGCGCCTCGGTCATCCCAACCGCGCCGACCTCGGGATCGGTGAAGGTCACCCGAGGCAGCGCGTGGTACGAGGCCTCGGCGGGGGCGCGGCCCAGGATGTCGTCAGCCGCGATCCTCGCGTGGTACATGGAGAGATGCGTGAACGCGCCGATGCCGGTCACGTCCCCGATCGCCCAGACCCCCGGCCGCACGCGGCAGCGCCCGTCGATGGGGATCCCCCGGGCCTGCACGTCCACCCCCAGCGAGCCCGCGCCGATCGCGGCGAGGTCCGGCCGGCGGCCGGCCGCGACGAGGAGGCGTTCCCCCGAGACCGCACCAACCGGCCCAGCCGAGAGCCGCAGGGTGAAGCCGCCCGTACCGGCCCGGACGGCGGCGACCTTGGCGCCGGTGTGCACCCGGACGCCGTCGGCGACGAGTGCGGCGTGGACGACCTGCGACGACTCCGGTTCCTCCATGGAGAGAAGCCGCGCTCCGCTCTCCACGATCTGGACCTCCACGCCGAAGCGTGCGAACACCTGGCCCAGCTCGACGCCGATCGCGCCGCCTCCGAGCACCACCAGCGACGCGGGGAGCTCCTCGCACTCGATCGCCTCACGGTTCGTCCAGTACGGGGTCTCGGCGAGCCCGGGCACCGGGGGTGCCGAGGGCAAGGATCCGGTCGCCACGACCAGCGCCGAACCTGCTTCGATCAGTTCGTCGCCCACCCGGACACGGCCGGGCCCCTCGATCACGCCCCAGCCGCGGACGAGGTGGCCGCCTCTCGAGCGGAACCGCTCCACCGCCACCGCGTCTCCCCAGTGGTCCGTCGCCGTCGCGACGCGGCTCGCGACCGGTCCCCAGTCGGGGACGGTCGTCGCCGACCCGGCCATCCCCGGAATACGCGCCGCCTCCGCGAGGAGCCCCGCGGCGCGGACCATCATCTTGGAGGGGATGCATCCCCAGTAGGGACACTCGCCACCGACGAGATTCGCGTCGATGCCGACGACGGACATCCCGGCGTCGGCGAGACGCCCCGCGACTTCTTCGCCGCCGGGCCCCATGCCGAGGACGATCGCGTCCACCTTGCCCGGGACCGCGAGCCCGTCGTCCGTCTGCGGCCGGAGGCTCACGCTCCGACGTCCGTGCAACGGCTCAACTGGACGTGGTCACTCGCGGGTCAGCGCCGCACGGGACTTCTCGACACCGGCTGCGACGCTCTCGACCTCCCGTACCGCGTCCGATGCCAGCTCTCCGGCCCTCGCACCGGTGGTCGTGCTCGCGGAGGCCAGCGCGGCCCGCCGGATGGCCGACGACGCGGCGAGCGCGTCGGCGACCTGGCGGCGCAGCTCCGCGACCTCCGGCGTCGCGGACGGCATCCCCGATGCCATGCCGAGCAGCCGGTCCAACTCGTCGGCCGTGCCCCGCAATCGGCGATTCAGGCTGCGCAGCTCGCCGAGCGGGCTGCCGGACGCCACTTCGGCTTCCCGGAGCGCGCGTGTCGCGTCCGCGACGCCCTGCCACAGCTCGTAGCGCCACCGTGCCGCGCCGCTGCCGCCCGCCTTCCGCCATGAGCCGATCCAAGAGAGGCCGACCCGGATGTCGGCACGGGCGCGGAACGCACGCCAACGCGCTCGGATCCGGTGCACGACGACGATCGCTCCGCCCACGACCAGGACACCCAATACCGCGACCACGATCCCGGCCTCGGAGCCGCTCTGCGCCACGACCGCGCCCACCGGCGGAGTATACGGCCGTGCTCCGTCCCGGAAGCCGGCGCATCCACCCCGTCGAACGCCAGCGGGGGAAGACTCGGAGGCATGCTCGGCGAGCAACGTCCGGCAGCTGCCCCCGGCGGCGCACCCGAGCCGTCCGGCGCCACCGGCGAGGCGCGCGCCGGCGGCCGGTCACGCCATGGGACGTTTGCGTGGTGCCCGATGTGCGACGGGCGCCTCGAGCCAGAGCACGCCCACTTCCGCTGCGTCGACTGCGGGTGGCGCGACAGCTGCTGCGACTGATCCGGCTCTCCGCTCCCGTGGGCCCCGGCGGGCACGTGGGCGCCCGCTACAGGTGCGGCAGTGGCTCGGTATGGGCGGGGGGCGAACCGTGCTCCCCGGGAGCGTGCAGCCCGAGCCGCTCCTGGCGCTCGAGACGCGCGCGGCGGGCGGGCACGACGATCGACTCGTTGCGGACGTGGACGAACCACGCCGTCATGGCGAGGACGCCTTGGACGCCCATGCCCGCGAATCCGAGGAAGATGAGGAGGCCCAGCGTGAGGTAGGCGTTGTTGTCGCCCACGGAGCGCTTGCCGAGCACCCAGGTGACGAGCGCCATGATGAAGAACTCGAGCCCCCACCACGAGCTCGCGGCGACCACCGCGGTGCGCGCGGTGCGGCGCGCACCACCGGACAACGAACGCAGGGGCCCGGGGATCACGGCGCCGCCGACCGCGAGAAAGACCAGCAGGATGCCCGCGGCCACCACCCCCGGCCACCAGGTGTCGGTGTACACGGCG
Source organism: Acidimicrobiales bacterium (assembly GCA_030039755.1). GTDB lineage: Bacteria > Actinomycetota > Acidimicrobiia > Acidimicrobiales > RAAP-2 > JAJYVT01. Next base: position 58,873 of record JASHUY010000017.1, read on the forward strand.
AGCGTCGCAAAGCACATCGCACAGGCGAAAACCAGGGTCAACCCGATCAGCGTCAGGTAAAGCGTCCGCACCGCGTGCTCACCTCGCTTCCTCACCGGCGTCGGCGCGCCGGGGCTTCACGCACTCTTCCCGCCACAGCTTGCCCCACTCGCCGCCGTCGGGCACATCCTCGTGGCGGTGGCGCAACGGCCCAGGACGGCGACGTGCAGGGGGAGACCCTCGACGGCGGGGCGGACCGTGTCGACGCGGACGTGGTGCGCGGATCAACCCGTCACGAGCGCAACGGCGAACCCGTCGTACCCCTTCGAGCCCACGGTCTGGAGCGCCGTCGCGAGGAGGCGCGGCTCAGCGCCCATGATCTCCAGCGCGCTGCGGGTCCCCGCGACCATGGGGTCGTCCGACCCGGCTTCGAGGATCTCGCCGCCGCGCACCACGTTGTCGACCACGATCAGCGCTCCAGGTCTCGCGAGCCGGAGCGCCCAGCGGATGTATTCGGGGTACGCCGGCTTGTCCGCGTCGACGAACACGAAGTCGAAAGGACCGCGGTTCTCCTCTTCGATCGCGACGAGCGACTCGAGCGCCCGACCGAGCCGCAGTTCGACGACGCGGTCCACCCCGGCGCGCTCGAAGTTGCGCCGCGCGACCTCCGCGTGGTGCGGGTCGAGCTCGAGGGTGACGAGCGTGCCCCCCTCGGGGAGGGCCCGCGCCATCCAGATGGTGCTGTACCCCGCGAGGGTCCCGATCTCGAGCACCCGGTGGGCGCCGAGCGAGCGCACGAGAACCTGGAGGAGCATGCCTTGCAGCGGGGACACGTTGATCGGCGGCAGGCCGGCGGCGTCCCCCGCGCGGAGCGTCTCGGCGAAGACGGGGTCGTCCGGGAGAAGCGTGTCGGTGAAGAATCGGTCGACGTCTGTCCAGATGGTGTCGTTCACGAGACCCCTTCGTAGCCGATCCGCACCGCGCGCCGCAGCCCCTCGGGTGTCAGCTCGCCGCGTCCGCCGGGGTGACCCGCACGAGCGCCCGCACCCGCCCCGGCACGCGACGCCACAAGAGCGCGACCAGGACGACCATCAGGCCGCAGCAGATGGCGCCCGAATCGAACGGCACCCAGGGGGCGACGCCGAAGAGCGCACCCGCGGCCAAGGCCGCGAGCGCCGTGGTCCCTGTCTGGCTCGCGGCGAAGAGCCCTTGTGCGTGGCCTTGGCGCTCGGCCGCCGTGCCTTCCCCGAGCAGCGACTGGGTCGCGGGCAGCGCGAGCGCGAAGCCGGCCGACTCCCAGATGCCCAGCACCATGAGGGCGATGACCCCGGGGACGAACGGGTAGGCCGCGCAGAAGCAGGCCATCCAGCAGAGTGAGGCCACACCCAGCCATCGCCGGTCGAAGTGGTCCGCCAGCCAGCCCGCAGGCCGCGACAGCAGCACGAACGGCAGCGCGAAGAGCGTCCAGCTCACGCCCACCTCCCAGGTGGCGGCGCCGTGGCGCGTCATGAGCAGCGTCCAGCAGGTCTCGTAGACGCCGGCGGTGACGCCGAGGGCCGCCGAGGCGAGGAACGCGCCCCACACCGCGCGCTCCGCAGCGCTCCGCGGGAACGCCGTCCCTCCCACCCACCGGTCGCCCGGGGGGACCGGCGGGTCCGCAGCTCGTGCCGGCGCGCCGCCTCCCCCCGTGCTCGGCGCCTCGACCCCGAGCATCCGGGCGTTCGGGATCGAGCCGCCCTGCCTGATCCCGTCCAATGTCCTCGCGGCGCGGCTCGCGGCGAGGACCGGCCCGATCGCGACCACCGAGGCGACGCCGGCTGCGACGAAGAGCCAGTGCATGGCGCCGACACCCGCGAGGCTCCCGATCACGGGCCCGACCGCCAGACCACCGAGCTTGGCGCCGTAGATGAGCCCGGTCGCGCGGCCGCGGTAGGCGATCGGGACCGCGTGCGACAGCATCGCAAGAGCCGCGACCATCGACGCCCCGGCGCCGGCGCCTTGGAGGGCCCGGAAGACGATGTCCAACGCCGCAGGGCCGGGCACGAGGAAGAGCAGGCTGCCCCCCGTGTAGAGAAGGAGGCCGCCCACGAGCACCGGCAGCCGCCCGAGGCTGTCGGAGAGCCGTCCGGACCCGTACTGGAAGACGAAGGCCGTGACGAAGTACGAGGCCATGACGGCGCCGACGATCGTGTCCGAGCCGCCGTGCACCTTCACGTAAAGAGGGAGGAGCGGGAGGATGGCGCCGGCTCCGACCCATTGCAGCACCACCGCCACCGAGAGCGACCGGACGAGGCCCGCGACGCTCGGGGAGTAGGACCCCGGGCCGCCGAACGCGCCGGAGCGGAGCTGGTGGGACGCGTCCATCCACCCATCATGCCTGCCGGCAGTCACGCCTCCGACGCCCCGACCGCGCCCCGACCGCGCCCCGACCGCGCTCAGGTCCTTCGAGGAGGGGCGCGGTACGCTCGAACGCGCCGTCCATGGCAGCCCGACGACATTCGCACCAGGACGACGTTCGCACCAGGGAGGGGCGATGACCATCGAGACGTCGTACCGCTACGAGCAGATCAGCCCCAAGGCCTACGAGCACCCTGCGGACCGCGCGGCGACCTCCGCGCTCCACGCGGTGCCGTTGCTCGACAAGGTCATCAAGCGGCTCATCGACCTCGGGCACGAGAAGCGGCTGCGCCAGATCGTCCTGGGCAACGCGGTGAAGCTGGGGCCCGAGCAGCTCGACGAGATCTGGCGCCGCTACATCCAGGCGGCGACGATCCTCGACCTGCCCTACGTGCCCGATCTCTACGTCTACAACCAGTCCGAGGTCAACGCGATGACGCTCGGCGCCAACAAGCCGATCGTCGTCATGAACTCCTCGCTCGTGTCGGGCTACACGATCGACGAGGTCCAGACGGTCCTCGCGCACGAGGCCGGCCACGTGCTGTCCGAGCACTACTACTACACGACGGCGCTCGTCCTGCTCGGCCAGTTCCTCAACGGCTCGCTCCCCAAGTCGCTCCTGCTCGGCCTTCCCGCGCGGGGCATCTACTACGCCCTGTTGGAGTGGGCACGCGCAGCCGAGCTCTCCTCGGACCGGGCGGCTGCGCTCGTGCGGGCCGACCCGCTCGACCCCTGCCGGGTGATGATGCGGCTCGCGGGGGGCGCGCTGCCCGGCATGAATTTCGAAGCGTTCCTGAAGCAGGCGACCGAGTACCAGGGGCAGGACGACCTCTTCTCACGTCACGCCCGCTTCTGGGCGGAGCTCCGGAGGAACCACCCGTTCGCCGTACGACGTGTGAAAGAACTGGTCGACTGGGTTCAATCGGGCGACTACGACCGCATCCGCTCGGGGTCGTACCCGCGACGCGGGCAGGAACCACCGCCCTCCGCGGAGTTCGACGCGGCGGTCGCCATGTACCGTGCGAAGTTCTCCGCGTTCTTGGATCGCACCGCCGGCGACGTCCAGCGCCTCGGGCGGCAGTTCAGCGATTGGCTGAGAGCGCGCGCCCCGGGCGCCGGAGCGGCCGACGAGGACGCGGAGGACGACGAGGAAGAGCCCGAGTAGGACTCGCACGGGGCGCGGCCTGTACCCGGTGCCGCGCCGCCCGTAGAGCTCAGGCGCTCACCTGTGCCGCCCCGTGCTCCACCTCGCCCGGCTGCACGGTGCCGACGTACTGGTCGACTCTGGCCGTGTCGAGGCGCCGGTAGATGGCCATGTAGTAGATGAACAGGCTCCAGGCGGCCACGATGACGAGGTCCCACCAGAGCGGGATCATGCCGTCAGCCCCGTTCCAGACTGTCTTGAAGATCCCCGTGCCGCCGATCATGCCGCCCGCCCCGAAGTTGCCGAAGTAGCAGAGGATGCCCATCCCGATGAGCCACGGGAATACCCATACCGCCGCCGCCCAGTCGAGCTTCGGCCGGTTCGGGTTGAGCTTGAACGCGTACGAGGCGCCGATCAGGATGAAGCCGATGACGAGTCCCGCGTACACGGCCGTGATCGTCGACCAGCCTGCCCAGTAGATGATGAAGTTGCCGAACACGAAGGCGAGCGGTGCGAGCACCCCGCCCATGGGCAGCAGGTACGGGCGCCGGAGCTCCGGCTTGGACTTGCGGAGCGCACCGAGAGCGAGAGGAGCGCCGCAGTACATCAGGACCGCCGAGGTGGTCACCGCTGTGACCAGCCTGTACCAGCTCGGGAACGGAAGGAGGAAGAGGATGCCGAAGACGAAGGCGACGGCGACCGCGATTAGGGGCACCTTCGTGTTGCGGGTCGTCTTCTCGAACGCATTCGGGATGTAGCCGTTCCTCGAGAGCCCGTAGGAGACACGGGACGCCGACGTGATGTAGATGAGCCCGGTGCCCGACGGGGAGACCACTGCGTCGAGCCGGAGGATCCACGCCAGCCACGCGAGACCCGCCACCTTCGCCACCGTGTAATAGGGCGAGCTCGAGAGGAGCGTTGTCTTCATCAGACCGGCCCATGTGTGCGCATGGGCGATCGTCGCCGGGCTCAGCGCGCCGACGAAGGCGAACTGGACCAGGATGTAGATCACGCAGCCGATGAGGACCGCCCCGATGACCGAGCGTGGAAGGTCGCGTTGCGGGTTGCGGCTCTCGGCACCGAGCTGGACGGCCTGCTCGAAGCCGAGCAGGGCGAACACGATGCCGGCGTGCGGGATCGCCTCCATGATCGCTTCGGGGATCGATTTCGTTGTGCCCTTGAACCAGAACCCGCCGTCGGCGCTGAAGTTGCCCGAGTGGAACTTGAACCCCAGGAACACGATGATCGCCAGGATCGGGATGAGCACCTTCCACGTGGTGACCGTCGTGTTCGTGTGGGCGAACCAACGGATGCCGACCACGTTGATGACGACGAAGACCAGCATGAGCCCGATGGCGATCAGCACCCCGTCGGTGGTGAGGATCGCTGTCTTCGCGTTGTACATGAAGCCACCCCAAGAGGTGGTCGACATGTAGGTGACCGCGGCGATCGCTTCGATCGGCGCGACGGCCGCAGCCTGCAGGTAGGAGAACCACCCGAAGGTCGCGCCGGCCACGCTGCCGTACGCGTAGTGCGGGTACCGGGCGGTCCCTCCGGAAACGGCGAACATGCCACCGAGCTCCGCGTGGACCAGGGCGATGACGATCACCATGATCGCAGCGATGACCCAGGACAGCAGCGATCCCGGACCGGCGAGGGCGGTCGCCGCCAGGGCGCCGAAGAGCCAGCCTGACCCGATGATCGAACCTTCGGAGGCCCACATGAGGCCGAAGAACCCGACTGTTCGTTTCAGGCCCTGTTCCTGGACGATCTCCTGCTCGACGGCACTTGTGAGCATCGCTTCCGCCCCCTTCAGCGTGTCTACCTGTGCTCTCGTCGGGGGAGCGGATCCTCACCCCCCGGTGCGGCTCCCCGACGACTTGGGCGGCAGCATAACGCTTTTGCTCGATCGCGCCGGGGAACTGCGGAGGAGCCGGGCCGTCGTTATGTGCGGAGATCAATCATCTCGGGCTGCCGTCGTCTCCCTCGGGCCCGCGGTGTCACCCCGCTCGTGGAGCTGCCCCGTGCCCGTTCGAGGAGACCACGTCGTCTGTGACCGCGCCGGTGACCGGAGGGGTCGATCTTGCACGGGTCTGATCTCGCGCGGCCAACTCGGCACGAGCAGCCGCCGCCCTTGCAACTTCCGCCTTCCCCACCGCCTCGAGCAACGGCGCCATGTAACCCACCCCCGCCACGATCACGCCCACGAGCATCACGGCCATGCCGAGCAGCCGCGTGACCTGGAAGGACGAGAACACTCCGCCGACCAGCCCCACTCCGACGCCGGCAGCGCCCATGACCGCGCCGATGCGACCGATCCTGCCGGCGAGCGTCGAGAGCACCAGCACGGCGAGGGCGCCTGCTCCGAGCGCGATGCCCACCGCGCCGTGAGCGGCGTAGATCCACGTTCCGCGCGCGGGAAGGAGCGCGGCGGACCGCCGGAAGGGCACGGAGACGATCACGACGACACCGAGCGCGAGCTCGAGCGCCACGAGAAGGCCCATGGTGGTCCAGATACGCCGGACCGAGCGTTCCGAGAGGCGCAGCGACGGCAGCTCTCCGCCATCCCCAGCGCCTCGTCCCAGTGGCGGAGGACGTCCCGGGGCGACTCGTACGAGCAGGTTGTAGGTCACGAGCGCGACGAGGAGGTGCATCACCGCGAGGGTGGCGACTCCCTTGCCTGTCTCACCCTGGACGAGGATCCACAGGTCGGGGAGCCACAACACCAACGAGATGGCGATCGCGAGCCGGAAGAAGATCCAGTGGGCGGCGGAGCTCAGGCGGACGATTGCAGCCCACCCGACTGCGGCGAAGAGCACGCCGACCACCGTTAGCGTGCCGTAGTCGTCGAACCGGAAGTGCGAGAAGTGTCGGGTGATCGGGTACTCCGTGGTCGCGACGTGCACGGCCAGCGCGTTCAACGCGAGCGACAGCGCGACGGAAGCCAGGGTGACGAGCACGAAGCGGATGTTCGAGGGCGGCGTGCCCGGTCGGAGGTCCAGGCGCGCAACACGCCGCGCACGCTCGAGCCATGGGGGTTCGTGCCCTGCGGACGACGGGGGGCGCCGTGTCCGTGGTGCGTCGGCCGGAACCATCCCCTCATTGCACCACGGGCAGCCCGTCGTGACTAGCGCGGGTGCTCTCTCGGGAGCACCGTTCGCGTGGGCACCGTCGACGCGCGGGGTCGCCGCGTCAGAGCCCCGGCGCACGCCGGGTCCCTCTGCAGCCGGCGCCTGTCCGTGACGGCCAGCTGACCTCGACCGGACGCCGGTAGATTGGCCTTCCGTGGAATTCCAAGAGGTGGTGGCACGACGCCGCATGGTGCGCCACTACAGGAAAGACCCGGTTCCAAAAGAGGTGGTCGACGCCATCGTGGCGAACGCCCAACGTGGTCCGTCCGCCGGGTTCTCCCAGGGATTCGGGTTTCTCGTCCTCGACAACCCCGGGGACATCGCCCGATTCCGCGCTGCGTCGACGCCCGAAACGGAACCGGAGAATTGGTTAGCGGCCACGTTCGACGCGCCCCTCGTCGTGATCCCGTGTTCCAACAAGGACGTCTACCTCGACCGCTACGCGCAGCCCGACAAGGGGTTCCTCGACCGCTCGGACGCCTGGTGGCCCGCTCCCTACTGGGACATCGACACGGGATTCGCGGCGTTGCTGATCCTTCTCACCGCGGTGGACCGGGGGCTCGGAGCCTGCTTCTTCGGGATCCCCAAGACACGGATCGACGCCGTGCACGAGGCTTTCGCGATCCCCCGCGGGTTCCACCCGATCGGCGCGATCACCGTCGGCTTCACGGACGAGCCCGGTCGAGATCTGCGCTCCCGGCGCAGGGCGCAGGACGACGTCATCCATCGTGGTCGCTGGAGCGACTGACCTCACCCCCGCGTTTCGCTACTGAGGCGGGACGCAGTCCCAACAGGTCATCGAGGGCCGCGACTCTCCAGCGACGTGTACCGTGAGGCCATCCAACTTCATAGGGGCGCGCCGGGAAGCCTGGTCGGCAACGTGCTCGCGTTCCTATTGCCTTCACATGCTGCCTTTTGGCTCGACGTCGTCGGGCTGACCGGCAGCCTCGTCCTCCTAGCGGTGAGCGGCGATCAGTTCGTGATCGCCCTCGCGCGGATCTCCGGTTCACTCCGCGTTCGACCGACGGTGGCGGCCGCACTCGTAGGCGGCTTCGGCACGAGCATCGCTGAGCTCATCGTCGCCGGCGTCGCGGCTTCCAAGTCGCCCAGCCTCGCGGGCGGGAGCCTCGTCGGTTCGATCGTCGCCAACGTCTGCCTGGCGCTCGCCGTCGCCGTCTTGATCAGCCCCATCAAGGTGGACTCCGCCACGGTCCGACGAGAGGCGCCGCTCAGCGTGGCGTCGGTCGCCTTGTTCGGCGTCCTTGCACTAGGTGGCATCACGGTGGTGAAGAGCGCACTGATGCTGGTGGTGCTTGTCCTCGGGGTCCTGGCCCTGCTGCTCCTCGCGCGGGTCAACGGGAGCGGGGACGCCCTGGGTTCTGATCTGGCCGAGTTCGCCTCCCGCCATTCCCGGCGCCCGCCTGTCGAGACGGTGCGGGCCGTGTCCATGCTCGCCGTCATGCTGGGAGGTGCTGAGCTCATGGTCACGTCGGCGGTCGGGCTGGCACAGCACCTCGGAATCTCGGAAGGATTCGCCGGGGTGACGCTCGTCGGCATCGGGACGTCCGCCCCCCTCATCGCCGCGTCCGTCCAAGCCGCTCGTCGAGGTGAGCACGATCTCGTGGTGGGCAACGTGCTCGGAGGCAACCTCTTCATCGCCGTCGGGGGAGGAGCCGTCGTCGGTCTCGTGTCCGGAGCGACGGAAGTGCACGTAAGCGATGTCGCGCTTGCGCTGATGGTCGGTGTGGTGCTCTCGTCGTGGCTCGCGATGGCACGGGGAAGCACCTTGGTACGCATCGAAGCGATCGTCCTGATCGCCGCGTACGGCGGCACGCTCCCCTTCGTCAACCGTTGACTCTCCCTTCGGGCTGCCGACAGGTCCACAGGTGCCGTCACCACGATGGAGACAGACCTGGACCGCGAGGCGGCGGAGCGACGCCATAGGCCCTTCGGCCTAGGGAGCGATCGCATGAGGAGGGCCTCTTCGCCCTTCTCTTCGTCCGCGCTGGGTTGCACGGATCTCCGACACGTACCGTCCCGGGGTCCGACCGACGGCGTTGGTGAAGGCGTGGATGAAAGCGCTGGGGTTTGCCCAACCGGAGTCGGCCGCGGTCTGGGTGACGTTGAGGCCCTCGGCGAGCAGGATCAGGGAGTGGTGGACGCGGAGCTGGGTGCGCCACTGGTGGAAGCTCATGCCGAGCTCTTGATGGAAGAGGCGGCTGAGGGTGCGCGGGCTGGCCCCGACAATGTGGCCGAGTGAGGCAAGGGAGTTGCTGTCGGTGGGATCCGTGCGTAGGAGAGCGGTGACGGCGCGCAGTCGCTCGTCGCGTGGTTCGGGCAACCGGAGGGGTTGCTCGGCCGACCGGGTGAGCTGGTCGACGGTGACGCGCTCGAGTCGTCGGCGGGCAGCCGCCGGGAGGGGTCGACGGTCGGTGAGGGCAAGCACCAGCTCACGGAGCAGCGCGGATACCGCCACGACGGTCGGCTCTGGGCGAGCTCTTCGGGCCGTGGCGGGATCGAAGAGCACGGCGCGCATGTCGGTGACGCCATAGGAGTGGTGGCTGTGGTCGGCGCCGGCGGGGATCCACACGGCACGCTGCGGGGGCGCCATCCAGGTGCCCCGGTCGGTGGTCACCGCCAGGAGCCCTTGGGCCGGGTAGACGAGCTGGGCTTCGTCGTGGTGGTGCGTGTCGACGCGCTCGCCCACCCCGAGATGTCGTGCGAGGCCCCGGTCCACGATCCGAGCTTGGCGAGTTTCGGGCATCGGAAGTCAGAATATCCATAGCGTGCAGACGGCCACCGGCCGCACGATGGTTGGCGTGGAAACCGTTGCGGAGGGGACAAACCTCGCCGTGCACGTCATTTCTGACGTCGCTCCGGCGCCGGGTCGGCAGTCCGGCCGGCAATCCGGACCGTCGATTCGACTGCTCAGCGTCGGTCACGCCGTCGACGACATCTATCAGGGGGCGGTGCCCGCCTTGATCCCGTTCTTCGTCGCCTCCCGCCACTGGGATTACGCGGCGGCGAGCGGGATCACCGTGGCCGCCACCGTGCTGTCCTCGGTGGTCCAGCCGGTCTTCGGCGTGCTCACCGACCGCCGCCGGCTACCCTGGCTCGTCCCGCTCGGCATGAGCCTGGCCGGGGCTGGAGTTGGGCTGTCCGGGCTGGGCCGCTCCTACCTTTTCACGTGGCTGGCGATCGCCCTGTCGGGTCTGGGTGTGGCTGCCTACCATCCCGAGTCGGCTCGTCTCGCTCGGGTCGCATCCCAGAGTTCGCACGTGGCCATGAGCTGGTTCTCGGCCGGGGGCAACGTGGGGTTCGCACTCGGCCCGGTGATCGTCGCCGGGGTGCTTGGCGCGTCAGGAGCCGGGGGCACGCTGCCCCTCGCCATCCCCGCCTTGGTCTTCGCGGCGATCACCCTGGCCGCACTCCGAGGCCGGGTACCGGTACCCTCCGAGGCAGCACCGGTCACCCGCGTGAAGAACGAGTCACGTGAGGACGACTGGCCCGAGTTCTTGAGGCTGACCGTGGCCGTCGTCGCCCGCTCGGTCGTCACCTTCGGCCTGGGCACGTTCCTCGCCCTCTTCGTCGAGCACCGCCTACACGCCGGGACGGCCGTGGGCGAGACGGCGCTGATCGTCTTCTACGGCGTCGGCGCCGTCGGCACCGTCCTCGGCGGCCGGCTCGCCGTCCGGTTCGGTCGCATCCGCACCATCCGAGCCTCCTACCTCCTCGGCGCCCCGGTCCTCGCCGCGCTCTGGGCGATCCCCGGTCCCGCCATATTTCTTCCCATCGCCGCCGCAGCCATCGTGTTCTACGTCCCGTTCTCCCTCCATGTGACCCTCGGCCAGGACTACCTGCCGAGGCGCGTCGGCACGGCCAGCGGCGTCACGCTCGGCCTGGCCGTCAGCGTCGGAGGTCTGGCGGCGCCCCTCCTCGGAGCTGTGGCCGATCGAACCAGCCTCCGCACCGCGATCGCCGTGCTCGTTCTCATGCCGATCATCTCCAGCCTCGTCGGCCTGAGCCTGCACGAGCCCGGCGCACTCCTTCCTGATCGTGATTGTGGCTCCGCATCGTGATTGTGGCTCCACCTTTGGCGGCAAAGGTCGGGGATCGAAGAACTGAAGAGCGGGCAGCGCGTCGCGAGCTCGCCAACGAGATGTTGTGTCGTCGAACCGCGGCGCGCCAAGAAGACGACCGGCGCGCCACAGACGGCGGGGGCAGGCGGACACTCCTCACCCAGCTGTCCGGTGGGTCGGGCGGTGCATCCCGCAGCCACAACGCGATTCCGCGGGAAGGCACGGGGACGGGCGCGAACGCCCTGGGCCTCGATCGCGCCGAGGTCCCAGACGCTCGCAGCCTTGTCACGGTCGCTGAGATCACCACCACCATCCGGGGCCTCGCTGCAGAAGTCGACGTCGACCACTCCGAGATCGGCCCGACCGGCCGCCAGTGATCAACTGCGACGGACTTCACACCATCGCGCAGACGTCGCTGTCCGGTCCCATCGGACGCGTCGGCGAGGACGTCGTGCGCAAAGTGTGCTCAGCGGTGAGCTACGCGCTCGGCTGTTGACGACGAGCAATTCGGCCTGGCTCCTCCGGCAGCAGAGCTCAGGGATGGAAGAACTGCAGGGCCGGCAGGACGGCCCGAACTCGCTTGAAGTCCGAGTCGCGAGTCCAGAGCCGGGCCGAAGAATCGACGGCGGCAACGGCGATCTCGACGTCGGTCAGCGCGACGGTCTCGCCGCGCTCTCGAAGGCGAGCCGCCGTTTCGCCGACGCTCTGCCACTTGACCGGGCCCAGGTCCGCCCAGGGCAAGCCGGTCAGCAACAGCCAGAGCCTCCCTCTGTCCGGAGACTTTGCCCCCGCGAGCAACTCTGCGACGACTGGGCCACAAACCAAGATCTCCGCTGCAACGAGGAGGTCATCCAATCGGGCGGACCTCGATCCTTTGCCTCGCCGCAGATACTCGACCCAAACCGAGGTATCGGCGAGAACCGTCACGTCGTTCGGTCGGTTGCGCGCAGGCGCGACGAAACGTCCTCGATATCCACGGTTCCCGCGAGTTGCCGGAGTTGGTCGACCGCGTCGTGCGTGAGGTAGAAGCGCACCGCGCGCTGGATCGCCTCGGTCTTCGAGACGCCGGGAAGGCGCGACATGAGGGAGGCGACAAGGGCGTCGTCGAGCTCGAGGGTCGTTCGCACGACTTCAGTATGCCATAATATCTGGCAGATTATTGCGCTCAGGAACAACGACGCGGAGATCCTCACCCGGGTCGAGGCCGGGGAGAGCTTTCGTCGTCACCCGCAAACGCCGTGCCTGAGCACGCCCTGGCGCTGCCGTCCCGGACTTCCCAAGTTGGGGTGCCTGCCACGGTTGCTGCCAATGTGGCTGTACATTGGCCGTACAGACGGACGGAAGGTAGAACATGGCGACTACGTCACGTAGGAGAAGCCGACGAATGGACCTTCGCACTACCCCGGAGGAACGAGAGCTGATCGACCGTGCGGTCGCCGCGACCGGAACGGGCCTGACCGACTTCGTTGTCAACCACGCCACGGTCGCGGCCCAGAGGGTTCTTGCAGACCGGGACCGCTTCGAGCTCGACGCCCTCGCCCTTCGAGAATGGGAGGCCGTCAACGCTCTTCCCGCTCGAAAGCTCCCGGGCCTTCGCGCTCTCATGGAACGCCCCTCGCCGTTCACCGAGTGAACTCTGGCTACCAGGCGCCGGAGCTCCTCAGCGATCGTCACAATCTCACCGACTTCCAGTGTCGGTCGCCTGAGCAAACGGAGTGGCTCAGGCGCTACGCACGGCAGTCAGCCGGCACCGGCACCACCCGAGTTTTCGTCGTAACCGAGCGCGACAGCGACAGTGACCGCGTTGTTGCCTATTACGCGTGGTGCATGGCCCAGCTGGCGGCCGGGGCGGCCCCCGCCCGGATGCGGAAAGGCGCGGGCCGCTACCCGCAACCCATTGCGCTTCTCGCGAGGCTCGGCGTCGATCTTGACCACGAGGGGCGGGGTCTTGGCGTGGGCTTGCTACAAGATGTCTGCTCTCGCATCATGGGGGTTTCCGACGACATCGGATGTCGAGGCCTGCTGATCCACGCGGAATCCGAAGAAGCAAGGCGCTCCTATCTGCACCTCATTCCCGAGTCTCAAGCCAGTCCCACCGACGAGCTGCACCTTGTATTGCTCATGAAGGACATTCGGCGAACGCTGAGTCGCTGAGCCAGTCGATCAGGGTGCACCGGTCGCGGGCGAGTCGAGATTGAGTGGATCGACGGGCGGTCTGGTTGGGAGCTCGAACCGCGGACGACTTGGTCGATGGCGGCAGATCCCCCCCTGGACCGCACGCGGGCTGTACTTCTCTTCTCCTCACTGCTCGATGCCGCGGTACTTCTCTTCTCCTCACTGCTCGATGCCGCGGTGCGCGAAGCCGAGCGAGTGAGGGAAAGAAGAAGAAGCACGAGGGCATCCCCCCTCCCCCGTTTCGGGTCGCTGTCTGCCCGATCGGTGTGGGACTACCCGTCGCTCCAGCCAGAAACCGGCGCCGCGTCCACGCGTCGTTCGGCGCGCAAAGTCGCGCACGTGGAGGCGATTTTCGCCGGGGGTTGACCGCGGACTTCGGAGCGGAACGCCGTTGGTCGCGCTCGAACACGCGTCGATCGACGTTTTGCGCGGCCGGGTCGCTGCCATGGCACTCACTCCGGGAGCACCGTGAGCATCTCCCCAGGTCAGCTGGTGTGGTGGGCCGCAGGCACTCGTACTCGAACCTCCATGAGGTGCGGGGACAGCTACGTTCGGCTGTCGGACATTTGTAGCGGAGCGTAGCTCTAAGTGCTACGCTTGGTTGGTGACTAAGACCATTGCGCAACGGGAGCTGCGCAACGACAACGCTCGGGTGATCGACCAGGTGGCGTCCGGACAGACCTTCATCGTCACCCGCAACGGCGTACCGGTGGCCGAGCTTCGGCCAGTTCAGCGGTCACGTCGGACCTTGGTGCCCAAGGCCGAGCTCCAGGCCCTCGCTGCTGCCGGACCACACCTTGACGCTGCCAAGTTCAGGTCCGACCTCGATCGCATCGTCGATCAGAGCCTGTAGATGTCGACGGGCCTTCTCGATACGTCAGTGATCATCGACTGGGACGCCCCCGACGTCGCCGCGGCGCTCCCCGACGAGACGGCGATCTGTGCGATCACCTTGGCCGAACTGACCGCCGGCCCGCATCTGGCCACGGCCAGCGACGAGAGAGCACGGCGCCAAGCTCGCCTCCAGCAAGTCGAGGCGACCTTCGAAGCCATCCCCTTCGACGCCGCGGCTGCCCGCAGCTACGGCCAGATCATCGCCGCCCTCGCTGAGACGGGCCGTTCTCACCGCCGCCGTTTCGCTGACTTGCTCATCGCCGCCACGGCCCACGCGAACGGATTGCCCCTCTACACCCGGAATCCGGACGACTTGGGTGGACTCGGTGAGCTGATCGACGTCGTCACTATTTGACGACAAGGCGAACCGCCGACCGGCCACACCGGTGCTGGCATTCGAATACGGCGTTGCGCTGCGTGGACTGCCTGAGGTACTCCACCAGCCGCAGCCAGGAACTTTGCCGCCACCGGGTCGCCTGACGCTTCCTCCAGCCTTCTTGGCACCCCTGTTCACCTGCAGCCGGCCGATAATCCGAGCCGGCGCCTAGCTAGACCCTAGCTAGTGGTGGTATCGTTCTCGGTATGCCGCGGATCGGGATGCACGAAGCCAAGACGACCTTGTCACAGCTGGTCGATCGCGCTGAACGCGGAGAGGAGATCGTCATCACCCGCAACGGCACTCCGGTCGTGCGTCTCACGCCCTTGCCCAAGCCGAACCGCCTAGCGTCAGTACGCGGTGCCCTGCGGGGCAACTCGCTCCTACCCGTCGAGCTCGATGAACTACCGGAGGACATCGCCGACGCGTTTGGCCTGCGATGAAGTTGCTGCTCGACACCCACGCTGCTCTGTGGTTCCTCGAGGACGACCCGGCGCTCAGCCCCCGAGCAGCTTCTGCGATCGAGGACCCGCACAACGAGATCTTGCTCAGCGCAGCGGTCGTCTGGGAAATCGCTATCAAACGTGCCCTTGGAAAGTTGCCGGTTGATCACCGGTACTTGTCGTTGCTCCTCGAAAGTGGCGCTGAGCCGCTCGCGATCAGTCTCGATCACGCACGCGCTGTTGAGGAGCTACCACAGCACCACCGGGACCCTTTCGATCGGATGCTGATCGTCCAGGCGATGAGCGAGCACGCAAAGATCGTCACCGATGACAACCGAATCGCGGCGTACGGCGTGCCCGTGCTCTGGTGAGTGCGAATTCCGACGGAATCCGAACACTCGTACCAATCTTGATCCTTGGCCTCAAGGGGTGACCGTTCGGATTCATCGGAATCAGCAGTGAGAGCCGTCGCCACTTGCGGGGGCAGGGCCCGTCCTCTGCCACACGTGGCTGCTTGGTTTGTCGAGTCGAGTCGACGAGTGGGCCGTAGACACTCGTATTCGAACTTGCCCGAGCCGCAGGAGCGGATGGCGCATCTTGAACTCACCGGCGATCACCCTTCTGCGTGACCCACCCTGCAGCTATGTTGCGGCTCGAGATGAATGTACGCGACGTGATCCGCACGTTGGAACGCGACGGCTGGCACCAGGTGGCCCCAGCGCGGCAGCCATCGGCAGTTCCGGCACCCGGTCAAGCCCGGCAGGGTGACCGTCGCCGGCCATCTCGGCCAAGAGGTCGCACCCGGTACGCTGGGCAGCATCTTCCGGCAGGCCCGCATGTCGAGGGAGGGTCGTTGAGCACCTGGACCACCGTGTACGAGAAGACGTCGACTGGGTGGAGTGCCTATGTGCCCGCCCTACCCGGCGTCGGCGTGGCCGGCGCGACGCACGAAGAGACCGAGCAGCTCATCACCGAAGCCATCGTCATGCACCTGAAAGGAGTGGCCGAGGACGGCCTTCCGATCCCACATCCCGAGTCGGTCGACATAGGGCATGTCGATTTATCCCGACCAGC
>JASHUY010000112.1 GCA_030039755.1 Acidimicrobiales bacterium
GCGCCGCGTTGGCGCGGCGGCGAGCGCCGGGGGCCGCGGCTGCCGTTCCGCCCGCCACGGCGCACCGAGCTCGTAGAGGCGCTCGACGACCGAGACCTCCTCCCTGCGATCGTGTTCATCTTCAGCCGTGCCGCGTGCGACGACGCGGTCGGACAGTGCCTGCGCGAGGGAATGCGGCTCACCGACCACCACCAGCGCGCCGAGATCCGTCACATCGCCGAGGCGCACGTGGAAGACCTCAGCAACGACGCGCTCGACGTGCTCGGCTACACGCAGTGGCTCGAAGGGCTCACGTCGGGGATCGCGGCGCACCACGCGGGTCTCGTCCCCGCGTTCCGAGAGACGGTGGAGGACTGCTTCGCCGGCGGGCTGCTGAAGGTGGTGTTCGCGACCGAGACCCTGTCGCTCGGCATCAACATGCCCGCCCGGACCGTCGCCATCGAGCGGTTCGACAAGTACGGCAGCGCGGGCCGCGCGCCGCTGACCTCGGGCGAGTACGCGCAGCTCACGGGGCGCGCCGGGCGCCGCGGCCTCGACGAGGTGGGCCACGCAGTCGTGCTCTGGGCGTTCGACACGCCCGTCGCCGAGATGGCGCGCGTCGCGGTCGCCCCGCCCCCGGACCTCCGCTCGGCGTTCCGGCCGACGTACAACCTCGCCGTCAACCTCGTCCGGCGGTTCGACCGCGCGACGGCCCTGTCGGTGTTGCGGCGCTCCTTCGCGCAGTGGCAAGCCGACGCGGCGGGGTCGGGGTCGGGGGTTTCGGCGGGCGTCGAGGCGGCGGGGTCGGGGGTTTCGGCGGGGTCGGGGGTTTCGGCGAGGTCGGGGGCGTGGCGTGCCGTCGCGCTCGAAGGCGACGTCGGGCGTCGGGGGCGCGCCGGGCGGGGGGGGCGCGGAGAGCCACCCGGCGCGAGGACGCGCGGGGCGAAGCGCGACGTGCTCGTCGACCACCTCGGCCGGCGCCTGGCCGTCCTCGAGGAGCTCGGCTACGTGGACGAATGGCGGCTCACGGACCGGGGCAACCGCCTGTCCCGCGTGTACCACGAGTGCGACCTGCTCGTGGCCGAGGCCCTCGCAGAGGACGTCCTGAGCGACGCGGAGCCGGCCGTGCTCGCCGGCGTGCTGTCGTCGCTCGTCTTCGAGCGACGCCGGGCGCGCCGGGCGCCGGGGGGGCCTGTCCACGGGAAGCGCAGGACCGCCCGGGAGGCGTCCCGCCGGCGGCGCGAGAAGGGCGGCGGCGACCGGCTGGGGGAGGGGCGACGCCAGGAGATCGCCCTCCGCCTCGCGGACCTCGACGGCCTCGCCGAGCACATCCGAGGGGTGGAGGAGGTCCACCTGGTGCCCCGGACCCGCCAACCCGAGCACGGGCTCGCCGGCGCGGTGGCCTCCTGGGCCCGTGGCGCCTCCTTCGGCACGGTGCTCGAGGTCGCGTCCCAAGACGTGGGGGAGATCGCGCCGGGGGACTTCGTGCGGACCGTGAAGCAGCTGGTGGACCTCGTCGGGCAGGTCGCCACGGTCGCCTCGGACCCCTCCACGTGCGCCGCCGCGGACGCCGCGATGCGCCTGTTGCGGCGCGACGTCGTGGCGGCGGGGGGCGCCCCCGACTTGTCGGACTGAGGGCGAGGGAGGGGGTCACCCACGCAGCGCAGGTCGTCCGCCCCCGCGCCGAGGTCCGCCACCTTCGCGGGGTGGCGGCATAACCTTGGCCGGGCCATGGCGCCCTACCTCCCCGAGGAATTCACGCCGGAAGAGCAGGCCGTCCTGCGCCGCTACGTGACCAACCTCGACCTCCCGGTCTTCGCGCTGGTCAACCTCCCCGAGGTCGTGAAGGGCGCGTTGTTCGCCCGCTACTCCCGGTCGGCGAAGAGCCTTCGGCGCCTCTTCCTTGACGAGTTCGTCGGAGAGCTCGACGTCTCGGGCGACTCGTCGATCGACGCCACCGTCGGGCTGCGGCGCGCCGAGAACCTGTACGAGCGTGTGTTCTTCGAGTACGGCGACGACTCCGTCGCCCAGCTCGGCGGCGTGCACCTCGCGTGCGAGCAGGCGTCGAACGTCCTCACGAAGGTGCTCGAGCGCGGGCGGCTGATGGCGTACCTCGAGCAGTCGACGCGCTACGTCGCCTACGACCAGCGCCTCCCGAGCGGCCACTACCGCTACTACCGGCCGCCCGAGATCCTCGAGTCGGTGCTCGGCGCGCGTTATGTGGGCGACTTGGACCGGATGTTCGACAGCTACGGGGCGCTCCTCCAGCGTCTCGTCTCGTGGCTCGGGACGCGCTACCCGCGAGACCCCGGCGACTCGGACTTCGTCCACCGCCAAGCGCTGAAGGCGAAGGCGCTGGACGCCGCCCGCGGCCTCCTCCCGGCCGCCTCCCTCTCGAACGTGGGCATCTACGGCGACGGCCAAGCCTACGAAAGCCTGCTCCTCCGCATGGCCGCCCATCCGCTGCCCGAGGTCCGCACGTACGGGGCGATGATGCTCACCGAGCTTCGTAAGGTCATCCCGTCCTTCCTCCAGCGCGTGGACGTGCCGGACCGGGGAGGGGAGTGGTCCGCCTACCTCTCGGCCACCCGGGACGACACCGCCAGGGTGGTCGAGCGGCTGTGGCCCCAAGGGACCGGCTCGGGGGGAAGGGGCCGTCGCCGTGGGGGTGCGGTCGGTGCGGTTGGTGCGGTTGGTGCGGGGGGCCCTGGGGGTGCAGGGAGCCCGGGAAGTGGCCCTGGTGGCCCTGGTGGCCCTGGTGGCCCCGAGGTGCACCTCCTTGATTTCGACCCGGAGGGCGAGGACAAGGTGCTCGCCGCCATCTGCTTCCGCGACAGCGGCGTTTCCGAGCGAGAGGCGCTCGCCCGGGTGCGAGACCTCTCCGCCGACGACCGGCGCGCGCTCTTCGAGGCGTACGTCGGCGAGCGAAAGAACCGCCGACACCGCCCCGGTCGAGCCTTCGAGCGGACGGACTACCGCTTCGAGTTGGTCACCGACTACGGCGCCTTCCGGGACCTGCAGCGCCACCGCATCCTCACGATCGAGTGGCAACCGCTGTCGACCGAGCTCGGGTTCGATCTCCCTGAGCTCGTCGCCGAGGCTGGCGAGTCGCGGGCGTTCACCGAAGTGATGGAACGCTCCCACGCGTTGCACGACGCGCTCGCGGCGGCGTTCCCCGAACAGGCTCAGTACGCGGTCGCGCTCGCGTTCCGTTTGCGCTACGTGATGCAGTTGAACGCGCGCGAGGCGATGCACGTCGTCGAGCTGCGCTCGGGCACGCAAGGTCACCCTGCGTACCGTCGCGTCGCGCAGGAGATGCACCGGCTCATCGCCCAGGAGGCGGGGCACCGCGAGATCGCGTCGTCAATGCTGCACGTCGACCACACGCCGGCTGAGCTCGAGCGGCTCGACGCCGAACGGCGTGCCGAAGCCAGGCGCGCGCACGCAAGCCGCGCACAAGGCTGAAAAAGACCGAAAAAGTCGCGTCGACGGCACTCCGCTGACCAGGAGCGATCACCGTTCCCCCTGGTCGCCCGGCCGACAATCCCCTTGAGCGCGCGCCGAGAACTGTCTAGGGTACGGCGCAGTCCCAGTCGCCCCGAAGGGCGGCCCGGCTTGGGGGCCGGGGTCGCGGCGGGGGGGATGCTGTGAGAGGCGGAGCGAGGCCCTGGGAGTCGAGTAGAGAACGGCCCGCCCGGGGGGCAAAGGCCCCACCGGTGGCGAGACGGCGCCAAAGACTCCCGGGCCCGACCGCCTGTTTTCCCAGCTCAGATCCCCCAATTTCCACTGAACGCCATCGCTCGACCGCGCGAGACCAACGTCTATGCTGCCGCGGCACATTCGCGGCGAAAGGCGGCCATGCCAGACGACCTGGACGACGTCACGATCCCAGACGACCTCGATGACCTCGACGAAGACCTCGAAATCGACGACGACGGCGACGCCGACGAGCTGGACGAGGACATCGACGAGGATCTCGACGATCTCGGCGACATCGGCGGGGACGGCGACGACCTCGACGACGGGGAGGTCGGGGAGGTCGGGGACGACGACGACGAAGTAAAGGACGAGGATGGGTCGGTCGACACGGCGGAGCGTTCCACCGAAGAGGCCGAGGACGAGGACGAGGACGAGGACGATGAGGAGGACGTGGAGGCCAGCCTCGACGTGATCTTGAAGGAGCGGCTCGTCGTGGCGGACGACGAGCCCGACGACGACGAGGACGGGACCGACGTCGAGGATCGCACGGAGATGGGGGAGCGGGTGCTGCCGAAGCAGCCGAACGAGTTCGTGTGCCGCTCCTGCTTCCTCGTGAAGCATCCGAGCCAGCTCGCGGACAAAAAGAAGATGCTCTGCCGTGACTGCGTCTGAGTCTGGGTCTGGGTCTGAGTCCGGGTCCGGGTATCAGTCTGGGTCCGGGTCTCAGTCACGATCACGATCACGGTCACGGTCGTCCGGGCACTCTCCGTCGCCTGGTGATCCCGTAGGGTCCCGGTCGGTCGCCGAGCGTGCGCTCGACCTGTTCGTGTACCTGCCGGCGGGCGCGGTCCTCGCCGCCCTCGACGACGCGCCCGAGACCGTCGCGAAGGGCCGTGCGCGCGTGGATCAGGAACTGCACAACGCCAAGGTGGTCGGCCGCTTCGTGGTCGACCTCGGCTGGCGTCAGCTGAAGGACCAGTTCGAGTCGCTCGCCGGGGGGAGCCGCGACCTCTTCGGGGTGGCACCGGACGGCGGGACCGGGCAACGCCCCCCCGGTCGCTCCGGCACCGGTCGGTCGGGGTCCAGCCAGCGCGAGCACCATCGGGAGCCGAAGCGCGAGCCCGCCGCACCCAGGCCCCGCCCGGCGCCGGCTCCACGAGATTCCGAGGTCGACCGCGCCATCCCTGACTACGACATCCTGGCGGCTTCGCAGGTCGTCCGCCGCCTCGACGGGCTCGGCCACGAGGAGCTACGGGCGGTCGTCCGGCACGAGCGTGCGACCCGGGGGCGGCGCACGATCCTGCACCGCGCGGAGCAGCTGCTCGGCACCCCGGCCCAGGACCGGCCGATGGGCGGTCCCGCGAGGCCGGACGGGTCCGCCGGTCAGGGACCCAGGCCGGGGGCCAGCTCCAACGGCGACAACTCGGGCTGAGGGCCGCCCACCGGTGGAGGCGGCGCGCCCGGCGCTGCAGGGTGACTTCCCGGCGTGCGCCCGGTTGCTCGAAGAAGCTCGAGACCGGGCCTTCGCGCTCCGTGGCGGCCGGGAGCTCCTCGTCGGGTGCGCGTTGCCCCCGCCGCCGCTGCCCGTGGGCGAACGCTGGCTCGTCGAGCACTGGACCGGCACCGAACGAATGCTGCTCGCGGGCACGCTCGACCAAGTCGTCGTCGGTCTGGGTGCGGGACACGTGACGGTGCGCGGCAGCGAACGGGTGGGCGCGATCGACTGCTGCTACGTCGAGGCGGACGCCCGGGGTGTGGGAGTCGGCAGCGCGCTGGCGGAGTCCCTCGTTCGCTGGTTCACCGCTTCGGGGTGCGTCGCCGTCGACGCTCCCGCGCTACCAGGTGATCGCGTGACCAAGCAGCTCTTCGAATCGCAGGGGCTCAGCGCGCGCTTGCTTGTCTTGCACCGCCGGCTGCCATGACGCCCGGCCCACCGCTCAGGGGCCGGCGAGGTGGGGGTGGGGGGATCCGAAGGCCGAGGAGTTTGGCGAGCTCCGGCACGAGGCCGGCGGCGCGCAACGCCGCGTTCTTCGCCTGCTCGTCCTCCGGGATCCCGCGGGGCTTCACGTTCCGGCGCACCGGCGACTCGACGACCGCGCCCAGCAGCGCCATCCACTCGGACGCCGACGTCTCGGACGTCATGGCCTGGCCCGCGGCATCGGCGAGCCGGACGGCGAGCTCGGCGGGGAGCCGCGTCGCAGGCTCCGGCGCGCGTGCCGAGACGCGCACGGCGTCCGCCACACGTCCATCCTCGAGCGCCTTTTGCATTCGGTTGACCCACTCGTCACGCAACGCGCGCACCCTCTGGTCCAGCAGCTCCTGGAGCGCACGGGCGATGGTCCGCGCTTCGTCGTCCAGCGTCACGGTGCGCGCCGACGTGACCACTGCTCGGAGGTCTCGGAGCCGCAGCTCCTTGCCCGCGCTCTGCGCCGAGGCGGCACGGTCCTTCCAGCTCGCGAGGTTCACCCGGGGGAGAAGCTGCTCCGCGACGGCGAGCACCGCATCGCGGTTGGCCTGGGCCGCCGCGTCCACGGTACGGGCGCCGTACTGCTCGGTGAGCGCCTGTCGCACGGCCGGGATCCCCCCGCGGAGAAGCTGCTCGGCGATCGGGAGCTCCTGGGGGCCGAGGGTGGCGAGCATGCCGTTGCGATGGGTGGTGGAGACGGTCGGTCGCCGCTCGCGTCGTGCGAGCGCCGGGTCGCGCCGATCCGGACGTCCCGCGCGGCGGTCGTCACGCCCGGCGTGTGCTGCGCCGTCTCGCACCGCGCCGTCTCGCACCGCGCCGTCTCGCACCTCGCCGTCTCGCGCCGCGTTCCGCGCTACGCCGTTCCGCGCCGCGCTGTCTCGCGCAACGCCGTCCCGCGCCGTGTTCCGCGCTGCGCCGTCCCGCGCCGCGCCATTCCGCTCCGGACGCGGCGCGCGCTCGTCACTTCGGCTTCGGGTGCGCGTCCCGTCACCGTTCGTGCGTTCACGACGCCCGCGGCCGGGCCGCACCTCGCTCGGCGCGTCACCCGGGCCGCGCCTGGCGCGCGGAGCATGTCCTGTCGTGTCGCGGCCGCGACGGGCGCCGGGGCGGTCCCCGTCGTCGCGGTCGCGCCGCGGCCGGCCAGCCGCGTAGCTCACCAAGACATCCGGCCCGCGACGCGGCGTGCCGAGGATCTCGATGCGATTCGACGGAGCGTCGTCGGTCTTCTCGTGCCGCGGGACTACCGCGACGACCTCCAGGCCCTCGAGCCCGGTTTCCACCTCCGCCCGCACGACGTCACCCACGGCCACGCCCTCCGGCAGGAGCTGGATCGGCACCGTGCCCTTCGGCTGTTTCGCACCCGCGGCGCGCCAGGTGAACGCACCGTCGCCGGTACGGCTGGTCAGCTCGATCTCGATGCGCCTGGGCATGCGGCGGTCACGCTATCGCTTCGGGCGCGCGGGTGGAACGCAACTGCCGGCGGCGGGCTGTCGAGGCCCGTGCAAGGTTGCGCACGGCCGACCCTGCGCACACCTGCGGATTGGATCGGAACCCGGGGCTGCCGGCTACCCACCACGCGCTAGGGGCGGCCGCAATCGGATGCGCCGGCTGCAGCTCAGTGGTCTGCACGTGCGCGGTAGCGATCGCGCGACGAGCGCAACTCCGCCACCGCCGCCTCGCGACCGTCGAAACCGATCGTCTCGGTCGCCTTGCCCGGCTCGAGTGCCTTGTACACGCGGAAGAAGTGCGCGATCTCGTCCAGCAGGTGCGGGGGGAGGTCCGAGACGTCGTGGGTGCTTGTCCGCATGGGATCGTGCTCCAGCACCGTGAGGAGCTTCGCGTCAGGTCCGGCCTCGTCCTTCATCTGGAACACCCCGATGACGCGTACCCGTACGAGGCAGCCCGGGAACGTCGGGTCGTCGAGGATCACGAGGGCGTCCAGCGGGTCGCCGTCGAGCGCGAGCGTGTCCGGGACGAACCCGTAGTCGGTGGGGTACGCGGTCGCGGTCGCGAGCCTGCGGTCGAGACGGATCAGATGCCGCTCGTGGTCGTACTCGTACTTGTTGCGGCTCCCCGCGGGGATCTCCACGATGACGTCGATGATCTCCTCAGCTGCGGTCATGTCTCCATCTTTCCCTGTCACACGCTCACGCGCACCCGGGAAGGTGTTGCGGCTCCGGTCAAGACCCGCCGTGACCGTCGGCGCGACCCCGGCCACGCCGGCCAGGCCGGCCCGTCGGCCACACCGGCCACGTCGGCCAGACCGGCCACGTCGTCCGGGAGCACCGTCGGGAGCGGGTGGAGCAGTCGCCTATGAGCAGTATCCAGCAATCGATACCAGTTTCGCGTTACCATTTCGGTGTGGCGCAAAACACGCCGGAACGCCGGGTTGCATGTGCGCTCGACGGGTGCGAGGTCCCCGTCGTGCAACGGTCCGGCGGCGGGCGGCCTCGCCTCTACTGCTCGGACTCCCACCGCGCCGAAGCCCGTCGGCATCGGCTTCGGTCGGCTCAGACACCCGCGGAGGGCGGGACACCGGTCTCAGCCGGCGACGGGGAGCTGGAGAAGGTCTGCACGTTGCTCCGCGCCGCGCTCGCCGGTGTCGAGCGGGCCCGGACGGCCGCCCCGCGCGACGAGGCGCTCGTCGCCGCGGCCCGTGCAGAGGCGACCGCAGAGGTGCTTCGTGCCCAGCAGGTGGCTGCGGACGCGGCGCGCCACGCCGCCGCAGCCCGGGACCAACTCGCACGCGAGCAGGGGGAGTGGCAGTCGGCGTTGGAGGAGGTGTCCCGCGATCGGGCCGAGCACGCCAGAGCCTTGGAGGAGCTCTCCGGCGCACTCGACGGCGCACGAGCGGAGCTGGAGCACGAGCTCCTCGGTCACCACGAAGATGCCGAGCGCGCCGAGTCCATCCTCCAGGCGCAGCGTGCGGCCCACGCGGCCGACGTCGAGCAGCTGAGCGCGGAGCTCGACGAGCTTCGCCGGCGTCTCGCCGGTGCCCTGGGCGCGGCGGATCAGGCTGAAGAGCACGCGCTGCGCGCGCAGCAGCTGGTCGCGGAGCGCTCGACAGCCACCCTCGGGCTCGAGGTCCGCGTGGCTCGCGCGGAGGAGCAGGCGCGCCAGGCCACCGCCCGCCTCGAAGAGGCGAGGGAGGAGCTCGCCCGGCTCCGGACCGAGCTCGCCAGCGAGCGGCGTCACCACCGAGCCGTCGAAACCGAGCTTCGCCGCCGGGACGCCCAGCCGTCCGTCTCCGGCGACGCCACGACTCGGAGCCGGCGACGCTCCTCGCAAACGCCGGCCGCGGCGGCGCGAGTTAGCGCTAGCCGCTGACGGTCTTGCTCACGCCCTTCAGGTCGACCACGAAGACGAGGGTCTCGTTCGCCTTGATCGGCCCTGCGCTCTGGTCGCCGTAGCCGAGACTGGGCGGGATCACGATCTCCCGGCGGCCCCCCACCTTCATCCCGATGAGTCCCTCGGCGAAGCCCCGCACCACCCCGCTGAGTGGAAATGTCGTCGGGCGCTTCTCCGCCCAGGTGGCCTGTGTGAAGTCCTTCCCGGTCTTGTAGTCCGCGCCGACGTACATGACCTTGACCGTGCTCGAGCTCGTGACGACTGCACCGCTCCCGACCACCAGGTTCTTCACCTCGAGCTTCTTCGGCGGGGTCCCCTTGCTCGCGTAGACCACCGGCTCGAGCTTCAGGTTGGTCGCGTTCCCGATGACCGGAAGCGCCGGCCCGCGGTGGGCGACCTGCAGGCCTGACCTCCCTTGCGAGGCGGCAGGGGAGCGCGAGGACGCCCATGCCGACGCCCCACTCCAGCCAACACCGAGCACGCCCAGCACCGCTCCAGCTGCACCGATGGCCACCACGCGGGATCGCAACGTCCATGCCCCAGAACCCATGTTCATAACGGTACTGAAACTTGAAGCCCTCGTGATCGCGCCGGGTGCAGGCGTCTCCTTGATCCCCAGGGCAT
>JASHUY010000113.1 GCA_030039755.1 Acidimicrobiales bacterium
TTCTCGCTCGCCACGACGACACGCATCCCGACGAGGTCGTGGATGTCGTCGAACTCCTTGCCCCTCACCACCATCTTCTCGTAGATGCTCCAGAGGTGCTTCGGCCGGCCCGTCACCTCTGCCTCGATCCCCGCCGCGGCGAGCCGTTCGCGCACCGAGACGAGGACGCGCGCGACGTACTCCTCACGCTGGGGGGCTCGGACCGCGACCATCTGCTCGATCTCGGCGTAGCGCCTCGGGTGCAGGGTCGCGAACGCGAGGTCCTCGAGCTGCCAGCGGACCTGCTGGACGCCGAGGCGGTGTGCCAAGGGCGCGTAGACGTCGAACGTCTCGGTCGCGATCCGCCGCTGCTTCCACTCGGGCATGACCGCGAGGGTGCGCATGTTGTGGAGCCGGTCGGCGAGCTTGATGAGCAGCACCCGCCAGTCGCTCGCCATCGCGAGCAGCATCTTGCGGATGGTGGCGGCCTGCTGCTGCTCCTTCGAGTCGAACTGGAGCCGGTCGAGCTTGGTCACCCCGTCGACGATCGCCGCGACGACAGGCCCCAGCTCGGCGCCCAGCACCTCGAGCGCGAGCCCCGCGTCCTCGACCGCGTCGTGGAGGAGCGCTGCCGCGACCGAGGGGGTGTCGAGCCCGAGCTCGGCGACGATCCCCGCCACGGCGATCGGGTGGGTCACGTAGGGCTCACCCGACTTCCGGAACTGGCCCTCGTGGGCGTCCGCCGCCATTCGGGCGGCGTGGAGGATGGGCGCGACGTCAGCGTCCGGATGGCGGGCGCAGAAGATCCGGAGCACCGGGTCCAGCAACTCGCCGAGGCGCCCGGGCTCCGCGTTGGCGGCATCCCCGCCGCCGACGGCTGCCAGCGTCACCATCCCTTCAAACTACTCGGATCGAGGTCACGACCCGGTGCGAGGACCTCCTGCTACCGGCGCCGCTTTCCCTTTCCCCCCTTGCGTGAGCGCGAAGCCTGGCGCCGGGCCGGTGACGGGCGCTGCTGAGGTCGCTGAGGCCTCGCCCCCGCACGCGACGCCCCGCCGGAGCCGGACGCGCCGTTGCCGGCCTGAGCCGGCACCCCGGGATCGAGGGTCACCGTTGCCGCCCCCCGCGTCTGCGCCCCGTGCGTCTGCACCGCCGGACGCCGGCCGGTGCGGCCCTGACCCGGGCGGATCGCGCGGACCGCGGCCTCGCGCGAGATCCTGGCGGCCCCACCCCCGGCGGATGCGCCGAGCAGTGCCGCCGCCGCCTTCGGCGTGAGGAGCCCGAGCCGCTCGCCCTTCGACTCGATGCGCTGGCGGATGGCCATGTAGCGGGGCTCGCGCTCCTTCAGCCAGGCCAGGATCGGTGAGGCGATGAAGATCGACGAGTAGGCACCGGAGCACAGCCCGACGAACAGAGCGAGGCCGTAGTTCTGGAGGGTGGTCGCGCCGAGGATCTCGGCGCCGATGAGCAGCACCGAGAGCACCGGCAGGATCGCGACCAACGAGGTGTTGATCGACCTCGCCAGGGTCTGGTTCATGGAGAGGTTGACCATCTCCGAGTAGGTCATCCGCCCGGTGGCCCCGAGCCCCTTGGTGTTGTCGCGGACGCGGTCGAACACGACGACGGTGTCGTAGAGCGAGTACCCGAGGATGGTGAGCACCGCGATCACCGTGTCCGGGGTCACCTGGAACCCGGCGAGCGAGTAGACCCCGGCCGTCACGAGAAGGTCGTGGAGCAGCGCGACGAACGCGGCGGCCGCCATCTTGGGCTCGAACCGGAGGCTGATGTACACGGCGACGAGGACCAGGAAGACGACGAGCGCGATCACCGCCTTCTGGGTGACCTGTCCTCCCCACGTGGGGCCGACCGTTGTGACCGACACCGCGTTCTTTGTCTGCTTGGTCAGCTTCGCGAGGGCCGTGCTGACCCGTGTGATCTCCGCCTGGCGCGCGGATGTGCCGAGGTTGTTCAGGTCGGCGGTGACCCGGATCTCCTGGAGGCTCCCGGTCCCGATGAGCTCGACGGTCGGCTGGCTCAGTCCCGCGGCCTCGACTGCGCTCACCGCCTTCGACTGGCTGATGCCCGGACCCTTCACGGTCCAGGCGTCGCCTCCCTTGAATGTGATGCCGAGGTTCAGCCCCCGGACGCCGAGCGACGCGATGCCCGCCAGGATGATGACCGAGGAGATGGTGAACCACCACCTGCGCCGGTTGACGAAGTCGAACGAGGTCTCCCCGCGGTAGAGGCGGCGGAACGGGCCGACGCGCCGCTGCCCGCGAGGTGCGGGCGCCCGGGCGGCGAGCCGCTCCACCTCGTCTTCGACGAGCTCTTCTTCGGTGACGCCGTCGTCGCCGGGCTCCCCGGCCTCGGCCTCGTGCGACGACTCGTCCGACAGGTCGTCGAAGCTGTCGACGTCGTCGAGATCGCCTGTGCCCAGGTCCTCGGCGTCGCCGTCGTCGTCCCCGGGGCCGTGCGTGCCGTCGTCCGTGCTCATGGCGCTCAAGCCACCCCGGAGTCCGAGCTCACCGCGAGGCCCCTCGACATGCCCATCCGCCCCGCGCCCGTGAGCCGTTCGTTACGGCCGAGCAGCGCGACGAGCGGTCGGGTGAAGAAGTACGTCATGAAGATGTCCATCAGGGTCGAGAGGCCCAGGAAGAACGCGAACCCCTTCACCTCGCCCACCGCCACGAAGAACAGCACCACGGCAGCTCCGAGTGAGACGGTGTCGGCCGCGAGCACGGTGCGCCACGCGCTCCGGAAGCCGCGGTCCACGCTGGTCCGCACGGTGCGCCCCGCTCTGGTCTCGTCTTTCAATCGTTCGAAGTACACGATATAGGAGTCGACCGTGATCCCGATGGACACGATCACTCCCGTCACGCCCGCGAGGTCGAAGCTCGGCGCCACCGAGGTGTGGCCGAGCGCCGAGATGATCGCCCACAGCAACGCCGCGGTCACCGCGAGACCGCTGAACACGACGATGCCGAGCAGCCGGTAGTACACGATCGTGTAGAGCAGCACGAGCAGGAGGCCCGCCAGGCCCGCGCCGAGACCGGCGATGAGCGCGGAGTGGCCGAGGGTGGGCGAGACCGTCTTGGTTGTCTGGGCGATCAGCCGGACCGGGAGGGAGCCGAACTGCATGGCGAGCGCGAGCGTCTTCGCCTGTGTCTCGGTGAGATGACCCGAGATCTCGCCCTTGCCGTCGAAGGACGAGAAGGACGACTGGGAAGGCTGGATGATCGGCGCCGAGTAGATCACCCCGTCGAGCTCGATGGCGATGATCTGGTGGAAGTACTTCTGCGCGAGGCTGTCCCACGCTGGGGAGCCCTTCGACGTGAGTGTGTAGTCCACGACCCAGGCGCCCACGTCGTTCTGCTCGGCGGTGGCCCTGGCGACGGCGTGCCCCGTGAGGGGCGCGGGGCCGAGCAGGTAGCGCACGTCGCCTGTGCCTTTGATGGTCGGCAGCAGGACGGTCTTTGTCTTGAGGTCCTTTGTCGGCTTCGTGCTGGGGTAATCGGCCAGCGCGGTGTCGTCGGGGACTGTGTTCTCGTGGAATGTTGTGCCGGACTCCGGGCTCACGCCGAGGTTCGACTCGGTCAGCTCGCTCGAGGCAGTGCAGGACGGAAGGGGCGTGCTGGCCGGCTTCGCCGACTTCGAGTGTGTGCCGACGAACTCGGGCACGCGGCACAGCGCGGGGCGGAAATACAGCTGCGCCGTCTGACCGATCGTCTTCAGGATCTGCTCGCCGTTCTTCACGCCCGGCACCTGCACGATGATGTCGCCGCCCTGCGTCCCCACTGTCGCCCCGGAAACGCCGAGGCCGTTCACGCGGTCCGTGAGGATGGTCACCGTCTGGTTCAGGTCTGTCTTCGACACCTTGCGCGCCGGTTTGTAGACGACCGACAAGCCGCCGTCGAGGTCGAGCCCGAGGCGCGGAGACCAGTGCGCGGCGAGGGTCCCGGCGAGCGAACCCACCGCGATCACGATGACGATCGCCAGGCTGATCACCAATGCCCGCTGCCGTCGTGCTTGCGCACGCGACGACGGGGGGCTCACGAGGTCGTGTCCTCGCTCTCGCTCTCGGCATCCTCGTCGTGGCTGCCGTCGAGCGCGCCGTCGTGCCCGTTCAGGTGGCCGTTGAAGCTCTGGGGGCCGTCCGTCCCGTCGGGGTCGATGTCGTCGTCGGGCACGTCGCTCGGCGTTTCGGGGTACGCCGGCTCGATCTTCCGTGCGATCGCGTTCCGCACGAGGACGAGCCGCGTCGGCTCGTTCCCGAGAGCCGGGAAGCCGACCGTGTCGCCTCCCGACAGGATCGTCACCCGGTCGGCGTCCACCGCGATCACCTTGCCGACGATGCCCCCCACGGTCACGACCTCGTCGCCCACCCCGATGGCGGACTGCTGCTCCCGCTGGCGCCGCTGCTTCTGCTTCTGCGGACGGATGAGCAGGAAGTAGCCGACGAGCGCGATCAGCACCAGGAACACGATGAAGGTGGTGCTCCCGCTGCTACTCGTCGACTTGCTCGACGACGCGGCCAGCAGTGCGAAGAGCGCACCGGTCATTCGGACCACCCCCTCGGGCAGATGTAGTCAAGCTGGATTACCCGCACGGAACGGCTACGATACAACCTCCCGCCTACCGGGGCGGCGCGCCGCCAGCCCCGGGATCCCCGACCTCTCTCGTTGCAACCGGCGGGTAATATCCTGCCAGAGGGTATCTCCGTACCGGGGGGTGCCGGCCGTGGAGCGGAGTCTCGACAGGGGGACGGTCCTCGCGATCGAGGACGACCCGGACATCCGCGCGCTGCTGCGCACGCTGCTCAACCGCGAGGGTTACCGCGTGCAGGAGGCGGCGACGGCGCGTGAGGGGCTGCGCACCTTCCACGAGACACGCCCTGACGTGGTCATCCTGGACCTCGCGCTCCCGGACCTCGACGGCCTCGAGGTCCTCTCGAGGCTGCGCGACTTGAGCGACGCGCCGGTCCTCGTGCTCACGGCCCGCTCGGCGGAGGCCGAGAAGGTCCGGGGCCTCAAGTCGGGCGCCGACGACTACCTGACGAAGCCGTTCAGCCACGTCGAGCTGCTGGCACGCCTCCACGCGCTGCGTCGGCGCATGCCGTCGACGGCCCACCGTGCGGGGTTCGACGACGGCCACCTCCGGGTGGACTTCGTCCGTCAGCAGGTGCACCTCGACGACGTCCCGGTGCCGCTCACCCCCACCGAGTACCGACTGCTCTCGGCGCTCGTGCGTCACGCCGACGAGGTGCTGTCGGCCGACCAGCTCGTCGAGCTCGCGTGGGGTGAGGGCGCCGGGCTCGGACCGACGCGCGTGAAGTACGCCGTGCTGCGCCTCCGCCGCAAGCTCGGATGGGAGTCGGAGGACTGCCCGTTGCGCACCGTGCGCGGCTTCGGTTACCGCTACGACTCGGCTCCCGGCCCGTGAGCCGGGCGGTCACGGCGGACCCGGCGGAC
>JASHUY010000114.1 GCA_030039755.1 Acidimicrobiales bacterium
ACCACCCGAGATCCTCGGAGGACGAGGGCGGCGGGGCGCGCCCCGAGCTGGAGGGCCCGTACGGGTACGAGGTGGGTCAGTGGGTGTGGGGGGCGCTCGCCGCCTGCCCGGGTTGCTCGACCAGGAGCCCACGCGCCTCGGCGACCACGTAGAGGGAGCCGGCGATCACGACGAGCCCGTCCTCGCCGGCGAGCTCCCTGCCGACCGACACGGCCTCCCGGACGGAACCCGCCACGACCACCTCCATGCCCGCCGCTCTTGCCGCTTCCGCGACGTTCTCGGCCGACTGGGCTCTCGAAGAGAGGGGGGCGCACGCGACGAGGAGGCGCACGCCCCGCGCTGCAAGGGGGGCGAGCATCGCCGAGGGGTCGCGCCCGGTGAGCATCCCGACGACGGCCACGGTCGTGCCCCCGACGGCGAAATCACCCAGCGCGCTCGCGAGCGCCTGCATCCCTGCGACGTTGTGGGCTCCGTCGAGCAGGCACAGCGGTCTGCGGCCGACGACTTCGAGGCGTCCCGGCACCTTCACCGCGGCAAACCCCTCCGCCACGACGTCGTGGTCCAGCGACGCCCCGAAGAACGCCTCGACCGCTGCCAGGGCGCACGCTGCGTTCAACCCCTGATGCTCGCCGTGCAGCGGCACGACGACCTCCTCGTAGACGGCGCCGGGGGTCCTGAGGTCCACCAGACGGCCACCGACCGCGAGCCGGTTCGCCGTGCAGTCGAACTCCTCTCCGCGTACCCACACCTGGGCGGCCCCCGCCTCGTCGGCGACGGAACGGATCACCCCCACGACGTCCGGGTCCTCCTCCCCGATCACGGCGATGCTCCCCGGCTTCACGATGCCCGCCTTGTCGCGTGCGATTCCCTCCAGGGTGGGCCCGAGGATGTCCGTGTGGTCGTAGCTGATGTTCGTGAGCACCGCGACCGCCGCATCGATCACGTTGGTCGCGTCCCACGTCCCACCGACGCCCACCTCCACGACGGCGGCGTCCACTGCGACGTCGGCGAACCAGGTGAACGCAGCGGCCGTGAGCAATTCGAAACGGGTCGGGCGGTCGGACAGCGAGGACTCGACCAGCGAGAGCGCATGGAGCACCTCGCTGAAGGAGACGTCGTCGATCGGCGTCCCCGCGCGCGAGATCCGCTCGTTCACCCTCGCCAGGTTCGGGCTCGTGTAGGTGCCGATGGACAGCCCTCGAGCACCGAGGAGCGCGCTCGCCATCGCCGCGGTCGAGCCCTTGCCGTTCGTGCCGGTCAGATGGATTGCGGGGTACGCGCGCTCGGGGTCGCCGAGCATCGTCATGAGCTCGCGCATGCGGTCGAGCGTTGGAAGCGAGCGCCGGCTTGGGACCTTCGCCTCCAAGTCGATGTGGCCGTCGAGCCACGCGATCGCGTCCTCCAATGAGGTGAACGGCGCCACTGCGTACTGGGTACAGCCGATCAAGAGGCCGCGCGACGGCTGCGGCTGGCAGCCTTCACCGGCGACTCTCCGAGCGGGACGAGGGTCGGATGCACCCGGTCGAGCACCACCGCTCGGTCGACCACGCACTTGCCGACGTCACTTCTGCTCGGAAGGTCGTACATCACGTCGAGCAGGACCTCTTCGAGGATGGCCCGCAACCCGCGAGCCCCGGTTCCTCGCAGCAGCGCTTGCTCCGCGACGGCCTCCAACGCGTCCGATGCGAACTCGAGCTCGATGCCGTCGAGCGCGAAGACCCGCTGGTACTGACGCGTGAGTGCGTTCTTCGGCTCGACGAGGATCCGGATGAGCGCGTCCTTGTAGAGCTGGCTGACCGCGCCCACCACCGGGAGGCGACCGATGAACTCGGGGATGAGCCCGAACTTCATGAGGTCCTCCGGCAGGACGTGTCGGAGGATCTCCGTGTCGTCGCGCTCGCTGCGCTGGCGCACCTCAGCACGGAACCCGATTCCCTTGCGTCCGATGCGGCTCTCGATGATCTTGTCGAGGCCTGCGAACGCCCCGCCGCAGATGAACAGGATGTTGGTCGTGTCGATCTGGATGAACTCCTGGTGGGGATGCTTGCGGCCACCTTGGGGTGGCACCGACGCCGTAGTCCCCTCGAGGATCTTCAAGAGCGCCTGCTGCACCCCCTCCCCCGAGACGTCCCGGGTGATCGAGGGGTTCTCGCTCTTGCGTGCGATCTTGTCGATCTCGTCGATGTAGATGATCCCCGTCTCGGCTCGTTTGACGTCGTAGTCGGCGGCCTGGATGAGCTTGAGCAAGATGTTCTCGACGTCCTCGCCGACGTAGCCCGCTTCGGTGAGGGCGGTTGCGTCAGCGATGGCGAAGGGCACGTTCAACATGCGGGCGAGCGTCTGCGCGAGCAGCGTCTTGCCGCACCCCGTGGGCCCGAGGAGCAGGATGTTGGACTTTGCCAGCTCTACTGCATCGTCGTCGGTGGGCGTTCCCGCCTGCACACGCTTGTAGTGGTTGTACACCGCGACGGAGAGGATCTTCTTCGCGTACTCCTGGCCGACGACGTAGTCGTTCAGAAAGTCGAAGATCTCCCGTGGCTTCGGGAGATCTTCGAAGTTGAGCTCGGTGGTCTCCGTGAGCTCTTCCGCGATGATGTCGTTGCAGAGGTCGATGCATTCGTCGCAGATGTAAACCCCGGGGCCGGCGATGAGCTTCTTCACCTGCTTCTGCGATTTGCCGCAGAAGCTGCACTTCACCAGGTCCCCCCCCTCGCCGAACTTCGCCACTGCGATCTCCTCTGCTCGAACTACCGGTACCGTCGGTTTCCCTGACTCTGCCTGTCCCCGCCGTTCCCACAGCAGTTCCGGGGCCCCCCGGCCACCGGCTGGTCCGCCCGATTCTTACGCGGCGCCCACCGCTTCGAGCGCTGGTGCGTCGCGCGCGGTGATGACCTCGTCGATCACGCCGTACCCGACCGCCTCCTCCGCGGTCATCACGAAGTCCCGGTCGGTGTCCTTCCCCACCTTCTCGTAGGGCTGTCCCGTGTCTGCGGCGAGCATCCCGTTCAGGAGGTCCCGCATCCGCAGGATCTCCCTGGCCTGCAGCTCGATGTCGCTGGCCTGGCCCTCGACGCCCCCGAAAGGCTGGTGGAGCAGGATCCGTGCGTGCGGGAGCGCGAAACGCTTGCCATGGGCGCCGGCGGCCAGCAGCACCGCGGCAGCGGAGGCAGCCTGCCCGAAGCAGAACGTCGACACGTCCGGCTTGATGTACTTCATGGTGTCGTAGATGGCGAAGAGCGCAGTGATGTCTCCGCCGGGCGAATTGATGTAGAGGTGGATGTCCTTGTCGGGTTCCTCGGACTCGAGGAAGAGGAGCTGCGCACACACCAGGTTCGCGACCGTGTCGTCGATGGGCGTGCCGAGGAAGATGATGCGCTCCCGCAAGAGGCGCGAGTAGAGGTCGTACGCGCGCTCTCCTCGGTTGGACTGCTCCACCACCGTGGGTACCAGGTAGTTCCTGGCGCGCAACCTGTCGTCTTGCGATGCGCTCACGCCTCGATCTCCCCGTTCGTCACGACGGCGACGGGCTCGGCCGCCGCCGCCTGCTCCGACACCACGTCCGCAGCACCGTCGCCGATGCCCCCCACGCCCTCCTCCGGGCCGCCGGCGGAAGCTGTCGCCTCCGTGCTCTGGTCCACTCGCAGGTCGTCCCGGGAGACCGGGGCGCCCTCCTCGTCGACGACCTCCACGTGGTCCAGGAGCCAGCTGAGCGCTTTGGCCTTCCGCTGCTCCGAGCGTACCGCGGCGATCCGGCCTGCGCGCGTGAGCCGCTCTCGGACGACCGCAGGTTCGAGCCGCAACCTCGACGCCATCGCGTCGATCTCCGACTCGAGCTCCTCGTCGGTGACCTCGAGGGACTCTTCGTCCGCGATCGAGCGCAGGGCGAGGTCGCTCTTCACGGCCTCGCGCGCTTCGACGCGGAGGCCGGCGAGCAGCTCGTCCTCGCTCTGCCCGGTCAGCTCGAGGAACTGCCCGACACCGATCCCTTGATGTTCCAGACGGTGCCCGAGGTCCTGAAGCCGCTGTCGCAATTCCTCCTCGACGAGCACTTCGGGCACCCGGTCGTCCTCGACCAGCTCCGCAAGTGCCGCGAGCGCGCCCTGGCGGAGCGCCAGCTGAGCCTGGACGAGCTTCACACGCGCCATCCGTTCACGAAGATCCTGACGGAGTTCGTCGACCGTGGAGAACTCCGACGCATCTGCGGCCCACTCGTCGGTGACCGGGGGGAGCCTCTTCTCCTTCACCTCTTTCACGAGCACGCGGAAGGCGACCTCGCGATCTTGTTGCGGGGGCGTGCCCGGGACGTTCGCGCTGAAACCGAGGACGTCACCGACCTTGGCACCACGGAGCTGTGCGTCGAGCGCCGCCACGATCCGGCCGCTCCCCACTTCGTAGAGAAGATCGTCCGCGGCCACGACCTCCTCGCCACCGGGAATCGTCCCGTGGACGTCGATCGTGACGTGGTCACCGTCCCTCGCCGGGCGGTCCACCTCGACGAGCTCGGCGTCGGTGTCGCGTAGCCGGTCGATTTGCGCGTCGACTTCCGCCTCGGAGACCGCCGGGGACGGGACGGTCACCTTCAAGCCTGCGTACCCGGGGATCGGGACGACCGGTCGCACCTGCACGAGGGCGTCGAACGCCAACGCGCCATCCTCCTTGCCCGACGTGATGTCGATCTCCGGTGGAGAGATCGGGTCGATCTCGGCCTCGGCGAGCGCGCGGGCGTAGAAACCGGGGATCGCCTCGCGCAGCGCCTCGGTCCGGAGCGCGACGGCGCCCCCCATGCGAGCCTCGAGCACTTGGCGCGGCACCTTGCCTGGACGAAAGCCCGGCACGCGGGCCTGACGGGACAGCGTCCGGATCGCCTCGCCGAGCACGTCGTCGACTTCCGCCTCGTCGACTTCCACCGACAGGCGGACCTTGTTGCCTTCGACCGCTTCTGAGGTGGCTCGCATGGGTTCCTCACTCTACCGGCCCGTCTCCTCGCCCTCGCGCCGTGCCGTCGCCCGCGGGGCGGGGCGGCACGCCTCCGACGTGCCGGGGCCCGGTGCAGCTCCATCCCCCAACGTCCAGACCGTGGCGGCTAGCTTGCGCGCCAGGACCCGGGGGGACGGCGCATGCGGAGCACGCCCGCCGTGTGGTTTCGCGCCCGAGGTCCAGAGACGAGAGAGGAGCTACCCGATGGCGGACTACGAGGGGTACTGCGTGAAGTGCCGGGAGAAGCGGACCTTCGACGGACAGGAGGTCGAGCTGGCGAACGGCCGGCGTGCCGCACAGGGGTCGTGCCCCGTCTGCGGCACGAAGATGAACAGGATCCTCGGCAAGAAGGCTTGAACCCTGACGTAGGCTGAAGGGTCGCGGCTCGGGTGTCGCGACGGCCGGGGAGTGGCGCAGCCTGGTAGCGCACGTGCTTTGGGTGCACGAGGCCGGGGGTTCGAATCCCCCCTCCCCGACGGCGGCGGCCACAGGCGGCGGCGGCCACAGGCGGCGGCGGCGACAGACGACGGCACGGCAGGCATGCTCTCGCTCGAGGCTCGGCTTCCCTTGCGGGTGACGCGCTATGCCTCGCGGCGAAGGAGCTGACTGCGGACGACTTCCGCCACGCTGAGAGGCGGCGCGTACCACAGCCCCTGTGCGAGATCGCACCCGAACCGTCTCAGCTGTTGTGCTTGGACGGCGGTCTCTACCCCCTCCGCCACGACGGTCATGCCGAGCTCGTGACCGAGGTTCACGATGGCTGAGACGATCTTGACGCTGTCGGGTTCCCCGATGCTCTGGACGAAACACTTGTCGATCTTCAACATGTCGACCGGGAAGTGCCGCAGGTAGTTCAGCGAGGAGTACCCCGTCCCGAAGTCGTCGATGGCGATGACGACGCCGACCGCCTTGAGTGCGCGCAGCACCGCGAGCGACGTCTCCGCATGGCGCATCAGGGTGCTCTCGGTGATCTCGCAAACGAGTGAGCTCGCCGGCAGCCGGCCACGATCGAGTGCTCGGCGCACGAGGTCGACGAGCCCGGGGTCGTCGAACTGGCGGGCGGAGAGGTTCACCGCCATCGAGCCGAACGAGCACGACCGCCGAGCCCGCCAGAGCGCGAGCTGGCGGCAGGCCTCCTCGAGGACCCATGCGCCGATCGGCACGATGAGCCCGCTCTCCTCGGCGACGGGGATGAACCGGTCCGGCTCGACCGTGCCGAGCGCGGGGTGGCACCAGCGGACGAGCGCTTCCACGCCGACGGCCGACGAGCTCGCCACGTGGACGAGCGGCTGGTAGACGCATCCGAGCTCGCCGCGCTCGAGTGCATGGTGGAGCGCGCTCTCCGTCATCAGGCGCTCCACGGTGCCCTCCCGCATCGCCGCGTCGAACTCACGGATCTGTCCGCCGCCTGCCCTCGCGCTCTCGTAGGCAGCCGTCGCCGCATTCGAGACGAGCGTGGAGGCATCGTCGTCCGATCGCCGGGTCGCATGGACGCCGACCGACGCCGTGAGGAAGACTTCCTGGCCCTCGAGCACCACAGGTGCGGCGAGCGCGCGCAGGACCCTGTCGGCGAACCTCTCGGCCTCCTCACCTGCGCGGCCGTCGGTCCGATGGAACAAGGCGAGGAATTGGGCACCGCTTCGACGCGCGAGGAGCGGCCCACCTCTCGACCGGGCCACGGCGCTCAACCGGTCCGCAACCTCAGCGAGGAGGAGGTCGCCCTGTTCGACGCCGAGGGCGTCGTTGATCACGCCGAAGCGATCAAGCGCGATCGCCAACACCGCGATCGACGAGGAGCCGTCGAGGGAGCGCAACGCCACGTTCACCCGACGGTCGAAGACGTGCCGGCTTGCGAGACGGGTGCGTGGGTCGAACAATCTGTCGGAGGACGCGGGATCGGAGGACGCGGGATCGGAGACGTCCCCCGTATCCGGTCGCACACCCTGAAGGAACGCAGATACTCGGAAGGTCTCTTCGGCCCCTACGGCGAAGATGCGCGCGACGGTCATGATGGTCGACCCGTCGCGTGCGATCAGCGGAAGCTTTACGGTGAAGACGTCGGGGACGTCTGCGTCCTGCAACTCGGGCGGCATGGACTTGAGCACCTCGATGCCGTGCCCCACCGAGCCGGCGTCATGCGGCGGGAACACCGAGACGGCGGACCGTCCCAGCATCTCCTCGCGCGTCCACCCGAGCAGGTCCTCGGCGGCGGCCGACCACTCCGTCACCCAACCTTCTCCGTCGGTTTCCACGTAGGCGTCCCGGCTGCCGTTCACCACCTGCCGCAGACGCCGGTCGACGCATTCGGTCATCGACCCCCTCCCGCTGCACCCATCCACCGGACGACCCCAAGGAGCCCGGTTCCGGTTCCGCAACCTAGCTGCAACTCGTTGGCCATTGCAAGCACCTTTCGTCGGTCACGGTGGCCCGAGTTGGTTATCGTCACGGGCGAGGCCGAGCAAGAGGCCTGGGACCTGGGGATTCTTCCGCCCGTCCAGCGGCCGCGTCCCGCGCCCCGGTCGATCCCCGTTCCCGTCCCGATCATCCCCCTCCGCGACGCGGCGAACGCTGAGACGCTTGCCCGCCTGGTGGGTGCTCGGACCCCGCGGCCCGGCCCGGCGCGAACCCGGGTTCCCCGCGGGCTTCTATCCCGCGGACGGGTCCCGAGGAGGAGATCCCCGGACTTCGGAGCCCGCGGGGGGTGCGTTCGAATGACCGTGCCGACCACCCCCGCCGGGCGTACGGGTCGGCCCTGTGGCGTCCCGATCGTGGAGTCCCTCGAGTGGCCCGGGGTACGCGGCCTCCGCCCGTTTGACGAGCGTCGACATCTGGCGGCGCACGACGAGAATCCCAAAGACGATGAGGACGACGGCGAGCGAGGCGAATCCGATCTCGAACGGCGTCGAGACGTTGGTGAGGAACGAGCTCGCGTAATAGGCGAGGAACGCGTACAGCGCGGCCCAGATGATCGCTCCCGAGGCGTTGAACAAGAGGAAGCGCCGGTAGCGCATGCGTGCGGTCCCCGCCAGGAACGCCGCGTACGTGCGGAGGATGGACACGAACCGGCCGAAGAAGACGACCGTGCCGCCTCGGCGGTCGAAAAGGTAATGGGCGACCTTGATCTTCGCCTCGTCGAGCCGCATATGGCGTCCGTAGCGGCAGATCAACCGGTAGCCGCCCTTGTCCCCTATCCAGTACCCCGCGGTGTCGCCGAGAACGGCTGCAGCCGCCCCCACGGCGAAGATGAGTCCGATCGAGAGCTTGTGGGTCTGCCCCGCATACGTCGCCGCGGCGATGATCGACGTCTCTCCCGGGAGGGGAACGCCAAGGCTCTCGACGGCGACGAGCACGAACACCGCCGCATAGCCGTAGCTCTCGACGAGGTGGTGGACGCTCACGGGTTCGACGTTCGGGGTCCGATCGTTCGCAGTCTAGGAAGCCTCACGGTGGGTTCGCATGACCGGTATTCGGGCGCGCGCCCAAAAAAGTAGCGTGGCGGGGCCATGGGGCGCGCCCTTCTCACGGACCTCTACGAGCTGAACATGGCGTCGAGCTACCTCCGCCGCGGCATGAACATGCCGGCGACGTTCTCGCTCTTCGTACGCGGGCTTCCCACCGACCGCGGGTTCCTCGTCGCCGCGGGCATCGACGACTGCCTCGACTATCTGGAGACCTTCAGGTTCGAAGACGAGGACCTGTCGTGGCTGGCCCACCACGGCTTCTCCACGGAGACGGTCGACAGCTTCCGTGACATCCGCTTCAGCGGCGACGTGGAGGCGATCGGGGAAGGGCGGGTGGTATTCGCGGGAGAGCCGTTGCTCGAGGTGACCGCGCCGCTTCCCGAGGCGCAGCTGGTCGAGACCTTCCTGTTGAACCAGGTCACCTTCCAGACGGCGATCGCGACGAAGGCGGTGCGGTGCCGCCTGGCGGCGGGACCGATCCAGCTGGTCGACTTCGCCCTGCGTCGTGCTCACGGGACGCAGGCGGGCCTCGTCGTGGCCAGGCTGTCCGCGATCGCAGGCTTCGTCGGCACGAGCAACGTCGAGGCCGCCCGGCAGCTGGACCTCGAGGCGACGGGGACGATGGCTCACTCCTACGTCGAGGCGTTCGGGTCCGAAGCGGACGCGTTCCGCGCGTTCGTCGAAGACCTGCCGCCCCCTTACACCTTCCTCGTGGACACCTACGACACCCTTTCTGGGGTCGAGACCGCGGCGCGGGTGGTGGCGGAGCTCGACCTGACCGACAGGGTCGCCATCCGCCTCGACAGCGGAGACCTCGGCGGGCTCGCACGCGCCGCGCGGGGCATCCTGGACGAACGAGGACTCGCGCACGTGAGGATCTTCGTGAGCGGCTCGGTCGACGAGTACCAGCTCGAACGTCTCGTCGCATCAGGGGCGCCAGTCGACGCAGCCGGCGTCGGCACCCGCCTGGGCACCTCGGCCGACGCGCCATACGTGGACTCCGTCTACAAGCTGGTCGAAGTGGGCGGACGTCCCGTGATGAAGCTTTCACCGACAAAAGAGACGCTCCCAGGGGCGAAGCAGGTCTGGCGAAGGGAGGGCCACACCGACGTCCTCGCTCGGCGCGACGAGCCCGTACCGGGCGGATCCGAGGGGATCCTGGTCCCGGCCATGCGGAACGGGCACCGGCTTCTCGAGCGCTCGACCATCTCGGAGGCGAGGGTCCGCGTCGATCGTGACCTCTCATGGCTCCCGGCAGCGGCGAGGCGCATCCGCGCACCGGAGGTGCCTGAGCCCGTCCTGTCGAGCGCGCTGGGGAGGCTCGCCGCGTCCACGCGCACCGCGATCGACATCGGGAAGGCGACGGCCGAA
Organism: Acidimicrobiales bacterium; assembly: GCA_030039755.1. GTDB lineage: Bacteria > Actinomycetota > Acidimicrobiia > Acidimicrobiales > RAAP-2 > JAJYVT01. The sequence goes on from JASHUY010000114.1 coordinate 9,810, forward strand.
GACAGCTGAGAAGCGAGCGGGCCGAGGGGGCCGTGTGTTCGCGTCGGTGCTCGGCCCCGACCTGGCTCAGCGGCGTCCCTCAGTGGGAACGTCGGAAGGTTGCGGCCGTCGACGCCGTACGAAGACCTCCATCGCGATGAGTGCAGTGACGAACACCGCGACCATCCCGATGTAGATGCCGAGCGTGGAGTTGCTCAGGCGCTCCTGGCTCCCGAGCGCGAAGAGGATCTTCCGGATGACCGCGACGAGCCCGACGACGAGGAACGGCTGTGCCGCCAGCGCATGGGCCCGCAGAGACAGGACCACCGTGTGCACGATCTCCACGAGGATGAGCACGAGGAGGACCTTGTCGAGGAAGTCGGTCGCCCCGGTCGTGAGCCCGTGACGGTGCGACGTGGGGAAGAAGTCGACCACCGCAGCGACGAGTATGGCGGCCGCGAGCACGACGAGGCAGGCGGCGACCAGTGAGGACACGACGTCCTGCGCGCGTTCGGTCAACGCGCCGGAAGTGCGTCTCCACCAATCCCCCGGGGGACCGCCTCGAACCCTCTCGCCCGTCGCCGTGGGGGGGCTCGTGCCATCGTGCACGTCCTCGGTGAAGAGATCCTCGTCCTCGATGAAGAGATCCTCGTCCTCGGTGACGAGATCCTCGTCTCCGTTGCCCTGCGACACGAGACCTCCCTTCGCAGTCTCTTGTGAGGAGCCTAGGTCGGCTCCGATCCGATCCGTGAGATTCGCCGGTGCCGACAGGCGGGGCCTTGCACGAGCGAGCAGACTGAAGCGATGCGTCGGGTCAGCCGTGGTGAATGCACGATCCCGGGCCCTTCGAAAGACGCGCACGATCGTCTGCCATACCCCGCTCGACGTCTCGTCGACCGATGACCGAGAATCCGGACGCCCATGTCCGTCCGACGCCGAAGCCAGGGGCGGCACTGCTCGTCACGTTGGCGATGGCCCAGTTCATGGTCGTGCTCGACTTCACGATCGTCAACGTCGCGCTGCCGTCGATCCAGCACAACCTGCACGTCAGCACCACCACCTTGCAGTGGTTGGTGAGCGCGTACGCCGTCACGTTCGGCGGCTTCCTCCTTCTCGGTGGGCGCCTCGCCGACGTCTTCGGCCGGGCCAGGCTCTACAGGATCGGGCTGTGCGTCTTCGTCGTCGGCAGCATCTCGGGTGGGCTCGCCATCGAGCCGGGATTGTTGATCGCCTCGAGAGCCGTCCAGGGGATCGGCGCCTCACTCCTCGCGCCCGCGGGGCTCTCCCTTCTCGTGACGAGCTGGACCGAAGAACGCGAACGCAGCCACGCGCTGGGGGTATACGGAGCCGTCTCCTCCGCCGGGTTCGCCGCCGGGGCGGTGCTCGGCGGCTTGCTCGTCGAGTTGAGTTGGCGGTTGGTCTTCTTCGTGAACGTGCCGGTCGGGGTGGTCTTGTTCGCGGTGTCGTGGCATCTGCTTCCGGCCGATACGAGCAGCCGGTCCAGCCGGCTCGACTTGCCCGGAGCCATCGCCGCAACTGCCGGGGTGGCCCTCCTCGTGCTGGGCGTCACGCTGGCCGGTGACACCCTCCAGCCGACGCAGCCGACCCTCGTGGTGGCTGCCGCGCTCGTCATGCTCGTCGCGTTCGTGGTCCGCGAGCGCAAGACCTCGACACCTCTCCTCGATCTCGACCTCTTCGGGGATCGGGCCATTCTCGGCGCGAACCAGGCGCTGCTCGCCTACGGCGCCTGCAACGCCGCTGCGGTTCTCCTCGTGACGCTCTACCTGCAGGAGGGCCGGAGCCTCAGTCCAGTGCTGACCGGGCTGTGCTTCATCCCCCAAGCCGTGGGGGCCTTCGCGCTGGCGGGCCCGGCCTCCAAGGTCGTACCGGCACTGGGGCCGCGCCGCGCGCTCGCGGCGGGGATGTCGCTCGGCCTCCTGTCGCTCGTCGGCGCCGCCCTGAGTGTCTGGATCGGCTCCCTCGCGGGGCTCCTCGTCTCGCTCTTCGCGCTGGGTGTGTCGGCCCGGATCGTGCAGGTCGCCTCGACGCTCGCGGGGACGCGCGGGCCCGTCGCCGCCCGAGCGGAGGGCTCGGCGAGCGCCGTGCTCACTGCGTCGCGTCAGGTGGGTTCCGCGCTGGGTGTCGCGGTCGTTTCCGCGATCCTCGTCACGGTCCACGCGTCCGAGGGCGGGCGAACCGCGGTCGCCATGTTCGTCGCTGCCGCGTTCGCCTTCGGCGGTCTGCTCACCACCCGCCTTGTGCCGGGCGGGCCCGCGCACCCGCTGGCGGCACGGGTCGAGGATGCCTTCCACCGGCATGCCGGCGGACTTCCGTAGGGCGAGCGTCAGTACTCCGAGGCAGGGGGGGCAAGCTCGTCGATGAGCTTCCAGAGCTCGTCGACGTGCCGTTCCTCGGTCCGGGCGCCACCGATCGAGCAGCGAATCGCGTAGCTGCCGTCGAGCACGGTGTGGCTCAGGAGGACACGCCTCGTGTCGTTCACGTCGCGCATCAGTCGCTCCGTGACGGTGTTGCCACCCACGTGGGCGAAGCACAGAAGGTTGAGCGACGGCGGCGCGACGAGAACCAGCCGCTCGTCCGCCTCGATTCGTTCTCGGAGACGCGCGGTGAGCGCCAGGTGATTGCGGATGTGGCGCCGGAGTCCATCGGCGCCGTAGGCGCGAAGCACGAACCACAATTTGAGCGAACGGAAGCGCCGCCCGAGGGGAACCTGCCAATCCCGGTAGTCGAAGACCGAGCCGGAGACGGTAGCGGCGTTTCGGAGGTACTCGGGGGTGACGGACAGTGCGTCGGTCAACGCGGCCCGGTCCCGTACGTAGAAACAGTCGCAGTCGAAGTTCGTGAGCAGCCACTTGTGCGGGTTGAAGGCGTAGCTGTCGGCGAGCTCGAGTCCGTCGTGGAAGCCCCGCAGCTCCGGGCAGATGGCCGCCGAACCCGCCATGGCGGCGTCGACGTGCAGCCAGGCACCTTCCTCCTTGCAGATCGCGCCGACCGGGCGCAGCGGGTCGAAGGCCATCGACGAGGTCGTCCCGGAGGTGGCGAGCACGAAGCAGGGGAGGAGCCCGGCTGCCCGGTCTTCACCGATCAT
>JASHUY010000115.1 GCA_030039755.1 Acidimicrobiales bacterium
GCCGGGCCCGCGTCGCCACCCGACGCGAGCGCCTCGGAGATGGCAGCGGTCGGCGCGGCGAACGGGTGCGCCGCAGCGGACGGGCCCGGGCCGTCGCGCGCAGGGCGCGACGGCGCTCTTGCGCCCTCGTCGCTCTCCGCCCACAGGACGAGCCCCGGAGCGCCGGCATCCCAGGCCGCGTGAAGGACGACCATCGACGCCGAGGCTACCGACGGGTGCCCGTGCCGGCGGCGAAGGCCGGGGGCCGCCGCGCCGAGCCGGAGGCCGCGGGCACGGCGCCCATCGGGGCCGGCCTACGTCAGTCGACCCACTCCTCGACGAGCTCGTCCCGGCGACGACCCCACTCCTCCGAGGTCATCGCGAACTTCGCGTGGTCCTCCCACTCACCGTCGATCTCCAGGTACTTCTGCGCGATGCCCTCCGGGCGCAGCCCCAGCTTCTCGACGACGCGGAGGCTCGCGCGGTTTCTCGGGATGATCGAGATCTCGACGCGGTGCAGCGAGATCACGTCGAACGCGAACATGAACACGACGACGACCGCCTCGGGCACGTAGCCGTGACCCGCGAGGGCGCGGTCGATCCAGTAGCCGACGTGGCCGGTCTGGAACGGACCGCGCTGTATGGACGACAGCGTGATCTCTCCCGCGAACCTCCGGTCCACGAAGATGCCGAAGCCGTAGCCGGTGCCGAGCTGGCGCTCGCGCTCGCGCAGCGCGCAGCGCGCCGCGAAGCTCGCGCGGTCCTCGGCCGGAAGCGGCGCACCCTTGGGGCGCGGTTCCCACGGGACGAGCCATTCCCTGCAACGGCTGCGCACCTCGTACCAGTCGTCGTAGTCCGCCTCGGTCAGCGTGCGCAGGAGGACCCGTCGCCCCGCCAGTTCGAGCGGGACGGACGCAGGGCGCGCCATCACCGGACCAGGCGGGGAGTCGCCGCGCGCGCGACCGGCCCGCGCGAGAGCGATCGGGGGCCGCGCCGTGAAGAGCTGGTGCGGGGGCCGCACTGTGAAGAGCTGGTACGCGCGCCGCGTCGCGCCGTGGGCACCGCCGCATCGTGGCAGGTGGGCGCGGGCGGGCGCCAGAAGGAAGGACGTGCCCTAAGTTGGGCGCGTGCCACCGGACGAGGTCACGGTCGCGGGACCGCGTCCGGCGAGAGCCGCAAGGGTGCTCGTCACGCCGCTCTCGCCTCGGAAGCTGCGGCCCGACGCAGCCTCGGACCCGGCGCTGTACCGCCGGTGGGCCGCCGCCCAGGACTCCTGGCGGCGCGCCGTGGGCCCGCCCCCGGCGGAAGGGCCCGAGATCGCGCTGCTCATGGTGGTCGGCGCCGGCACGCCGTCGGACGGCCCGCTCGGCTTGCAGCGGACCCTCGAGTCCCTCGCAGCCCAGACCGTCGCTCGCTGGCAGCTGTCGGTCACGGTCGCCGGCACGCCCGACGCGGCGTTGGACGCGGCGGTCACCGGCGCGCTCCGGGCCGGCATGGCCGGACGCGTGGGCGTCCAGGCGCGACCGGCGGGCGTCGACGTCACCGCCGCGTACAACTGGGCGCTCGAGGAGTGCGGCTCCCCCGCCGTCGCGTTCTTGGAGCCCGGGGACGAGCTCGCCCCGGACGCCGTGGCGCGTCTCAGCGCCGCGCTCGTGGACGCGGACGTGGCCTACGCGGACGAGGACCGGACCGGGCCGGACGGCCTCGCGTCGACACCGGTCCTCAAGCCGGACTGGTCGCCCGAGCTGTTGCTGTCCTGGCGCTACGTGGGACGCCCACTGGCGTTGCGCGTCGCTCCCGTGGTCGCCGCAGGCGGGATCCGCCCCCTTGCCGACGGAGACTGGGAGCACGACCTGCTCCTCCGGGTGACCGAGCGGACGCCACGCGTCGCGCACGTGGCCGCGGTGCTCTGCCACCGGCGTGACGTGGCCGGACCGCACGCGGGGCCGGCCGCGGTCGCCGCGGCGATCTCGCGGCGGGGCGAGCCTGCGGCGGTGCTCCCCGGTCCGCTTCGCGCGACCTGGTCCGTGCGCCGGCACCGGGCGCGCGGCGACCGGACGACGGTGAGCGCCATCGTCCCGTTCAGGGACAGCACGACGCTGCTGCGTGCGTGCACCGACTCGCTGTACGCGGGCGCGACGGGGGCGGACGGCTGCGGCGGGGCCGATCGGCCGATCGACGTCGAGCTGGTGCTGGTCGACAACGGCTCGACGGAGCCGGAGACGGCGACGCTCCTCGATCGGTTGCGCGCACGGCGGAGCTCGAACGTCCGCCTCCTCGTGCGGCGCGACGACCGCCCCTTCAACTGGGCCGCGCTCAACAACGCGGCGGTCGCCGAGTCGCACGGCGAGGTGCTCCTCTTCGTGAACGACGACGTCCAGCGCGGGTCGGCCGGATGGATGGAGCTGCTCGTGGCACAAGCACTCCGGCCGGAGGTCGGTGCCGTCGGTGCCCGGCTCGTGTACCCGGACGGACGGCTCCAGCACGCCGGCATCGTCCTCGGCCTCGCGGGGGCGACCGGGCACGTGCTCGCCGGCCTCGAACCGGGACGTCCGGGCTACCTGGGGATGGCGGTCCTCACCCGCGACGTGTCGGCGGTCACCGGCGCGTGCATGGCGACGCGCCGGGAGGTCTTCGAGCAGCTCGGCGGGTTCGACGAAGCGCTCGGGCTCGACTTCAACGACGTGGACTACTGCCTGCGCGCGCGGCGACGCGGGTTGCGTGTGGTGCTCGAGGCGGACGCGGAGCTCGTCCACCTCGAGTCGCCGAGCCGGGGCACGTCGGGGAGCGAGGAAACCGCGGCCGCGTTCCTCGCGCGTTGGGGTGGTGCGGTGGAGGAGGGCGACCCCTTCTACAACCGGAACCTCTCGCACCTAGACTTCTCCGCCGCGCTCGACGAGCCGGGGCCGGTGGTCGCAAGCGCCATGCAGGAGACGACAGGAGCGGCGAGGAGCATGGGCTGATATGACCGGACCCGATCACCCCGGCGACGGCGACGGGCCTGCGGAGCGCACCTTCTCGCCGGCGCCCCGGCTCCTCTCCCACCGCGCCGACCCGCTGCCGCTGCCGCCGTCACTGCACGACGCAGAGGAGATCTCCGCCCTGCACGTCAGGTGGGCACAGCTCGCCGCTGCTGCCCAAGGGGGCCCACAGGGCGCGGGTGACCCAGGTGGCACGACCGCCGCCGGCGGCGGTGCCGGTGGTGGCGGTGGTGGTGCTGTCGGCGGGGGTACCGGTGGTGGCGGTGGTGGTGGTGTCGGCGGCGTCCGGGCGAAGGTGCGCGCGCGCGTCGTGGCCGCGGCGCGCGCCGACGCGGCGGCCGACCGCGCGCTCATCGGCAACCTCATCCGAGCGGTGGACGCCATCGCGGCGCGTGTCGACGACGTCACCGCACGCGTGGGGAACCTCGAGCTCCTCGTCCAAGAGGTGCTGGACCGCGTGAGCGAGGACATGGTCCGCGTCCAGGCGGCGCTCGGCACGCTCGATGACCGGGCACGCGACGAGCGCTGACGAGCCGGCGGTCCTGGAGCCGGTGCCGGCACCGGAGCCGGTCCCGGTCCCGGTGCCGTGGACGCGCCGGGTGGCGCCGGCGTGAAGGAGGCGACGATCGCCGTGCTCAGCTCGTCCTGGGCCCGGACGCCACAGGACGAGGCCGGCGTCGCGGCGAGGAGCATCGCGGGCGCGCTGTCCAGGCTCGCCGCCGTTCACGTCTTCGTGCCGGGCACGGGCGCGCAGTTCGCCGACGGGGCATTCGACCCCGCTCCGATCGGCGCCGCGCCCCGGCCGTTCACGCCGTACCGGGCCGTGGTCGTCGAGACGGCGGACGGTGACGACGGCGAGCAAGTGGCGGCATCGGTCGCGTCGCTCGCCCGGGGAGCGCCCGTGCTCTCGGTCGGCGCCGCGTCGTTCGCGGTGGACGGGGTGCTCGACGTCGGCCTCGGGGAGGACGGGGGGGCCGGTGGCGGGGACCGTGGGCGTGGGGCACCCGCCGTGCACCACGTCGGGCTGTACGCGCGGGTGCACCCGGGGGCGACCGGTCGCAGGCACTACGGCCTCGGGTCCCTCGGCGACTACGTGCTCGTGCTCGGTGACCGTCCCGGTGTGCCCAGCACACCGTCGCCCTCCGATCGCGCGCGCTGGCTGCTGTCGCGCTTTGCGCGTTCCTACGTGGTCGTGCTCGAGGGAGGGGTGGCGCGGGCGTGGCGCTCTCGTTCGTGCGTGGCCCGGTTCGACGTGCACACGCGCATGGACCTCTGGATCCTGATGGCGCAAGCCTGGGCGGTCGTCGACCTGCTGCCGGGGGGCGTGTACGCCCGAGAATGCGTCGAGTCGCTCCGCTACGGCGTGCCCATCGTCGTGCCGGGCGGCTCGGCGGCGGACCGGCTCGCACGGGCCTCCGGCGGGATGCGCTTCACCTCGACGGCCGACCTTCTGTCCTGCGTGGAAGCGCTCGGCGACCCCACGACCCGGGAGACGCTTGCGTCCGCGGGCCGCGACGCGGCCGACCGGTGGTATGGCGACCCGCACGGGTTGATCGCCAGGCTCGCCGTCGCGCTCGACCTTCCGGGACCCGCGGCGGGCGGTGCCGCCTGAACGGCCTGAGGGTCAGTTGGTCCACCACAAGGCGCGGGGAGGGAACGCGAGCGAGAAGTCGGAGCTCTCGAGCGTGAGGTTCGGGTTGTACGCGGGATCTGCGCGCAGCAGATGTGCCCAGCGCCGCTCCATGTACGCGACCTCCTGGCCGAAGGCCTCCGGCCGCACATCGGGGTCGTGGCCCCGGCTCACGGACTCGCGATGGACGAGGACGGCGTTCGGCGCCCAGACCACGCGCAACCCGGCCTCCCGTGCCCGGAGGCAGAAGTCCACGTCGTTGAACGCGATGCTCAGGTTCACCTCGTCGAAGCCGCCGAGCGAATCGAAGACGGCACGCCGCACCGCCATGCACGCGGCCGTCACCGCAGACAAAGAGCGGGCGGTCTGCAACCAGCCGAAATGGCCGTACGCGAGGCGGTCGGCCAGCCGCTCGGGGTGCCCTGCGACACCGCCCATGCCGAGCACCACCCCCGCGTGCTGGATGCGGTCGTCCGGGTAGAAGAGCTTCGCCCCGACCGCCCCCACCCGGTTCTGGAGGAGCTGGGAGACCAGCTCCCCGAGCCAGCTGTACGCGACGAGCTCGCAGTCGTCGTTCAGGAAGCAGAGGACCTCGCCGGTGCACTGCGCCGCAGCGGCGTTGTTCAACGCCGAGAAGTTGAACGGGCGGTCGTCGTGGAGCACGGTCGCGATGCAGCCGTAGTCCTCGAAGAGGTCCTTCGTCGCCTTCTTCGTGCTGCCGTTGTCGACGATGACCACCTCGAAGTCCGGGTAGTCGGTGGTCGCGTACAAGCTCGCCAGACACCTGTTCAGGTACTCGCCGTCGCGCGTGGGGATGATGATGCTGACCTTCGGCGGCTTCACGGGGAGGTTCCACTTCACGCGCACGATCCCGGTCGCCTCGTTCACGGTCACCTCACCGTCAGCCCCGACGCGCGCGAGGTGGTCCTTCACCGCCCTCGCACCGGCGTGGGTGGCGTAGGGCTTGGCCGCCCGTGCCGCCGCGGTCGAGCCGGCGTGCATGCGCCAGTGGTAGAGCACGTGAGGCACGTGGACGATCCGGTCGACGGACAGCCGCTCGGTCAGCCGGAGCACGAGGTCCCAGTCCTGGCTGCCCTCGAGCCCCTCTCTGAACCCGCCCACCTCGCGCACGAGGTCGGTCCTCGCCATCGTCATGTGGCAGACATAGTTCTGCGCGAGGAGCAGCAGCGGGTCGAAGTCCGGCTTGAAGAAGGGGACCGCGCGTCTCCCCTCGTGGTCCATCTTGTCCTCGTCGCTGTAGAGGAGCCCTGCGTCCGGCCTGTCAGCCAGGGCGAGGACAGCGAGTGCGAGAGCGTGCGCGCTCAGCGCGTCGTCGTGGTCGAGGAGCACGACCCATTCGCCGCGCGCCATCTCGAGCGCCGTGTTGGACGCGGCGGAGATGTGGCCGTTGACCTCGCGCCGAGCCACCCGGATCCGCTCATCGCGCTCCGCGTACTCGTCGAGCACCTTGGGCACCCAGGCCGCGGTCGAGCAGTCGTCGACGGCGCAGAGCTCCCAGTTGTCGTACACCTGGTCGAGCACCGACTCGATCGCCTCGCGCAGGTAGCGCTCAGGAGTGTCGTAGACGGGCATGACGACCGAGACGAGCGGGCGCTGTTGCAGGCGGGAGACCCGGTCCTCGAGCTCTCGACGGCGCTCGGGGTCGATCGTGTCGAACTGCGAGACCCAGAGGTCGTAGACCGGGTCGAGCGTGACCAGCGGCCGCTCGTCGCCCGCGCCCCCGTTTGCGGGCGCGACCGCCGGCGTCTTGATCGAGGCTGACCGGGCGCGCATCTTCCCGTAGATGCCGCGGGCCCGTCGGGAGTAGCGCATGGTCCGGGTCGCTTCGAGCGCGCGGAGCTCTGCTCGGGCCGCCTCGGCATCGCGCCGCTGGGCGAGGAGCTCCTGGGAGAGGCTGGAGAAGCGCTGCTCGAGCTCGCGGCCGACGACGCCGGCAGCGCTCCAGCCGAGCGCACGCGGCCCCACCCTTCCGCGCGGCTGCGCGATCCCCACCCGCAGGGCGACCAGCTCCGCCGCGCCGACGAGGACGTCGTCGGGGATGGGCGCGCCGGCGCGCTCGAGGACGAGCGCCTGCGGGCTCACGTACGTCGCGTCGTGCCCGAGGACGGGCGCGAAGCCGTGCTGCGCGAAGCGCCGCAGCCAGTAGATCGCCGGGCGCACGGTCCGGTGCGTCGGTTCGCCGAAGTCCTTCGGGGTGGAGGAGAAGAGGATCCGGTCGGAGACCGCCGTGAGCTGGCCGATGGCACGGTCGGCCTCGTCGGCGTCCAGGTGCTCGAGTACCTCGATGCACACGACGAGGTCGTAGGTCCCTTCGACCGGTTCGGTCACGGAGCCGACGTGGCAGTACTCGCCGGCGTCAGGCCGCACTTGGGCGATCGCGTAGTCCGAGAGGTCGCGGCCGTGCGCCTCGACGCCCCTGTCCCACAGTGCTTCCACGAGGAAGCCCACTCCGCAGCCGGCATCGAACGCGGTCTTGGGCGAGAAGCTGCGGACGACGTTGTCGGCGATGTCGGCGAAGAACCTCTCCCAGGAGGCCTCGCCCTTGCGGTAGGGCCGCGGACCGCAACGGGAGTGGAAATACGCCTCGTCGTACTCGGACGCGCCCGATGACGACGACCGGGACCTTGGCGCGGGCGCGACCTCCTCACTCGATTCGTCAAAGGCCACGGCGGGAGGTTACCCGCCAGAGCCCGACCGATGATGCCGACCTCCTCACCACGGACTCGCCTAGGGTCGGCGGCCGTGCAGGCGCTCGCCGGGGGGAGGACCCGGCCCACCTTCGTGACCAGGGTCACCGACGCGCTCCGGCGGGCGGGCGACCACCGCAGCGGCGCCTTCGCGAGAAGACTCGGTCCGGTCGCGCTGATCGTCGCGGTCGTCGTCGCGGCGAACCTGCTCTTCCTTCTCGGCATCTTCGACCCGAACCCCCTCTATTGGACGAGCGGGCTCGGCATCATCCACACGGGCGCGGTCTTCGCCGGCCAGTCCACGATCGACCCGAACAGCGGCACGACCGCGCAGTCCCTCGGGCACCTCGCGATGCTCGACCTGCTCCACGGCCGGCTCCCGTGGTGGAACCCCTACGAGGGGATCGGTGCACCACTCGCCGGCGAGATGCAGTCGGCCGCGTTCTTCCCGCCGAACCTGTTCGTCGCCGCGTTCGGCGGCCAGCTCCCGTTCCACATGCTGCTCGAGGCGGCCGCCGGCCTGGCGACGTACGCGCTACTCGTGCGGCTCGACATCTCACGCTGGATCGCGGCGGGCGCGGGGTGCGCGTTCGCCCTCGACGGGGCCTTCTCGTGGTTCCGTCACGCCGCAGTCAACCCCATCGCGCTCCTCCCCCTCCTCCTCTTCGCCGCGGAGCGGGCGCGGACCGCGGCGAAGGAGGGGCGACCCGGACGTTGGGCGCTCGTCGCGCTCGCGCTCGCGCTGTCGGTGTACGCGGGCTTCCCCGAGGTCGCCTACCTCGACGGCTTGTTCGCCGTCGTCTGGGTGCTCGTGCGTTGCGCGGGGCTCACCCGCGCGCAGGTCTTCGCCTACCTGCGAAAGCTCGCCACCGGCGCCGTCGTCGGCGCGGCACTCGCCGCTCCGATCCTCATCGCGTTCGCCGACTACCTGTCGTCCGCCTTTCTCGGACGCCACGGGACGGGTTTCAACGACGTCGCGCTGAACCGGCCCGCCTCTGCCGCCTTGTTCTTCCCGTACATCTTCGGGCCCATCTTCGGCTACACCGCGAACGACCCGACCGGTCAGCTTCGAGTCTTCTGGTCCAACGTGGGCGGGTACCTCACGACGTCGCTCCTCCTGCTCGACCTCGTGGCGCTCTACGCCCGACGGCTTCGACCTCTGCGGATCGCGCTCGTCGCGTGGATCCTCCTCGCGCTCGGACGCATCTACGACATCGGCCCGCTCCACCGGCTCTTCGACGTGCTGCCCGTGATGAACCAGGTGGCCGCGTACCGTTACCTGCCGCCGTCGGTGGCACTCGCGTCGGTGGCGCTGGCCGCCCTGGCGGTCGACGACCTCCGCCGCAGGGAGGTGGCGAGGTGGTTCGTGCTCGCCGCCCTCGCCGTCGCCGTCGCCGTCGCGCTCGTCCTGCTCGACGTCGGTCGCGGGCTCATCGACGAGCTCAGCTCGACCCCGGCGAACCATTTCGCGATCGCCTCCCTCGTGTGGGGGTTCGGCCTCATCGCGCTGGTGGCCGGCGCGGCCCTCGCGTTCCGTGGCCGGCTGCGCACCGGCGTGATCGTCGGCCTTCTCGTCGTCGACGCGCTCGCCATGTTCGTCGTCCCGGAGTTCTCCGCGCCGCGAAGCGCGCGGGTGGACATGCGCCTGGTCGACGCGGTCCGTTCGCACGCCGGGCTCGGCCGCTTCTACACGCTCCAACCGTTCACGCCCAACTTCGGGAGCTACTTCGACGTCGGAGAGGTGGACGTCAACGACCTCCCTCTGCCGAAGGCGTACGCGTCGTACATCACGGGCCACCTCGACACAAACGTGCTGCCGAACATCTTCATCGGGGACACCGAGGTGCGACCTACAGGGCCTTCCCCCCTTCAGGAGCTCGTGAAGAACTTCGCTGCGTACGAGCGGATCGACGTCCGGGTGATCGTGACGAAGCCCGGCGAGATCCCGGCAGCCACAGTTCGGTCGCTCGGCCTGAAGCTCGTGTACGCGGACACCCTGGCCGACGTCTACGTGACGCCCCACCCCTCGCCGTTCTACTCGGTGCTGTCGGGAACGCAGGCGGCCGCTTCTCAGGCGGCCGCTTCGCAGGCGTCCGCTTCGCAGGCGGCCGCTTCGTCGGGGAGGGCTTCCTGCACGCTGTCGCGCCAGAGCATCGAACGGGTCGTGGCCAACTGCCGCCGTCCCTCGACCCTCGTGAGGCGGGAGCTCTCCATGAAAGGGTGGACGGCGACCGTCGGGAACCGCCGGGTGCCCGTGCGTACGGAGGACGGGATCTTCCAGGAGGTGGCGCTGCCCGCAGGCCGTAGCGTCGTCACATTCTCGTTCACGCCGCCCCACGAGGACGCAGGGTTGGCCGCCTTCCTCGTGGGCCTCGCCGCCGTCGTCGGTGGGTGGGTGCTCGCGCTGCGGCTGTCGCGTCGCGGGGTCTCCGACCCCCGCCGGGAACCGGTGGAGCTGGTAGAGCCGGCCTCGGCGCCGGGACCTGAGCCCGAGCCGACGCCGCTTTCAGCGCATTGAGCCCGCGGTCCTGCGGAGGCTGGCCACGAGGCCGTCGAGGATGTCCGTCTCCGACACCAGGCACTCGGCGAATCGGAACCGACGCAGCACCTCACGGAGAACGAGTGCGCCGGCGGCGATGACGTCCTCCCTTCCCTCCACCATCCCGGGACGCAGTGCACGTGCCGCAGAGGGCTCTGCCGCAAGGATCTCGTACCAGCGCTCGACGTCGGCGAGCTCGAGCACCGAGTGGTGAACCCGCCCCCAGTCGTACTCCGCAAGCCCCTGGTCGAGCATCGACAGCGTCGAGACCGTGCCGGCGAGGCCGACCAGCCGACGCCCTGCCCGACCCTGGGCTTCGAGGGCGGGAACCGCGCGGGACGCGCGGTCGAGCTCGAGGCCGATGAAGTCACGACACGCCGCCTGCTCCTCTGCGAGTGGGGGGTCGTGACGGAAGTACCGCTCGGTCAACCGGACGCACCCGAGGTCGAGCGACACCGCGCTCGGCGCGGGGTCGGCTCCCTCGGCGCGCTCGTTCGACGGTGCGCCGCCCACACCCGCGATGAGCTCGGTCGAGCCCCCGCCGATATCCACGACGACGCGGAGCTCGTCGCTCCGGGGTAGGTCCGAGGTCGCGCCCGCGAACGCGAGACGCCCCTCCTCCTCGCCGCTCAGCA
>JASHUY010000116.1 GCA_030039755.1 Acidimicrobiales bacterium
CGGGCGCCGATCGGCGTAGGACGGTCGTCGACCTTGTTCCACCCTCCGACCACCACCGCGCTGCCGCCGTCTTCGTAGCGGCTGAGGACGGTGAAGTCGACGTCGAGGAGCCTTCCGATCTCGGCCGCCACCGCGTCGAACACGTCCTCGGGGGCGGCTGAACGGGCCACCAGCGTCGCCACTCTCCGCAGCGCAGCCTGCTCTTCGGCGAACCCTCGCAGCTCCACCTGCGCCTGCGCGTTGGCGATCGCCGTGGCGACCAGCTCGGTGAATCCCGAGAGCCACCCTTCGGTGCTCGCGGGCAGCGGCCCCTTGTCCCGGGTGGCCACGCCGATCGCGCCCCACAGGTGCCCGCCGATGTGGATGGGGACCCCGACGACCGAGCCGATCGCCCACTGCCGCGCCACGGACCCGACGATCTGGTCGTCGGGGTAGTCCTCGACTCGAGACGGCCGGCCGGTCCGGTGCACGAGCGCGTGGACGCTCGTCCCGCCGCCCTCGATCCGGCTGCCGGTAGGGAAGGGGTGCTGGGTGCCGAGCTTCGCCCAGGCACCCACGACCGTGGCGGAGCCGTCGGGTGCGTACCGGCTCATCACCGCGAAGTCCGCGTCGAGCAGCCGGCCCGCTTCACCTGCGACGGCGGCGAAGACCTCCTCGGGGGGAGCTGCCCGGGAGACCATGCTCGCCACCCGGCGAAGGGTCGCCTGCTCGTCGGCGATGCGGCTGTGCATCTCCCGTTCCCGTCTGAAAAGGCGGCTCTGGGAGATCGCCACGCCGGTCTGGTGCGCGAGAGCCCGTAGCAGGGCCTGCTCGTGCTCGGGCGGGGCTTCGGGCGAGGCGACGACGAGGCAGCCTTCGGCGCCGCCCCGGCTGGTGACGGGGAACGCGTACAGCCAACCGTGACCCGCCGAGGAGAGCATCCCCCCTCCGCCGTCGCCGGGCACCTCGGGCGGACCTTCGAGGCCGGGCGGGTGGCCGACGCGCCCACGCGGAGACTCGACGACCCGCCAGCGCCCGTCGAGCCAGATCCCCTCCACCCGGCACCCGTGTCCGAGCGACGGCACGGCTCCGAGAGCAAGGCGCAGGATCTCGTCTTCGTCGCCGGCGTCGATCATCACCGTCGACAAGCCCCGCAGGGCATCGAGCGAGGAGAGAAGGTCCCGGACACCGACGCCCCCGTCGGGGCCCGCGGACGACGTCGTCATGTCACGTACGGCTCCACGAGTACCTGTCCCATTTCTTCCCTGCCCGAGATCAGCTTGGCAGAGTCGGGACGGTCCGTCGAGGGCCAGAGCGAGCTCTCGCAGGAACTTGCCTACGTGCGCGCGAGGAGCTCCTCGTGATGTTCGAGCAACGTGGCCGCGCCCCGGACGACGGCTCGAAGGGGGTCCTCCACGACGACCGTTGTGATCCCCGTCTCCGCGCGCAACCTGCTTGCAAGCCCGAGCACGAGCGCCCCGCCACCCGCGAGCTGGGCCTTGCTACGGGCCACGTCGTTCGCGAGGTCGGGCGGCATGTCCCAGAGCAGCTCGTCGACGGACTCGATGATCGGCGTGACGACGTGCTCGAGCGAGGCGGCTACGAGCGACCCGGGCACGCGTTCGTCGCGGAGCGTGCCGTGTGCCGCGTCGATCCCCGCCACCTGGGCGGCACCATGTGGACCGCCCGTCAGGCCCAGGGTCTTCTTGAGCTGCTCGGCGGCGCGTTGTCCGATCTGGAGCCCGAGCTCCGCCTTGACTCCCTGGACGATCGCCTCGTCCATGGCGTTCCCCCCGGCGCGGAGAGAACGGACCCGGACCATGTGGGTGCCGACGACGAGGGCCGCTTCCGTCGTGCCGCCGCCGACGTCGACCACGAGCACCCCGTGGCTGTCCAACGGGTCGACCCCCGCCCCGATCGCGGCTGCGACCGGTTCGTCGACGAGCCTGACGCCGAGACGTGGCCGGCGCAGGGAGACCGCCGCGACGAGGGCCTGGCGTTCGATCGTGCTCGCGCCGCTCGGCACGCAGATGACGGCTCTGGGCCGGCGCAGGCTGCTTCGGAAGTGCGCCCGGCGAAGGAACGCTTGCAGCATGGACGCGGCAGCGTCGAGGTCGGAGATCACCCCGTCGCGTAGGGGGTGCACCACCTTGATCTCGGCAGGCTCCTTGCCGGTGAGATCGTCCGCCCTGGCTCCGACGAGGATCGGCTTCCCTGTGGGCTTGAGGAGGGCGATCGCTGACGGCTCGTCGAGCACCAGGCCGCGCCCGCACACGTGGACGAGCGTGTTGACGGTTCCGAGGTCGATGGCGACGCCTGACCGGAGCCGCATGGCCGCTCCTTCGCTGTCTTTCCTCCTCCCGAGTATCGCCGTTCACGGGAAAGCTTTGGTCGCGCCGCCGGCGAGCCGCCGGTCCGCGGCGACGGCAGAAGTCGCCCTGGAGTAGGGCCAGACACGAAAGGACGTACCATGGCTCTGATGGACGACGTGGAGCGCAGGCGATTCCTGGACACGTTGCGGAACGACGAGGAGTTCCGTGCGGCAGTTCGCCGCGAGCTCGAGCTGGAGGAGCTCCGTGCTCTCCCGGAGCAGATCGTGCACCTGACGAGCAGAGTGAAGGGTCTCATCGACGACCAAGCCGAGCTCCGACGGTCGCTGGCGGCTCTTGTCGAGACCCAGCACCGGCTCCACGGAGATGTGGGCGAGCTCACCCGTCTCGCGGGCCAGACCTTCACGAGCGAGGGTCTTTGAAGCGTCGTCGCTCGGCTCGACGCAGTCGAGGGAAAGGTGGACCGGGGCTTCGCTGGAACCTCTTCTCACCTTGACCAGCTCGACGCAGCGATCGCCGAGCTGAGACGTCAACGGGAGTCGTAGGTCCAGAACAAGCGGCCCGTCGGTCCGCACCATCATGGCCGGGCCTCAAGGAACCCGGCTGCGCTGAAGGTCAGGGCTTCGCGGATCCTTCGGCGTCGCATCGTCGCGAAGCGTTTATGGGAAACGCGCGTACCACGACAAGAGCCCTGCCTGGGCCCCGTGTAGGCGGCTGCAGACGTGCTTTCCGACCCCGGCGCGGTGGCCCATCTTCCGGGCAATGGGCGACCTTCCCGTCCGGCCGGCCGGCCGGACGAGCGCGGGCGACGGGCTATCGGCCGCAGGATATGTGTGCCATAATCGCACATACATGGGGAGGCCAACGACGACTGACGAGATCACAATCGGTGAGCGGATCCGACAGGCACGGGACGAGCTGGGCTTGACTCAAGCAGACCTCGGCTCCCGCATCGGGCTGGACCGCACCGCAATTGCCAAGATCGAGACTGGTCGGCGGAGGGTGTCCGCTGCAGAATTGGTCCAACTGGCAGCAGCCCTCGACCGACCCATCGATTGGTTCGTGACCGACTCGCCTCCCGCCGTTGTGAGCCGGCGGGCCGATCCGGCTGCGGGGGGGTCCGGTGTTCTCGATCGAGGCATCGACCGCCTCGCCAGGGACGTCGAATACCTGGAGCGAGAAGATATCCTTCGTGCTCCCGAAGAACGCCACCTCCCATTGCCGGAGAGTTACGAGGACGCCGAGGCTGCGGCGGCGACGGTTCGGCGATGGCTGACATTGCCCGGGGGTCCACTCCTCGACTTGCAGAGCTGGTGTGAGACCCTCGGCCTGCTCGCCTTCTCGCTCGAACTGGGCGATGCGGGACGGGATGGCGCCTATGTCAGGGCCGACCACTGGGGGGTGGCTCTCGTGAACGGTTCCGTCGATCCGGGACGTAGGCGGTTCAATCTGGCCCACGAGCTGGGCCACCACGTCTTCGACGACGCATACGCGCCCGAGACGACCATCAGCCCGGGCAGCGAGACCGAGCGGCTGATCAACGTATTCGTCGCGCACCTGCTGCTGCCGCGCGCCGACGTCGACCGAGCCTGGCGGAAGTTCGTTGGAGAGCACCGCCTCGCAGCGGTGTGGCTGGCCGCCCATTTCCGCGCCAGCTGGACTGCGGTGTGCAGTCACCTGAAGAACCTGGAACTGATCGGTGACGAGGAGCGGCGATCTCTCGCCTCCAACCCGCCGACGGCCGCTGACTTCTTCGAAGTGGGGGAGCGGTGGGAGTCCGAGCTCGATCCCCCTTCGGTGCCTCGTGAATACGGCCGGTGTGTGCTCAGCGCATATCGCTCTGGTCGCCTTACCGCTGAGCGCGCGGTCGAGCTCCTGTGGGGGACTGTCGATGCGAGCGAGCTTCCCGAGCAATTCAACGTTCCCCTCGAAGGACTGCACCGGGAGTTCGAGCCTCTTCCTTGAACGGGCTCGTCTTCGACAACACGCCCCTCAGCCACTTCACGCGCGCTGGCAGACTCGACGTTCTCAGAACGCTCGTGTCCGCCTATTCGTGCGTGGTCCCGGGCGAGGTCGTCGCCGAGATTCACGACGGCTTGGAGGGGTATCCCGAGCTCGCGACCCTGCTCCCTGCGTTCGGCGGCTGGTTGGAGGTGAAAGACCTCACCGGGCCGGCAGAGGTCGTTGCGTTCGCGAGGTACAAGGCTGAGCTCGGAGGCGGGCCGACGAAGAACACCGGGGAGGCAGTCGTGCTCGCGTGGACGAAGGTTCACGGCGGCATCGCGATTGTCGACGAACGGGTCGGCAGCAGGATCGCTCAGCGAGAAGGGATTGCGGTCCACGGCACTCTCTGGCTTCTGGTGAACGGCGTACGTTCGGGCTTGCTCACGAGGTCGGAGGCCGAGACGATCGTCGATGAGCTGGCTGCGACCGACATGGCGCTGCCGTGTGACGGTGCGGGGTTCTTTGCGTGGGCCTATCGCGAGGGGCAGATGTGATCCTCAGCAGCACGCTGCCCGCTACACCACGGCAGGTGAGCTTCGCCAGAAAGAGCATGACTTGGCACGCGGAATGGGACGAAGACGTGGCGGGGCAGTTCGATGCGTGCTTCGAAGGGGCGCAGAGAGGAGGGATGCCCAGTGTCTGAAGTCATTCAGGCGCCGTCGAGGTCTTCGTCGAGGTAGAGCGGTATACGCCTCATGATGATGGTATATACGTCAAGCATTGGCTTGCTCCGACCATTGTCTTCTCGTGGTCCACGTGGTTGCGTGGGGGACGGGTCCCCAGGGTCGCGGACGGCTGGGCTGCTGCGCGCCGACGGCATAGGGCAGGCGGAGGCCGACATCGCAGCGGCGGTCGGATGCGGGCGTGCCGACGCCACAAGCCGACGCGGTGCCATCATCAGGGCGTGGGCCCCGTGGGGGAGCGGCGCAGACGCAGGCGCCGGCGAGCTCGCCGACGTGGGGCCGCGCTGCTGCTGCTCGGGATCGCCGCCGCCGGGACCGGCTTCGGCATCAGCCAGATCGGCGGGGGTGGCGGCACCGGTGGCACCGCGCCGGCGGTGTCCAGGTCCGCTCCGCCTGGCCACTCGGCGCACCACTCGGCGCACCACGAGGCGTCCACGAGCTCGAAGGACTACCTCGGGCCCGACGGGATGGTGTCACCCGCGATCGTCGCCGAGAACCGCAAGCCCGGAACCACCGGCTGGGAGATCACCCACCAGCCGGCGACGGGCTCCATCCAGGGGTGGGCCAGTACGACGTACGCCGCCGCCGGCCAGGTGGTCGCGCTCTACGTGACCACGACAGCGCCGACGTTCCGCGTGATCGCCTACAGGATGGGCTACTACCAGGGAAAGGGAGCCCGGCAGATCTGGGAGTCGAGGACCCAGCGCGGCCAGGTGCAGCCGCCGTGCCCGGTCACCCCGGGCGTGAACATGGTGAGCTGCGACGACTGGCACCGCTCGCTCACGATGCGCGTCACGAAGGCGTTCGTGCA
>JASHUY010000117.1 GCA_030039755.1 Acidimicrobiales bacterium
TGGGCACCGGCCTCGACCGCCCTGACCGCGGCGAGCAGGCGGAGCCCCGACGCCCCCTTCTCCACGCGGGCGGGCACCTCGGCGATCGCGACGCAGTCCCCCGGGGTCGCACCCTCAGGGTCGTAGTCCGAGACGGCCGACAAGAACGCCCCCGCCGCCTCGATGACCCTTGCCGCTTCGGTGGTGACGACCATCGGTCACACGATGCCATGGGGGTGTTCGCAAACCTCCCGATGGCAGGGCAGACCGGGAGGAACCCGGGGATCAGGCGACCCGGGGCTTCACAGTCACGTGGCGCCCGGGGGCTTCGAGCTGACGTGGCGGCCGCCGCCGACGCTCGGGGTCAATCCGTCGAGCGAGGTAGTTACGACCGAGTTCTCGATAGGTGAGGCCCGCAGCCGAGACGATGTGCCAGGGGACGATGAGAATCGAGTGGGCGACGGCCGGAGTGGTGGCCGGACGGGTGGCGGCGACGGCCGGCGGGAGGGGCCGGACGGCGTGGCGGGAGGGGGTTGTCCGGAGGGGGTGACCGGTCGGCCGACGAGTGGTGACCGGACCGCCCTCAGCCCCCGGTTCCCCGAGCGAGCCTGCGTGCCCAGGTCAAGAACCCGGTGTGTGCAACCATCCGGTGGTCCGGCCGGACCGACCGCGCTTCGACGTGCCACGTCCGGTGGAGCACCTCGGACGTCGATGCGAGCGCAAACGGGCCTTCGTCGAGGGCGCGGCGCAGCTCGGCGGTCTGGTTGATGGTGGGGAGGTAGGCGAGCACGATGCCCCCCGGACGCAGGGCTCGTGCGGCGGGGGCGAGGACCCGCCACGGCTCGGGCATGTCGAGGACGACGCGGTCGAGGTTCCTCTCGTCGATTCCCTCGGTCACGTCGCGGAACTCGACGCGGTAGTCCACGTCGGGCCCGAGGAAGGCGGCCACGTTGGCACGCGCGCGGGCGGCAAAGTCCTCGCGCACCTCGTAGCCGACGAGGGACGCGCCCGCGCGGAGGAGCGCCATCGACAGCGCTCCGGAGCCCACTCCCGCCTCGAGGACACGTTGCCCCGGGCCGACGTCGGCAGCGATGAGGATCGCGCCGAGGTCTTTCGGGTAGATGACCTGCGCGCCACGCGGCATCTTCAAGACGACGTCCTCCAACGTGGGGCGCATCATGAGATAGCGCCGCCCCGTCGAGCCGGCGACCACCTCGCCCTCCTCATGGCCAATGAGGTCGTCGTGAGCCAGGCTCCCCGCGTGCGTGTGGAACGTCGCACCCGGCGCGAGCGTCACGAGATAACGACGGTCCTTCGCATCGACGAGCAGGACGCGCTCGCCGGCGACGACGACCCCTCTCGACCCCGGCGCGACCACGCGACGTCGCTACCCCATCGTGGGGTGCGGCCGGTACGAGCCCTCCGCCGCCCCACCGGTCGCGTTCGTCCCGTCGAATCCGCCGGCGTCCGCCCCGGTCGCGTTCGTCCCGCCGAGCCCGCCGGCGTCCGCACCGGCGCGCGGGCGCCGGTCGCCGGCCCCCGATTGCAACGTCACGAGGTACCGGTCGCCGCGCCGGAGATCGATCCGTTCGGAACGTTCCTTGGGATTGCGCGCCCGCCGGAGCACGTAGGCGGTGCAGGCGATGAGAAGCCACGCCCAGTGCTCACCTGCGAGACCGCGGCGCATCCCCGTGCGCGTCAGCCTGCGCAGGAGCTCGTCGATCAAGCGCCCCACGTGAGCCCCACGGGACTAGAGACGGCGGATCTCGATGACGGAGGACTTGCGACGCCCGCGTCGCTTGCCCGCGAGGTATGCGATCGCCACGACACCCAGGGCGACCGCGCCGGCGACGACGAGTGCAGTAGGGGCCGCCGACCCCGCCGCCTTCTCCCCCTCCCCCACGACCTTCTGGAAGGCCGCCTCCAGGTCGCCGCGGGTGATGGGCCGCCCGTTGGTCCGCATGCTCATCGCTGCTCCCCTCCTGTGTCCGCGTTCTCTGCGCCGGCCGTCTCTCCCCGCCGACGCCACTGCCGGCGCGCGACCACCGGCCCGGTCACCGTCCGGCGTCCGCGCGTCGCCGCCGCCGGCGGGCGGGCCCGCGCGCGATCCGCCATGCGGCGAACGCCATGAGGACCACGGCCGCGCCCCCCACGATGACGTAGGGAGCCCAGGTCATTGTGCCGCTGAAGAAGCTCCCCGTCTCCTCCTGGAGCACCCTGAGGAGTGCCACGAGCAGCAGCACGAGCCCGCAACACAGCAGGATGGAGCCGACGATCCCGAACAAGAGGAACCGCCCGAGACCTTTGAGCGGGGTGAGGGTCTCCTGCTTGAGATAGTCGAGGACGAGTTGGAGCGCGTCGCTGCCGCTTTGCCGAAGGCGTCCATCCGACGAGGATGCCGACCGCCCGAATCGAAACCGTGCCACGCGCGTTAAGGCTCCTCTCTCGGCCCCTCTTGCTACCCAACTTGCTAGCGGTCTTGGTAACGGCCGGGCGTCACCGACGGGGTCCGCCACCGTCTCGGGTCCCCGACCAGGTAGATCCTCCATCGGCAGTTTCCCCCGTCGCAAGCGGAGAGGGCCGGGACCAGGCCGGGACGACGCCGGGACCAGGCGGGGAGGGCATCCGCC
>JASHUY010000118.1 GCA_030039755.1 Acidimicrobiales bacterium
CACGACCCGCCACGTCGTCGCACGCGGGGACACGCTCGCGAGCCTCGCGGCGGCCCACTACGGGGACGCGTCCAGCTGGCCCGCGATCGCAACCGCCAACCTCGGCCGGCTCATGGTGGACGAGACGCGCTTCGTCGACCCCTCCGTGATCGTGCCGGGCTGGTCGCTCGAGCTGCCGACGCTCGACGCCGACGGCCGGACGGGCGGCGGGACGACGCCTCCCGGAGGCCACGGACCCGCCTCCCCCGGCCCGCCCGCCGACGAGCTCATCGCCGCTGACCCGCTCTCCTCCGCCGGCGCAGGGTTGCCACTTGCCGAGCTCGCAGCCGCCGGCGTCAGCGCGCTGGTCGCGGGCCTGCTCGCGCGACGCGCGCGCCAGTTGCGACGACTGCGCGCGTTCCTCCGCGACGAGGGGGAGGAGAGCCCGGGCCCGCGAGAGCGCGAGGCCGATCTCGGCGCGCTGCTCGCGCCGTTCGAACGGCTCCCGCTCGTGGACATGGTCGAGCTCGCCGCCCGCAAGCTTGGAGATGCGATCGCGACAGCCGACCCCCCGCACGGCGCAGTGCAGTGGCTGCGCGCCGGACGCGACGGCGTCGAGGTCCGGTTCTCCGAGCCTGTGCCGGTCGACGTGCCCGGCTGGCGTCGCACCGGGAGCTCGACGTGGCTGCTCCCGGCCACCGTCGACATCGAGGAGCTGCCACGCACCCTCGACCGCGGCGAGCCATGGTGCGCCGTCCTGCTGCCGCTCGGAGACGACGACCGCGGCACGTGGTTGCTCCCTGTGGCGGCCGGAACGTGCGTCGCCGTCGTGGGCCCCCGCGCCGAGGACCTCGTCCGCGCGATGCGCGCCGCGGTGGGAACCTGGAGCTGGCACGAAGAGCTCGTCGTCACCGACCGGCCCGGCGAGGCGGCGGTCGCAGCCGGTCACGCGACCGGACGGTCGGCCGGTGCCCGGCTGTCCGGGTCCACGGTCCTCTTCGTCGGCGACCCGGAGACGCTCCCCGCGACGGCCAAGCACGCGTGCGCGGTGCTGACCGTGCGACAGGTCGACGACGCCGACGTCACCGTCGTCGTCGACTCCCGAGCGGCGAGCGCCCACCCGCTCGGGCTCACCGTCCGTCCCCCGCTGCTCGACCCCTCCTGGAAGGGAGCCGTCGACGCGATCGCCTCTCTCCGCGCGGACGGCGGCGCGGCGGCGACGGACGGGAGAGGGGCGACAGAGGCGACAGATGAAAGAACCGAGGGAAGGGACGGAGACGACGCGGCGCGGCGCGGCGACACGGACGCCCGCGGCACCCCACGTCCGCTCGTCCAGCGCCGGAGCGCCCCCGCCACCCTCCGGGTCGTGGAGCGCGACGCCGCGGACGGGGCGCCACCCGACCTCTTCTCGTGGGCCGGTGCGCAGGTGGCCGGTCCGGACCACCGTCCCGAGACACCTCCCACCCCCGCCCGAGAAGGCCCGGAGGTGCGGCTGCTCGCGTCCGTCCCGGGCATCGTCGGACTGCAGGGTGAGCTCCCCCCCAAGCGTGCACGCCGCGCGGTCGAGCTGATCGCCTACCTCGCCATGCACGCGCCCGATCAGGTCACCGGCGACCGTCTCCGCACGCGGGTCCTCGGCTCCGCCGACGCCGACGCGGCGGCAAAGACGCTCTTCAACACGGTGGGCGCGGCCCGCCGTGCGCTCGGGGCCGCGCCGGACGGCGAACCCCTCCTTCCGCCGGCGTCGCGCTCCGGCCACTACCACCTGTCACCGCTCGTGACCGTCGACGCCTTGCGTGCGTGCGCTGCCCTTCGTGAAGGGCTCGCGTCGCGCGACGCCTCCGCGTCGGTGGCAAGCCTTCGCGAGGGGCTCGAGCTCGTGAAGGGCGAGCCGCTGGGCGGGGTGCTCACCGGCTATTCCTGGTGGCGCGCGGAGGGCCACGAACGCCGCGTCGCCGACGCGGTCGTCGACGGCGCGTGCGCGCTCGTCCGTGCCGCGCTGGCGTCGGGCCAGCTCGATCTCGCCCGATGGGCCCTTGCCCGGGCGAGGACGGTCGAGCCGTACAGCGAGTCCCTGACGCGCGCGGCGATGCGCGTCGCCGCCGCCGCCGGGGATGCCCGCCGTCTCTACGCGGAATGGCAGGAGTGCCGGCGGCAGATGGACGAGCTCGACCCGGGCGGCACGCCGTCGGAGCGGACGGAGCAGCTCTACGCACTGCTCCGCGCGCAGCTCGCCGGCGACGGGGCGCAGGTCGCGCTTCAGGCGAGCTTCGCCGCGATCGACGCGGCCCCTTTCAAGACCGTGCCGTCCGCCCCCTCGACGGTGTAGTGGTGCGTGGGGCGCGCGCGGGCTTCCTCGATCAATCCGGAGAGCAGTGTGCGGAAGGAAAGCGGCGGGTCGATCCAGAGGTAGCGGGCGAGAGAGCCGGGAACGGTGTTGACCTCGTTCACGAAGAGCTGACGGCCGTCCGAGAGGAAGTCCACGCGCATGACGCCGCGCACCGAGCAGAGCCGCGCCGCGGAGGTGGCGACGCCGCGCAACGTCTGCTCGACCCCGCTTTCGAGCGCGGCGGGGAGCTCGCGCGGCGCGCTCGCCATGCCTTCGCCGCCGACGTACTTGTCCGCGTACCCGAGGATGTCCGGCTCGCCCGCCGCGCCGCCGGCGCGCGGGGTGCGGAGCGGCCGCTCGACGGCCGAGAGGGTGAGCTGGGGCCACGAGCGCACCGCGACCTGGAGGTCGAAGAGGTCCGCACGGTACGGCTCGATGACCGCGCCGGTCCTCAGGTGGCGGTTCGCGTCGAGGAGGGCGCGGGCCGTCTCCAGGTCCGCGACGTTCGCGACGATCCCGATCGAGGAGCCTCCGAACCGCGGCTTCACGATGTACGGGGGACCGAACCCGACCTCGTCCGTCGTCTTGTCCAACAGGACGCGCGGCAGCGTGGGGAGGTCCGCCCCCGCCATCACGTCGCGGAACGCCAGCTTGTCCATCCCGAGCGCGGCGCCGGCCACGGTCGGGCCCGTGTAGCGCACTGCTCCGAGGTCGAGGGCGGCCTGGAGCGTCCCGTCCTCGCCCGGCCCCCCGTGGCAGCACACCACGGCGACGTCGACGCCGAGCGGGCGCGGCCGGCTGAACCGCCCCGCCTCCGACGTGAACCCCGACCCGGAGAGGAGCTGGACCCGGGTCGCCCCCTGCGGCACCCCCTCGACGAAGGCGCTCGCCTCGAGGCCGGGGCCGACTTCGTACCACTCGCCCGTCTTCGTCCAGTAGAGGCAGCGCGCGCCGACCGCGCGGGCGGCCTGGAGACCGGTGAGGACGCTCACGTCGTGCTCGGGGGACGGGCCGCCGAAGACGACGGCGAGATCGACGGCGAGATCGGCGGCAGGATCGGCGGTGACATCGGCGGTGACATCGGCCACGGTGCGCTCCATGGGGGTGCGAG
Source organism: Acidimicrobiales bacterium (assembly GCA_030039755.1). Classification (GTDB taxonomy): domain Bacteria; phylum Actinomycetota; class Acidimicrobiia; order Acidimicrobiales; family RAAP-2; genus JAJYVT01. Next base: position 3,420 of record JASHUY010000118.1, read on the forward strand.
GCGCCGGGAAGCCCCGGCATTGTCGACGCGGGCTAAGGGTAATGGTCCGGCAGGTCGTTCTCGTAGAGCACCGCGTCGCCCGGGCCGAGGTTCTCACGTACCCACGCCACGGCCTGCTCACGCGTGCGCACCACGACGACCGGGACCCCCGCCGAGCCGCGGGCGAGGGCGCGCCGGTTCGTGCGCCCGACGATCACCGTCGTCGACACGACCTCGCACGCGTCGAGGGCGAACGCCTCGTTCTCCACGCGCTGGCGCGGGCCCAGCTCCACCATTCCCGGCGTGACCAGGACCCGCTTCCCGGGTACGGGCGCTGCGGCGAGCATCGCGAGCGCGGCGCGTGCGCCCGCCGGATTGGAGTTGAAGGTGTCGTCGACCACGTAGACGCCGGAGGTCGAGGTGCCGGGGGCGAGCCGGTTGGCCACCGAGGTGAGGCCCGGGATGCGCTCCACCACCCTCTCGGCGGGCACACCGAGACGGAGCGCGACGGCGACCGCGCAGGCGAGGTTCGACGGCTGGATGCCCGGACGCAGCGGGGCCGACGTGCCGACGGTCGAACCGTCGACGGTGAGCGTGACACGGCCGTCGTGCAGCTGGAGGCGGACGTCGGCGTGCGGGTCCTCGACGGCCGCGCGCACGACTCGAGGGCCGCCGGTGCCCGTGTCGAGCGCCGTCCCGAGCGCGGCGAGGCGACGATCGTCCGCGTTCACGACGACCGTCGACGCCCCTTCGGCGATCTCGGCCTTGGCGGCGAGGATCGCGTCCTCCGTTCCGAAGCGCTCGAGGTGCACCGGCCCGACTGCGGTCAGCACCGCGATCTCCGGTGGGCACCACCGGCAGAGATCGCGGATCTCGCCGCGTCCGTACGTGCCCATCTCCGCGACGAAGACGTCGGTGCCCTCGGCGAGATGTTCGTTCACCGCGCGGGCGAGTCCGCCGCGGTTGTTGAACGACGCGGGCGTGGCGACCACGCTCTTCGACTCTGCAACGAGCTGGGCGATGTGGTTCTTCGTCGACGTCTTCCCGTAGGAGCCGGTGACCGCCACGATCGTCGGCGCGATCCGACGCAGACGTTCGGCGGCCGTGCGCACGAAGCGCTCGGACAGTCGCCGCTCGACCGGCGCCATGACGAAGAGCGCGGCGTCGACGAGGGCAGGCGCGGCGACGAGCCCGGCCGCGGCGAACGGGGCCGGTGCGCCGACGCCCGCCCCGATGCCGAGCACGACGGCCTCGAGGCCCAACCAGACCGCCGCGAGGGTCCTGAGGCGCCGCGTGGGCACGAGCGGCGAGGTCCGGCCGCGGATCGACAGGTGCAGCGGCCCGACGATTGCGACGGCGGCCGTCGCGAGGGCGACGAGCGGCCAGCGCCCGCTCAGGACGACGCCTGCCAGCGCGGCCGCGCCGAGCACGACGTTCAGCGGTTCGCTCCTCCACCAGCGGATCGCGAAGCGGCTGGCCGAGTCAGGGACGTAGTGCTCGCGCTGCGCGACGCGGAGCCAGCGCGCCCCTGCGGGCGCCAGCGCGACGATGCACACCGCGAACGCGCCCCACGCCGCGCCGGTGGTCTCGGCGAGCGCCGCGACCGTCATCAGAGCAGGCGCTCCACCGCGGCGCGCAACGGTCCGGGCGCGCTGAGGGGGACGAGGTGCCCCACGCCGGGCAACGCGACCAGACCCGCGGCGCGTCCGGCCCTCGCGTCGCGCAGCCGGGCGAGCGCCGCCTCCGCGACGCCGAGGGGCACTGTCGCGTCGTCCTCGCCCCAGACGAGCGTGACGGGGCAGCTGATCGCATCGAGTTGCGCCTCGTAGCTCTCCGAGACGACCCGACCGTGCACCTGGCGCATGATGCCGACGGCGGCCGCGTAGTCCTCCGACCCGTAGCGCCGCCGCGCGCGCTCCATGCGCCCCTCACCGACGAACCCCGCGCGGTGCAGCGACCGCAGGGCGCGGTATGCGAGCGCGGGAGGACGCGGCGGGGTGAGGCGGAGGAGCGGCACCCCGGTGAGGACGAGCGCGCGCACCGCGTCCGGGCGGGTCGCGGCGAGGTGGACGGCGACGCGGCCACCGAAGGAGTGGGCGAGGACGACGGCCGGGCCTGCCAGCTCCTCCAGCACGGCGGCGACGCACCGGGCGTAGTCCGCCGAGCCCCACGGCTCGGTGGGGGGCGGGGTGGCGCCGAAGCCGGGGAGGTCGACGGCGATCGCGGCGAGCTCCGCGGCGTCCACGGGGCGCAGCACCGCGTCGAAGTCCCGGTGGGTGCGGGCCCAGCCGTGCAACGCCAGGACCCGCGGCTCGGCTTCTCCCGACCGGGAGCCGAAGAGCCGGCCGCCGGCGAAGGTGCGCAGCATCGTCAGCATCCCTCCCCGGCGCCCTGGCACCGGCGCCCGTCCGTGCCCATCTGCTGGTGCATTCTCCCGTCTGCGCGACCTCCCGGCACGCGATCGACCAGGCCACGGCGTCGCTCCGCCCAGGCGGCCGGAGCCGTGCTCCCCCCAGGCGGCCGGAGCCGTGCTCGCCCACGCGGCCGGAGCCGTGCCCGGGCGTCGCCGCCCCTTGGCCGGGACACCCTACCGACCCGTGCACCGGGCAGCTGCGACCGCGCGCACCACCTCGGTAGCGTGGGCGGCGAGTGCCTCCCCAGACCTGCGCCACACCATGCTCCGGCGTCGACGGCCTCGTGGCCGGGCTCGAACGTGCCCAGCGCGAGGCCGTGATGGCGAACGACCCGGTGGTCTGCGTCCTCGCCGGTGCGGGAACCGGCAAGACGAGGGTGCTCACGTTGCGGGTCGCCCGTCGCGTCAGGGACCGGAGCGCGCACGCGACCCACGTGCTGGTCTGCACCTTCAGCCGCAGGGCCGCAGAAGAGCTGCGCGACCGCCTCTGGACGCTAGGGATCGGGAGCGAGGTGAAGGCCGGCACGTTCCACCGCACGGCGCTGCGGCTCATCGCGCAGCACCGACAGGACCGCGGGCAGCCGCCTCCTGCCGTCGTCGCCGACCGCCGTCCCCTCCTCGCCGAGCTGCTCGCGGACCGCCGTCCCCTCTCCGGCGAGCTCTCCGGCGGCGGGCTGGGGACGCCGCGCGGGCGCGCGTACGGGGGCTCGCACCCCGTGCGCCGGGGGAACCGCCGGCGCAGCGACGTCAGCCGCCTCGACGCGGAGATCGGTTGGGCGAAGGCACGCCTCGTCGCGCCCTGCGGCTACGAAGCGGCCGCGCGGCAGGCCGGGAGGCGCGCGTCGGTCCCGGCGGCGCGGGTGGCCGAACTGTACGAGCGCTACGAATCGGCGCGGCGTCTCCGTGGCGTGCTCGACCTCGACGACCTGCTCTGGCACTGTGGCGACCTTCTCGAGCAGGACGACGCGTTCGCGCGCGGGATCCGCTGGTGGCACCGTCACGTCTTCGTCGACGAGATGCAGGACCTGAACGACGCGCAGTACCGCCTGCTGCGCCTGCTCGTCGGCGAGGAACCCGACCTCTTCGTCGTCGGCGATCCCAACCAGTCCGTCTACGGTTGGAACGGCGCCGACCCCGACCTGCTGCGCCGGGTGACCGAGGAATTCGCCGGGACGCGCGTCGTGCACCTCGAGACGAACCACCGCTGCACGGCCCCCGTCGTGCGGATCGCCGCGGCTGCCCTCGGACGCGGCCAGCCTCCCCCGGCCGCGCGCCCCGACGGCGCACCACCGACGGTCACGCGCCTCGCGAACGACGAGGAGGAGGCGCGCTGGGTCGCACGCCACGTGTGGCTCGCCCGTCACCCGGGGACGCGGTGGTCGTCGATCGCCGTGCTCGCGCGGACGAACGCCCAGCTCGCCAGGATCGCGACGGCGCTGGATGCCGAGCACGTCCCCTCAGCGGTCTCAGGGGCGGAGCTCGGGCCGGCGAGCGACGTCCGCGCCGGGCGCGGGCGCGCCGCAGAGGACGACGGCTCCGAGGCTCCCGGGACAGGGCGGACCACGTACTCCCACGGCGTCACCGCGGGCGGGGACACCGGCGGCGACGCGGGCGGGCACGAGGGAGGGGACGCGGGAGAGGACGCGGTCGTGCTGAGCACCTTCCACCGGGCGAAGGGGTTGCAGTGGCGCTGCGTCTTCGTGGTCGGCGTCTCCGACGGCCTCGTCCCGCTCGTCACGGCCCGCTCGAGCGCGGCCAAGGCGGAGGAGCGCCGGCTGTTCTACGTGGCACTCACGAGAGCCGAAGAAGAGCTCGCCTGCACCTGGGCGCTCCGGCCCGACGGGGCCAGCGCGTTCGACGGCGCGGCAGAACGGCGAGCCTCACCCTGGCTCTCCTCCGTCGAACAGGCCCTCGCAGAGCTCCACGAAGGTGCCGCCGAGGCGAGCCCCGCGCTCGCCGCGGCGCACCTCGCCGCGATGCGCGACCTCCTTCCTCCGTCACCCGCCGGCCTCGAGGAGCGGACGGTGAGCGGACGGTGATCGTGAACGAGTCGGAGCTCGCCGGCGCGTTGCGCGCCATCGTCGGGCCGGAGCACGTCGACGCCGGGCCGAAGGTGCACGAGGAGGACACCCACGACGAGGCGCTGACCGGCGAGCCCGTCACGCCGGCGGCAGTCGTCCGGCCCTCGACGACCGACGAAGTCCGCGCGATCCTCGCCGTCGCCGACTCGGCGGGCGTTCCGGTCGTGGCGCGCGGGAGCGGGACCGGCCTCTGCGGAGGTGCCAGGCCGGTGGCCGACGGCATCGTCGTCTGCTTCGACCGCATGAACAGGATCCTCGAGGTCGACGAGGAGAACCACGTCGCCGTGGTCCAGCCGGGCGTGACGCTGCGCGAGCTGGACGACGCGCTCCGTCCCGTCGGGCTCGTGTACCCGGTCTACCCCGGCGAGATGAGCGCGTCGCTCGGCGGCAACGTCGCGACGAACGCCGGGGGGATGCGCGCCGTGCGCTACGGCGTGACGCGCCACCACGTCCTCGGCCTGGAGCTGGTGCTGGCGGGAGGCGAGGTGCTCCGGACCGGCGGCAAGTTCGTGAAGTCGTCCTCCGGCTACGACCTGACCCAGCTGATGGTGGGAAGCGAGGGGACGCTCGCGCTCGTGACCGAGGTGACCGTGAAGCTCGCGCCGCGCCTCGCGCACAACGCGACGTTGCTGGCTCCGTTCGCGGCCTTGGACCTCGTGGCGGCGGCCGTCTCGCCGATCCTCAGGTGCGGCGTCACCCCGCTGATCCTCGAGTACCTGGACGCCCTGGCGATGGACGGGATCGTCCGGGCGGCGGGGCTCGAGCTCGGCGTCCCCGACGACGTGCGCGACGCGGCGGCGGCGTACCTCATCGTCGTCCTCGAGAGCTCCCACGCCGACCGGCTCGAGCAGGACGCCGAGACGGTCGCGGAGCTTCTCGGCGGTCGGCTCGGCGCGCTCGACGTGTACGTCCTCCCACCCACCGCAGGCGCCGAGCTGATCGCGGCGCGCGAGCGCGCGTTCTTCGTGGGCAAGACCCTCGGCGTGAACGACGTCGTCGACACGGTCGTGCCACGCGCGGAGATCCCCGCCTTCCTCGCGGAGGCAGCCGAGCTCGCGGCGGAGCACCAGGCGGTCGTCTCGGGCTGCGGCCACGTGGGGGACGGGAACGTGCACCTGTCCGTGATCCAGCCCGACCCCGACCGCCGCCACGACCTCCTCGACGCGCTCTACCGGGCGGCGCGTGACCACGGGGGCGCGGTCTCCGGCGAGCACGGCATCGGCACGGAGAAGCAGTCCTACTGGCTCGAGCTCGAGGACCCGGCGAAGGTGGCGCTCATGCGACGCATCAAGGCGGCCTTCGACCCGAACGGCATCCTCGGGCCGGGCCGCCTGCTCGACGCACCGGTGCACGCGGCCGGCGCGACCTCGACCGCCTCCTCCCACGGTGGGGAGGGAGCACGGTGAACGGCGCCGAAGCCCTCCTGCGGACCCTCGTCGGTTCGGACGTCGACGTCTGCTTCGCCAATCCGGGCACCTCCGAGATGCACTTCGTAGCCTCCTTGGACCGGGTGTCCGAGATGCGCGCCGTGCTCACCCTCTTCGAAGGCGTGGCGACCGGGGCGGCCGACGGGTACGCGCGCCTGGCGGGGAAACCGGCCGCCACGCTGCTCCACCTCGGGCCCGGCCTCGCCAACAGCTGGGCGAACCTCCACAACGCACGCCGCGCGCAGGTCCCGCTCGTGAACGTCGTCGGAGACCACGCGACGTACCACCAGCGCTTCGACTCGCGTCTCCAGTCCGACCTCTGGGGGCTCGCGCGCTCGACGTCGGCGTGGCAGCGCTCCGCCGCGCGCGCAGAGGATGTCGGCGCGGACGCGGCTGACGCGGTGGTCGCGAGCTACGGCCCGCCCGGCCGCATCGCAACGCTCATCGTCCCCGCGGACGTCTCCTGGAACGAGGGGGGCGCCCCTGCGCGCCGCCGGCCGGTCCCCCCTTGTCCGCTCGTCCCCCCCGAGACGATCGAGAACGTCGCGAAGGTGCTCCGCTCGGGCGAGCGCGTCGTGCTCCTGATCGGGGGGGCTGCGATGCGCGAACGGGGACTCGACGCGGCAGCACGCATCGCCCGGGCGACCGGCGCGAAGCTCCTGTGCGAGACGTTCCCGACCGTGCACTCGCGGGGCGGGGGCCTCCCCGACGTGGAAAAGCTCGCCTATTACGGCGAGATGGCCATGGCACAGCTCGATCGCACCCAGCACCTCGTGCTCGCGGGGGCACGCGCGCCGTCGTCGTTCTTCGCGTACCCCGACAAGCCGAGCGACCTCGTTCCTGCGGGCGTGACCGTGCACGAGCTGGCGGGCCCCGCGCACGACGTGACCGCCGCGCTCGGCGCGCTGGCCGACGCGCTCGGGGCGGACGCTCCCGGCACGCGTCCGGCAGGGGGGCGGCCGGACCGGCCCTCGGGTCGGCTCACGACGGAGTCCATGGCCGCGGCCGTGGGGCACCTCCTCCCCGACGGCGCGGTCGTCGTCGACGAATCGATCACGAGCGGGGTGTCGGTCCCCGCGGCGACCGCCGGCGGGCCCAGGCACGACTGGCTCGCGCTCGCGGGCGGCTCGATCGGCCAGGGGCTCCCCGCGGCCACCGGCGCGGCCGTCGCGTCGCCCGGCCGCCGCGTCCTGTGCCTCGAGGCGGACGGGAGCGCCATGTACACCCTCCAGGCACTCTGGACCCAGGCACGCGAGGGTCTCGACGTCACGACCGTCCTGTTGGCGAACCGCTCGTACGCGATCTTGCAGTTCGAGCTCGCCCGCGTCGGTGCAGCCGGGAACGGCGAGCGGGCCCGCGCCATGCTCGACCTCCACGATCCGGTCCTCGACTTCGTCTCGCTCTCTCGAGGCATGGGGGTCCCTGCGGAGCGTGCGACGACCGCGGACGAGCTCGCCGCGCTCCTGGAGCGAAGCTTCGCCGAGGACGGGCCGATGCTCGTCGAGGCCGTGCTCGCCTGAAGCGCTCCGGCGGGCTGCCGGCGGCGCGCGTCCCCGTCGGTCAGTCCAGCTCCACGACGACCACCGTGTGGTCGGAAGGCTTGTTGCCCTTCGGGCTCTTCTTCCGGGCGTCGCGGTCGATCTCGGCGGACACCGCGCGTGCGGCGAGCGACTTGGAGAGCAGCACCAGATCGATGCGCATGCCCATGCCCTTGTGGAAGTTGCCCGCGCGGTAGTCCCACCACGAGAAGATCCCGCCTGAGGGGTGGAACCGGCGGAACGTGTCCTCGAGGCCCCAGTCGAGGATCTCGGCGAGCGCCCGGCGCTCGGGCTCGCTCACGTGCGTCGCGCCGACGAACGCCTCCGGGTCCCAGACGTCCGCGTCGGTCGGAGCGATGTTGAAGTCTCCGCACACGGCGACGGCGCCAGCGGGATCGTCGTGCTCGACCAGGTAGGTACGCAGGCTCGCCAGCCACTCGAGCTTGAAGCGGTACTGCTCGCTGTCGAGGCTCCTGCCGTTCGGCACGTAGACGGAGTGGACGCGGATGCCTCCACAGGTCGCGGCCAGCATCCGGCACCCGTGTTGGTCCTCTTCGGACCCGAGCCCGCACACCGGTGCGTCGAGCCCGACGCGGCTCGCGATCGCCACGCCGTTCCACCGCCCGTCGCCGAAGTGCGCCGACCCGTAGCCGAGCTCGGTGAACGCCGCCGAAGGGAACGCGTCGTCCGCGAGCTTCGTCTCCTGCATGCAGAGGATGTCCGGAGCGTTCGCCTCCATCCATTCGAGGACGAGCGGGAGCCGTGCACCCAAGGAGTTCACGTTCCAGGTGGCCAGCTTCACGACGCAGCGCCCCGGTCGACGAGCACGAACAGGAGATCCGCCTCGCACGCCGTCTCGCCCCCCACGTGCGCGCGTCCGTGGCCCGACCCCGCACGCGCGGAGAGCCGCCCGACGGTGACCTCCAGCTCGAGGGTCTCCCCCGGTACGACCTGACGACGGAAGCGTGCCCGGTCGATGCCGCCGAAGAGCGGCAACCTGTCCCGGAAGCGTCCGTCCGCGAGGACGGCGATCCCGCCCACCTGCGCGAGCGACTCCACCATCAGCACCCCCGGGAGCGTCGGCCGGCCCGGGAAATGGCCGGCGAAGAAGGGCTCGTCACCCGTGAGACGCCAACGACCCGTCGCAGAGCGACCCGGGTCCACCGAGACGATCTCGCTCACGAACAGGAAGGGATCGCGGTGGGGCAGGACGTCGGCCGGGCGCATCGTCACGAGAACCTACCAACGGGCGCACGGGATGCTCCTCGGCTCAAGGCTGGGCCGCGCCCTGGGATGCGACGACCTCGGGGAGCGCGAGCTCGGCGACGCGACGGGGGGGGTCCAGCGCCACGAGCACGAAACGCCGCCGCTCCCCGCGGCGCAGCACCTGCCGGGCCTTGGTCGGGGGCGGGTCCCCCATCGCGCTCAAAGGGATGTAGGAGTGGAGGACGCCGCCTCCCGGGAGCTCGACGTCGACCATCGCACCGTGCGAGGTGAACGACACCACCTCACCCTCCAGCTCGCTGTCGCAGGGGTAGGTCGCGACAAACGTGATGAACGCGAGGGGTTCGTTCACCGCGGGAGGCGGCGACGAGGACCGACGCCGTCGGCGACCGCCCTTTCCGTCCTGCTTCCCGTGCTTTTGGTCCCCGCGCCCTCGACGGCCGTGCTCGTCGGACGCCCCGACCGGCGCGAAGGCCTCTGCCAACGCCTGACCGATGGCTTCCTGGACGGCGGGGTTCTTCGCGGCGGTGTTGCGCGCCGCTTTGGCTTTCGCGGCGCCGTTCGAGCCGAGCGGGAGCAGCGTCGCGCTCTCCTGTGCAGCCGTCGCCGCCATCGCCGCACCGGCCTTCTCCGGAGCTTCCTTCTTCGCGGTCCGCTTCGCGACGTCAGCCCTGCTTTTGGCCGCCGACTTCTTGGCCGCCGCTTTTGCCGTCGCCTTCTTGGCCGCCGCCTTCTTAGCCGCCTGCTTCTTGGCTGGCACCGCCTTGGCGGGCACAACCTTCTCGGCTACCGGCTCCTCCTTCGACGCAGTCGCCTTCTCGGCCGCGACCGCCGCCTTCTTCGCCGACGCCTTCTCGGCCGCGACCGCCGCCTTCTTCGCCGTCGCCTTCTTCGCAGTCTCCTTTTCGGCCGCGACCGCCGCGTTCTTGGCCGTCGCCTTCTCGGTCGCGACCGCCGCCTTCTTCGCCGTCGCCTTCTCGGCCGCGACCGCCGCCTTCTTCGCGGTCGCCTTCTTCGCAGTCGCCTTCTTCGCCGTCGCCTTCTCCGCCGGTGCGCCCTTCCCCGGCACGTCCTTGCTCTCGCCCTTCTTCGGCTTCTTCTTGGCCGTCAGAGCCGGCGCCCCAGCCGGTGACCCGGCCGGCCAGACGTCGCCGACCTTCGGCGTCGAGCCGTCGGGGAGGACCGGGGCCCTACGCCCGGCGATCTTCTTCGCCGCTTTCGCCAGCTCTGCAGCCTTGACCGGCGGCGACAGCGCCTGCGCGTCCTCGCCCTTCGCCTTCCCCGCCGCCTGCCGGCTCTTCGGGCCGCGCACCGGGATACGGGGCGTGAAGATCCAGCCGACGCCCGGGACGGGTTTGCCGCCGACGAGCCTCCCCTTGTCGAAGAGCCATGGGTGCTCGGCGTGGAACTCCTGGAACGAGTCGTTCGAGAGCACGATCGCGCCGGTGCGCTCTGCGATTCGCAGCACGAACGCGTCGCCGCGCCCGATCGCGCCAGCCGGCGGCGAGACCACCTCACCGTGGAGCTCGGCGTCGATCAGTTGCTTGCGCTCGGACGGGTCGATGCGGTGCTCGAAGGACGCGTCGACGACCACGACGATCTCCGCTTCGGGATCCTCGAGCGCGTAGGCGCGGACGGCCTCGTCCAGCTGGCGCAGGCTCGGGGTCGTGCGCCCCTCGGTGGCGAGGTTCGAGCCGTCCACGACGACGACGTGCCTGCCGGGCGCGACCGTCACGTGCAGGCAGCCTCAGGTCTCAGGCTCAACCGATGGCACGGTCGAGGAGAGAGGCTTGTTCGAGCTGGTGCAGGGTGCCGCTTCCCGTCGCGGGGCTCGCCGACTCAGGTCGGCTCACGTGGAGGAGCGCGTAGCGGTCTCGGAGGATCCGGTGCAGCCGTGCGTGCACGAAGGACCACGCTCCCATGTTCTCGGGCTCCTCTTGGAGCCAGACGACTTCGGTCGCCGCAGGGTACCGGCTCAGCACCTCGCCTATCCGCTGTTCCGGCCAGGGGTAGAGCTGCTCGACCCGCACGATGGCCAACGCCGGCGCCGGGTAGGGCGACACCTCCGACGCCGGCACGACCGGGACGGGCCCGTCGCCCGCGAGGCGGTCGTCGCGACGCTGCATCGCCTCGTGGGCCACCTTGCCGCTGCAGAGCACCACGCGCCGCACCTGCACGGGATCGGCCACCGAGACGTCGTCGAGCACCTCGGCGAACGTGCCGCTCGCCAGCTCGGCGAGCGGCGACCGCGACCTCGCCGCCCGCAACATCGACTTGGGCGTGATGACGACGAGCGGCGTCGTCGGCATCCGCACCGGCTGCGCCCGAAGGAGGTGGAAGTACTGTGACGCGGTCGACGGCACCGCGATGCGCAGGTTGCCGCGAGCCGACAGCGTCAGGAAGCGCTCGAGCCGTGCCGAGGAGTGCTCCGGGCCCTGCCCCTCGTAGCCATGGGGGAGCAGGAGCGCGAGCCCGGCGTGCTGGCCCCACTTGTCCTCGGCGGCGACCAGGAAATTGTCGACGATGATGCTCGCGCCGTTCACGAAGTCGCCGAACTGCGCTTCCCACGCCACGAGCGCGTCGGGCGCTTCGACCGAGTAGCCGTACTCGAAGCCCACGGCCGCGTACTCCGAGAGGAGCGAGTCCCGCACCGTGAAATGTCCGGGCCCGCCGTGCTCGGCGTCCGCGACGTCCCCCAGATGGGCGAGCGGCACGTACTCCTGGCCGTTCTCGTAGTCGACGACCACCGAATGACGCTGGCTGAACGTGCCGCGCCGGGTGTCCTGGCCCGTGAGCCGGACGTCGACGCCCTCCGCGAGCAGCGACCCGATCGCGAGCTGCTCGGCGAGCGGCCAGTCCACCTCGCCGGACGCGACGAGCTCGGCGCGCTGGTCGAACTGCCGGAGGAGCTTCGGGTGCAAGGTGAAACCCCGCGGCACCGCGGTCGTGCGGCGCGCGAGCTCGACGAGGAGTGGCTCGGCGACGCCCGTCTCCACCGCAGGGATCTGCCGGCCCGGCTCGTCCCCCCGATCCGCGCCTCCCTCCACCACCGGCGACGTCACGTGGGCCGGCGGTGGCGGTGGCGGCGCGGCGCGTACCTCGTCGAGGGCGGCCTGGAGCTGCGCGTCGAAGGCGTCGAGCGCCTTCTCCGCCTCCTCGAGGGTGATGTCGCCGCGTCGCACGAGCGCCTCGGTGTAGAGCTTGCGCACCGACCGCTTGGCGTCGATGCGCCGGTACATGAGGGGCTGGGTGTAGCTCGGATCGTCCCCCTCGTTGTGGCCGTGGAGCCGGTAGCTCACGAGGTCGATGACGACGTCCTTGTGGAAGGCCTGGCGAAAGCCGAACGCGAGGCGCGTCGCGCGCATGCACGCCTCGGGGTCGTCGCCGTTCACGTGGAAGATCGGCGACTGCACCATCTTGGCCACGTCGGTCGGGTACACGGAGCTGCGGGCCGCGCCCGGGGCCGTCGTGAACCCGAGCTGGTTGTTCACGACGACGTGCACGGTGCCGCCGACGCGGTAGCCGGAGAGCGCCGAGAGGTTCAGCGTCTCGGCCACCACCCCCTGGCCGGCGAACGCCGCGTCGCCGTGGATGAGCACCGGGAGAACGGGGAACTGGACGGGGCCCTGCGCGTCGAGTCCCGCCGGCGTACCGTCCGTCGGGGGCAGCAGGCGGTCCTGTTTGGCGCGGGCCATCCCCTCGACGACGGGGTCGACCGCCTCGAGGTGCGACGGGTTCGACGCCATCGTCACCGCGAGCTCGACTCCCGAGGCCCCGGTGAACTTCCCCGTCGCGCCCTTGTGGTACTTCACGTCGCCCGATCCCTGCACGGAGTCGGGGTCGAGGTTCCCCTCGAACTCCTCGAAGATGTCCCCATAGGACTTGCCGACGATGTTGGCCAACACGTTCAGCCGACCCCGGTGGGCCATGCCGATGACCGCTTCGGCGACCCCTTCGCGCGCCGCGTCGTCGAGCAGCGTGTCGAGCACGACGATGAGGGACTCCGAGCCCTCGAGCCCGAAGCGCTTCTGGCCGACGTAGCGGCTGTGGAGGAACCGTTCGAACACCTCGGCGGCGTTCAGCCGGTCGAGGATGTG
>JASHUY010000119.1 GCA_030039755.1 Acidimicrobiales bacterium
CCGACATCACCGAACACCTGACCGCCGAGGGGAAGCTCTACTGCTGCGTGGTGCTCGACCTCTTCTCAAGAAAGGTGGTCGGCTGGTCCATCGACCGGCGCTGTGAGGCCACCTTGGTCAACGACGCCCTCGCCAAGGCCAGTGGCTCGCGCCCCACGGGACCCGGGACGGTGATCCATTCGGATCACGGCAGTCAATACACGTCCTGGGCCTTCACCGAGAACGTGCGGCGCCTCGGCCTCGTCAGCTCCATGGGCACGGTGGGCGATTGCTACGACAACGCACCGATGGAGTCGTTCTGGGGCTCGTTGCAGATCGAGCTGCTGAACCGCCAGAAGTGGCGGACCACCCTCGAGCTCGCCCTCGCCATCGCCGACTACATCGAGCACTTCTACAATTCAGACCGCCGCCACAGCTCGCTCGGCTATCTCACTCCGAACGAGTTCGAAGCGGCACGCTCAACCACCATCCAGCAGGCCACGTTGTCCTAAAAAGTGGTCCACTGAATGGGGTCAATGCCAGATGGAGCGGGCGACGGGAATCGAACCCGCGTTCTCAGCTTGGGAAGCTGATGTTCTGCCGCTGAACTACGCCCGCGAGCGTTCGCCACACTATCGTCTTGCCAGCCATGGATCCTTCCGACGGGGCCAAACGGGCGCGCGGCCGGGCTTGCAGAAGGGGCAGGCGATCGCCACCGCAGCAGCCTGAGCATGAACCGGCTCGCCGATTGCAGTCCGGGCCAGCCGAACGCAGACCAGGCGTTGTCTCGAGTCGCCAGTGTCCTCCGTCTCCGGGGCCGCTCCAGAACTCCCCGAGCTGACACAGGAGGATCGTTGCCGGTCAGGATCGCCCTAGGCATGGCGGTGACCGTCGTCTGCGTCGCAGTGGCCGGCCACCGCTTCCATTGGATCTCGAGGCTCGTGCGGGCGGGGGAGGTGGCCCCCGGCCGACTGCGTTGGAACCTCCGACGCAAGGCTGAAGCGGAGGTCACCGAGGTCGCCGGGCAGCGGAAGCTGCTGAAATGGACCATCCCCGGTCTCGCCCACTTCTTCACCATGTGGGGGTTCACGATCCTGCTGTTCACGATCGTGGAGGCCTACGGCGATCTCTTCGACCCGACCTTTCACTTCCCCGGAATCGGGACGTCCCCAGTCCTCGGGTTCGCCGAGGATTTCTTCGCTACCGCCGTGCTCGTCGCCCTCGGAGTGTTCGCCGTCATCCGTATCAAGAATGCGCCCTCGAAGAGGGAACGCGCCTCCCGCTTCTATGGTTCGCACACCGGCGCCGCGTGGATCACGCTCCTCTTCATCTTCGGCGTTATCGCGACCCTTCTCCTGTACCGCGGAGCCGAGGTCGACACCGAGCCCCGCCAGTTCCCCTACGACGACTGGGCGTTCGCGTCCCATGCGATCGGTGCGGGGCTCGCCGGCTTGGGACACGGTGTGGACGGGACGCTCGCGACCACGTTCCTCATTCTCAACGTGTCGATCATCAGCGGGTTCCTCGTGTTCGTGTCGCACTCCAAACACCTCCACATCTTCGTGGCGCCGGTGAACGTGGCCTTCTCCCGCCGGCCACGCGCTCTCGGGGGCCTCGACAAGACCCCCGACATGGATATGGAGAGCGTGAGCGAGGACACGGTCTTCGGCGCAGGGTTCGTCGAGAACTTCACGTGGAAGCAGATGCTCGACTTCGTGACGTGCACCGAGTGCGGCCGCTGCCAGTCGGTGTGCCCGGCGTGGAGCACCGGCAAGCCGCTGTCCCCGAAGCTCCTGATCATGAACTTGCGGGACAACATGTTCTCGCAGTCGTCACGCCTGCTGGCACTGAAGGCGGCCCGGAGCGGTGCGTCGAACGCCGACGGCGAGGCAGCTCAATCCGGCAAACCCACCTTGGATGCGCCCGAGCCTCTGGTTCCGGGCGTCATCGATCCCGACGTCCTGTGGGCCTGTACCACGTGCGGCTCGTGCGTCGAACAGTGTCCTGTCGACATCGAGCACGTCGATGCGATCGTCGACATGCGGCGCTACCAGGTCCTGATGGAGTCGAGCTTTCCGCACGAGGCCGGGCCGATGCTTCGCAACCTCGAGAACCAAGGCGACCCGTGGGGACTCGGCGCCTCGAGGCGGACGGAGTGGACGAGCGCGCTGGACTTCGAGGTGCCGGTGGTCACGGGCACGATCCCCGACGACGTCGAGTACCTCTACTGGGTGGGCTGCGCGGGGGCGCTGGACGAGCGGGCGCGTCGCCAGGCGCAGGCGACGGCCCGCCTGCTGCACCACGCCGGCGTGCGCTTCGCGATCCTCGGACCCAAGGAGAGCTGCACCGGCGATCCCGCGCGGCGGATCGGCAACGAGTACCTCTACCAGGAGCAGGCAAGAGCCAACATCGCCACGCTCGACGGAGCAGGGGTGAGGAAGATCGTCACCACGTGCCCCCACTGCTTCAACACCCTCAAGAACGAGTACCCCGCGTTGGGTGGCAGCTTCGAGGTGGTGCACTACGCAGAGTTGCTCGATCATCTCGTGCGACTCCGGAAGGTCGTCCCAGGCTCCGGCTACTCGGGCACCGTCACCTACCACGACCCCTGCTACCTCGGGCGGCACAACAGGATCTTCGATCAGCCTCGCACCGTCATCGACGCCATTCCCGGCGCTCGCAGCGTCGAGATGCGACGATGCAAGGAGCGCGGGTTCTGCTGCGGGGCGGGCGGTGCGCGGATGTGGATGGAGGAGACCATCGGGACGCGCGTCAACATGGACCGCGCCCTCGAGGCGCTGGGCACGGGAGCGGACGTCGTGTCGACCGCGTGCCCCTACTGCATGATCATGTTGGACGACGCGGTGCGTGCGGAGGGCAAAGGGGACGAAGTCCGGGTGCTCGACATCTCGCAGCTCGTCGAGGAGTCCATGCGGGTTCCGGAGACCGCCGGATCAGTGGCTCCACGTCCTTCAGAGGAGGGATCCGTCGGCCCGCCGTTCGGCGACTGACTGATCCGATGCCCGGGGTCCGACGCCCACGGTCCGATGCGCAGGGGCCGGTGTGCAGGGGCCGATGCGCAGGGGCCGGTGTGCAGGGGCCGGTGTGCAGGGTCCGATTCCCAGGGCAGGCAGATGCCCGGGGTCCGCCGCTCGCCGACCGTCGAAGGGGCCGGCCCGATCCGCTGCCGCCGCCCGCCGCCACCGCCTCGTCTCAGCGTTGCCCGACGCCGTACGCGTGTACCGGGTGGAAGCGTGCGACGATGCGCCGCTCCGCCACCATGACCTGCCGGTACTCGGCCCAGTCCGGATGGTCCTCGCCGCGGATGGAGCGGTACAGCTCCACGAGCTCGTCGACGGTCGCGTCGTCCGCCGAGGCGGCGACAGGCGAGAGGTCGGCTGTGCCGTCGAGCACGACGTACGACCAGAAGGACTCGCCCGGGACGTACAGGGAGGCGGCGTGGTCACGCCGAAGATTTCGGGTCTTGGCACGTGTGTCCGTGAGCGAGATCCGCACCACGGGGTCGGGATCATCTCCGCCTCCGCGACTCAGGTGGTAGAGGATGTTGGAGAGCTGGGGACGGCCGTCCGCACGTCGCGTGACGAGGACTCCCTGGGACCGCCCCGCTGCGAAATCCAGACCTTCACGAAGTTCCACGGTTGAGTCCCCTCAGTGCGAGATGAGTGCGGACACCTTGGAGTCCGCTTCCCTCAATCGGCCGGCCATGGCGGTGAGCAGCTTCCTCGCGAGCGGCGGGACCTCTTCGAGCAAGCCGTAGAACTCGCGTTGGCTCATGTTCAAGAGGACCATGTCGGTGTCAGCGACGACCGTTGCCGATCGTGGCCCCCTGTCCAGGAGAGCAAGCTCCCCGAAATAGTCCCCTGGGCCGAGGAGGGCCACCTTCCTACCGTTTCGCCGCACCGCCGCATGCCCTTCCACGATGAAGAAGAACTCGCGACCCGCGGTGTCCTCCTCGGTGAGCACCGTGCCTGCGGGCACGGTCACTTCGTCGAGTGACTTCTCGACGAGCCTCAGCTCCCGCGGAGTCGCAGTCGAGAACAGCCAGATCGACGAGAGGTCCAGCTTCTGCGAGCGTCGTGCCACGGCCGACCAGCGTATCGCCGCCCGCCCCGCAGAAGAAACGTCACCCGGAGGGCCGACCCGGCACACTGTCGTCGAACGCGGCCGAAACCGATCGCGGCCCACCGTCGGGGTCCGCTCCGACGATCCCAGAGAAGAGGCCGATGTTTCGTCGGTGTGAACGCCGCTTTTCGTGCGTGAGAACTCGTGTCTCGGCGGGAGAATTTCCACGACCGGACGCGGCGCGCCGGGATACCCTGCCGCGGTGACGACCGTCCAACGTCCCGCCACGCCGGGCGCGGCGGAAGGCGGGGGACTCCGCCGGAAGCTGAGCAACCTCGTGCTCAAGCCCGACCCTGCGCGCCCGGACCGCGCGGCAACCGACCGGAGGACGGTCGGGGAGCTCGAAGAAGTGGTCCGCTCCGCCGACGGCAAGGAGCGGCTCGTCGGCCTCCTGGCCGCGCCGTTCGCCGCCGCGATCGGCCTTCTCGTGTACGGCGCGCTCGTTGCCGACGACCCGCCCGCATACCTGAAGGACGGACTCGCCGACTCGAAGCACGTCGCGCTGTCCCTCTACGCGGACCTCTTGGGTGTGCTCCTGGTCTTGTCCGTCGTCATGTTGGTCACGGTCTGGTTCCGCAAGCGCCTCTTCCTCGGCTGTGCGATGGCCCTGTACGGCTTGGCCATTTTCAACCTGCACTATTGGGGCTTCGGTGTGCCGTACGTGCTCTTCGGTGCCTGGCTGATCGTGCGGGCATACCGTGCACAACGGGACTTGCGCGAGGCGACGGCCGCGAAGACGCCCTGTGCAGCACTGGCGACGAGGCCATCCCCGAGCAGGCGGTACACGCCACCGGGGTCGCGGCGCCGCCCGGGACGAATCAACGACGCGAGGGGGCGAGGGAGTCCCGGTTAGCGAACCGCTCGCCGGAACTCGGACCTTCGGTGGGGGCGGACGGGCAACCCGCCGCCGGGGCCACCGCTGCTCGTCGGCAGTCGCTCCAGCGCGAGCAGAAGAGGTCGAAACGCGTCGCGTCTCGGCCGGCGGGCGCAATTCATACGGAGCTAACACACGCGTGACCGAGAAGTAACGCGCACCCCTCAAGCTCT
>JASHUY010000120.1 GCA_030039755.1 Acidimicrobiales bacterium
GACGGTCGAGAAGGTCGCCACCTTGGGGGAGCTGCTCGAAGCCGCTGGGATCGGGATCAGGGGCGCGGTGTTACTGGACGCCGATCCACTCGACGACAGTCCCGGTCTCCCGATGCCACGTACGCCGGCACCGGGACTACGACTCGGGCTTGTGAGTACCGGTCCGCGCGAGGCCTCGTAATCATACGCGACCGTCGTGATCACCGGACCGTCCCACCACGGCGATGGGCGGCGGAGCTGCCTGGAGCCTGACGTTCCCCTTGCGGTGGAGCCGGCAGCCGGAGCAAGGTGGGGAACGGACCGTCCGAGGATGTGCCGGATCCCACGAGAACCGTAGCGGGTTCCTTCTCACCGAAGGCACGGGAGTACCAGCCCAGAGGTGGATCGGTCGCGCCCCGCACAGCACTCCACGAGAGCGCGGTCGGTAGCTCGAGGAATCCGATGGAAGGGCAGTCGCCGGCTCCCCTCCATCGGAGCTCGACATGATCACCTTCGCAGGTCGCCTCGACCGCGGGGCCGAGGTGGAACGCCAGGCGTACCGCGTGAGCGCCGTCACTCACCACCTCGTCGAGGATCTCGATGCTGCGGCCACTGACGTCGAGCGTGACCGTTCGCCGATGGAGAGCGGGCGGATCGAGGCGTCGGTACCCGTCGTGCTCGGCGGACCACTGCTTGACTCGTGCGTTCTCCCCGTTCACTCGTGCGTTCTCCCCGGACAGCCTGACCACCCTGGTCCGCGCGTGGAGGGTCCACAGGAAGGGACCTGCTGACAGGGACTGGTCCGAGGCGGCGAGCTCCAAGGTGTTGTGGGCCAGAGTCGAGCGGAAGTAGTCGCGCCACGCCGGGCTCCCCTGATAGCAGTACGTGCCGGGATCGGCTAGGACGTCGACCCCGTCCACCCGGACCTCGACGGAGAGCGCGTCGGCATGTGCGTGCGCGGCGATCGACAAGAACCCGTGGGTGCCGCCGTCGCACCGGCACCAGATCTCAGGGCCCGCGTCCTGGTCGGTGGTCCGCAGGATGGTCAGGCCGGAGTCGGCGAACTGGTCGGGTCTCTCGTCCGCGCGGTCTGGAACGGCGATCCGGCGTCCCACCAGCCGTGACAGAAGGGAGCTCTGGGGATCTGCCGGTGCCTCGGGCCACCACGGCATCGCACCGAACAGCGCTGCCCCCGTGGCGAGGAGCGAACGCCAGCGGTCCGAGTCAGGCGCCCCGAGCAGCACCGCTCGACCATCGTCGCCGTCGCCGAACCGGGGCGGCCTGCCCGAGGAGTCGAGCGTGGCGGCGACCACGTCCACCATCGCGCAGAGCGTTCGCGAGACGGCGGGCGCGAGAGGGTGGCCGGCCGCCTCCGCCTCCGCCGCCGCGACCAGGCCCAGCTCGGCGACGAACCCGTGGTAGTCGAACGCCTGCTCCCGGTTCATTCCGCTGGCGAAGGTGTTGCGCGCCAGCTCGGTCTCGAAGAGCGCGGCCGAGGAGCGACGCCAGCGATCGCTCTCCTCGAACCACGGAAAGGCGCAACTCGCCGTGAGCTGCCCGGCGGCCTCTGCGACCACGTGGTTGTTGGCCGACGACCCGCGGCTCGGGAACGCGGCCAGGAAGCGCTGGTGCCAGTAGACGTGGCGCAGCAGGGTCTCGTTGTCCTCGAACGCCGCCGGTGCACCGGACCAACCGTCCAGCAGGCGGCGCGTCCACACCCACGAGATGAGTCGCAGCGCCAGTTCGATCCCGCTCGACCAGTTGATGCCCACCAAGACCGGGTTCTCGTCGCACCATCGCTCGAGCTGCTGGACGGCCGCCTCCGCGTACGCCTCCTCCCCGGTGGCCCGCCACGCGCATGCGAGGACCGTGAGGTGCTGGTGACGCGAGAGCTCCCAGACGTGCTTGACCGAGCGGGTATCCGTGGCCGCCCGGTAGTCGACCCGGAAGGCCGACAGGTCCTTTGCGTATCGCCCGCCGCTCGACGGATCGAGGAACCAGTCGGGTTTCGCGAGGTCTCGCCGCTCGATGCCGAGCATCGTCGCCCGTCCCTCCAGAAGCTCCCGTGCGGCGATGAGGAGCCGGTCGGCAGAAGTGCCGGGGACGCAGGTGACGTCCACGCCGACGCTCGCCGGCGGCGGACGTCGGGACCTCAGCGGAACATCGCCGCGCGCGCTGCCTGGCCAGCGGGGTCGCGGTGGACGCGCGGTCGACCCGGTGCCGAGGGCCCGTTCCCAGAACTGTCGCCGGACCCCGTCTCCGAGGCGCCAGCCCACCTCGGCGGCGGACATGGCCCGCAACCGTTGGAGGTACCACCCGGCGCGCGAATCCTGTCTCGCTGCGGAGGTGCCCGATCCCGCGCGCCCCTCCTCCGGGTTCACGGAGCCACTCGCACCGCCCCGCCCTCTTCGAGGCTGCGCTGCACCGCCAGGGTGGCCCGGGTGGTGGCGACGAGGGAAGGGAGGGAGACGGGCATGGGCCCGCCGCTCTTCACCGCCTCGAGGAATTGGGCGAGCTGGACCTGCTGACCCTTGTCGATCGGCCCGCGGGCGCGCACGGTGTGGCGGCGGCGTCCAGTCCAGAGGTCGGCACGCCGGAAGTTGTCGATGCGGACCGTGCGTCCGTCGGCCGACACCTCGATGGCTTCCTTCGGACAACGTGGGTTCCCGTTGGCGAGGTAGTCGACGGTGGCGACGGAACGGTCGTCGAAGCGCACGCAAGCGTGCAAGCTGTCGCCGCCTGCGCTGAAGGCGAACACCTCCTCCGGTCGTGCGTCGAGCCACCAACCGGCGGTATCCAGGAAATGGCCTCCCTCGCCGGTGAACCGGCTCCCTTCCCGTGCGGCATCGGCGTACCAGCTGGACGGGTCCAAGGGCCCCGCATTGACGCGGTAGTGGAGGACCGCCGCACCGGAGGTGGGGCCGAACCGGTGCCGGAGATCGACCAGCAGCGGTGCGAACCTCCGGTTGAACCCGACCATCAGGCGGTCGTTGCCGGTCGTCCGCACCACTTCCAGGATCCGTTGGAGCTCGTCCTCGCCGAGGGCGAGAGGTTTCTCCACGAAGGTTGCCTTGCCGGCCTCGAGTGCCCGGCAGACGAGGTCCGCATGCGAGTGATGACGCGTGACGACGAAGACTGCGTCGATCGAAGGGTCGCCGAGCACTGCGTCCACGTTCGTCGACGCGTCGGCGAAGCCGAATCGGCGCTGCGCGTTGGCCGCGGACAGCGAGGTGTTGGTCGCGACCCTGGCCAACGACACGTCGCCTCGCTTGACGAGGTGCGGCAGGAGCATCGACGAGGCGTAATTGCCGGCCCCGAGGAAGGCCAGTGCGACCTGCCCCGTGCGAGCCTGACGGACGGGTCTCGGAGCTGCGGGCGGTGTGGCGTCCGGTCCCGAATGCGACTCCCCGGCACCTGGGTAGTCGAAGAGGTAGCCGATGCCGTCGAGGTCGCCGGATCGCAGCCCGGTGTACACCTCCGGGGCCTCCGCGATCGGGAAGGACCCCGAGACGAGGAGCTCGACCGGCAGCGCGCCCCGAGCGAGCAGATCGAGGAAGCACTCGAGGTTCCGCCGCTCCGTCCAGCGGACGTACCCGGCGGGATAGTCGATGCCTTCCACCTCGTAGCGGTCGTCGTAGCGACCGGGGCCGTAGGAGCGGGAGAACCGGACGTCGAGCTCCTTCTCGTAGTACGCGTTCCAGGGGAGGTCCAGCTTGAGCTTTCCGACATCGACGATCCGGGCGCGGTCTCGTGCGAGCCGTGCCGCGGCCTCCACCGGACCGTTGGACGAACCCCCTGCGACGAGCAGCACGTGGTCGGCGCCGAGGCCCCCGCTGACCTCCAGAAGGACCCGTTCGAGACCTTCCATGTCGTCCGGCGTGCCGCACGCGAGCGCGCCGGCCTTCTCAGCCAGATGGCAGCGCTCGCGCCGCACGTCGAGACCGACGACGCGGACGCCGCCAGCGACCAGGAGTTGCACAACCAGTTGCCCGACGAGTCCGAGCCCGACGACGCAGGCGGTGTCGCCGAGCTGGGGTTCGCTTCGTCGTACACCGTGCATGGCGATGGCACCCACCGTGGCGAAGGCCGCCAGCCTGGGATCGACGCCATCGGGGACGGGGACGCAGAGGTTTCGCGGGACCCAGTTGACCTCGGCGTGGAGCGCGTACTCGTTCCCTGCGCATGCGACCGCCTGCCCGGTGCGCAGTCCCTCCACGCCGTCCCCGCACTCGATCACGACGCCGCAGAGCGAGTACCCGAGCGGCGTGTACGAGTCGAGCCGGTTCATCGCCTTCGCGTACGCGGCACGCACCCCTTGCTGGGCAACGCTGTCGAGCACCTTTCGGACCTGGTCCGGACGGGCGCGCGCCTTGCCGACGAGCGACATGCTCGCCTCGCTCACCTTCATGACCTCGGTGCCCGTCGAGATCAACGAGTGCCAGGAGCGGACGAGCACCCCGCCTGGACGGCAGGCGGGAACAGGAGCGTCGAGCACGGTGAGCTCGCCCGTCTTGTAGTTCTGGGCAACCTGTTTCACGACGGGCCTCTCCTACGTGAGCCGGTGCCGCCACGGGCCGCCAGGTCTCCCATCATCCGGACGTACGTCGGAGCTTGGTGGGACCAGGCCAGGACGTTCTCTACCCGTCGACGTCCTTCCCGGCCCATGCGGCGACGCCCGGTCGCATCGGAGAGCAGCCCGTCGAGGAGCCCGGCGAAGGCTGCGACGTCGTTCGGGGGCGCGTAGGCCGCGGCACTGCCGGCGGACACCCGGGTCTCGTGCAGGTCGAACGCGACGACGGGAAGACCGAAGGCCATGTACTCCATGGTCTTGTTCATGGTCGACGCGTCGTTCAACGCGTTGTGGGGGTCCGGGCAGAGCCCGACGTCGGCAGTCGAAAGGAGGGCCGCAACCTCCTCGTTCGGCAGCCGGCCGGGAAACGTGACGTGGTCGTCGAGGTCGAGTGAGGTGCACAGCTTCCGGAGCTGATCGTGCGACTCCCCGCTGCCGATGAAC
>JASHUY010000018.1 GCA_030039755.1 Acidimicrobiales bacterium
TGTGGCCGGCCGGCCAGGCCCTCGGGACGGACGGCACGGGCCGGTCGGGCCGGTCGGGCCGGCCGGGGCGGGGGGACGCCGCCGGCGGAGACGTCGACACGGTCGCCCCCGTGGTCTGCCGCGCCGACGTCGCCGTCGAGGACCGCAGCCACCTCAGCCCGGCCTCCCGCGATGAGGTCGGCGGTCCCCGAGAAGTCGCGGTAGTCGGCAGCGGGGTCGCCGCCGCCGCTGAAGACCGTGACCTCCACGCCGGGCGGGATCATCGCGAGCTCGCGTGCGAAGCGGGCGTGCACCGCGACGAAGAACCCGGTGAGCACCGCCTCGACGGGCCGCCTCGCCGGCCGGGGCCGGTAGTGGAGCGGCCCGCACAGGAGCACGTACACGTGGGTCGCACCCGCGTCGATCGCGCGGCTGATCGGCACGTTGTCGACGACGCCGCCGTCGATCAGGAGCTCGTCGCCGATGCGGACCGGCGGGAACATGGCGGGTATCGCCGCCGAAGCGAGCACGGCCTCCACCGCCGGGCCCTCGGTGAGCCAGCGCTCCCTGCCGTCGTGCAGGGAGGTCGCGACCACCTCCAACGGGACCTCCGCCTCCTCCAGGCGCTCGAACCGCAACCCGTCCTCGAGGATGCGTCGGAGCCCGCTGTTCGCGTGCACCGCCTGGCGGTGCTGGAAGTACGTCCACGGGCCGTGCGCCCGGCCGCGGGGGAAGATCGTGTCCCCCGACAGCCCGCGCCAGATGCGCTCGAGGCGTTCGGCGCCGGCCGGCGTCGGGTCGCCCGCGTACGCGGCGCCGTTGACCGCGCCGACGGACGCGCCGTACACGCGGTCGGCGCGGATCCCCCTGTCGACGAGCTCCGCCAGCATGCCGACCTGCACCGCACCCCGGCTCCCTCCTCCTGCGAGCACGAATGCCGTGAGGGGACGCCCCGTCTCCTCCGGCACCGACCTGCGGCGGGCGAACCGGTCCCACCACGGGGACCGTGGAGCGCCGCCGTCGTTGTGCGCGCTCACGTGGTCGCGCCGGGTCCCGGGTGCCGGCGAGGCGCACCCTTGCGGGGTCGACCCGGGCGGCGCTGCTGGGCGGGGGTGTCCCGTCGGCCCGGGGCGCGGCGTGGACCGGGGCCCGGGACGTGCCCGTTCACCTCGGCGCGCGCGGCGGGCGGACCCGGTCCTGCCGGTCGATCCTCCGCCGACCTGCGCTCGACCCATTCGGCACGCCCCACACGGTCGCGCCGCACCGCCCATCGGACGGTCACGACGGCGAGGACCACGAACGCCGCGAGGAACACGCCGAACACCGCGAGGAACGCGGTCCCCCCGGCGACGGCGAGACCCGCGGTGCCGAGGTGCACGGTGCCGAGGTTCACGGCTCCGAGGCTACGGGACCGCCCCGACGCCGTCACACGCCCCGGGCACTCGACGTGCCGGGCGCCAGCCCGAACCGCCACTAACGTGGCACGGCTCATGCAGGCTCGAGGCGACATCCGGAACGTGGCGATCATCGCCCACGTCGACCACGGCAAGACGACGTTGGTCGACGCGATGCTGCGGCAGACCGGCGCGTTCGGGGCACGGCAGGAGATCACCGAGCGGGTCCTCGACTCGGGCGACCTCGAGCGCGAGAAGGGGATCACGATCCTCGCCAAGAACACGGCGGTGCAGTACGGGAGGGTGAAGATCAACATCGTCGACACCCCTGGCCACGCCGACTTCGGGGGTGAGGTGGAGCGCGGTCTGACGATGGTCGACGGGGTGCTGCTGCTCGTCGACGCGTCCGAAGGGCCGCTCCCGCAGACGCGCTTCGTGCTGCGAAAGGCACTCGAGGCGCGCCTGCCCGTGGTGCTCGTCGTGAACAAGGTGGACCGTGCCGACGCCCGCATCGACGAGGTCGTCCACGAGGTCGAGGAGCTCTTCTTGGACCTCGACGCCGACGAGGAGCAGATCGCGTTCCCGATCCTGTTCTCCAACGCCCGCGCGGGCTGGGCGACGACCGACCGCGGTGGCGAGGGAACCGACCTCGTGCCGCTGTTCGACGCGATCGTCGAGCACGTGCCCGCACCCGTGCACGACCCGGACGCGCCGTTGCAGGCGCTCGTCTGCAACCTCGACGCGTCTCCCTACGTCGGCCGCCTCGCCATCTGCAGGATCCACCACGGCACCCTGCGGCGGGGCGCGGTCGTCGGCTGGTGCCGGCTCGACGGGACGGTCGAGCGGGTGAAGGCGACCGAGCTGTACGTGACCGATGCGCTCGACCGCGTGCCCGCAGAGGAGGCCGGGCCCGGGGAGATCGTCGCCGTCGCAGGAATCTCGGAGGTGACGATCGGCGAGACGCTCGCGGACCCCGACGACCCGCGCCCGTTGCCCGCGATCACGGTCGACGAGCCGAGCCTCACGATGACCGTCGGCATCAACACGTCGCCGCTCGCCGGGGCCGACGGGGGTACGAAGCTCACCGCTCGCCTGGTAAAGAGCAGGCTGGACGCGGAGCTGGTCGGCAACGTCTCGTTGCGCGTCGCACCTACCGAACGGCCCGACGCCTGGGAGGTCCACGGCAGGGGCGAGCTGCAACTCGCGGTGCTCGTCGAGACGATGCGCCGCGAGGGCTTCGAGCTCACGGTCGGCAAGCCCCAGGTGGTCGCGAGGGAGATCGAGGGGGTGCGCAGCGAGCCCATGGAGAGGGTGGCGATCGACGTGCCCGAGGACTACCTCGGCGTCGTCACCCAGCTCCTCGCACTCCGGCGCGCCACGTTGCTCCAGATGGTCAACCACGGCTCGGGCTGGGTCCGCCTCGACTACCGTGTCCCCGCGCGCGGGCTGGTGGGGTTCCGCACGGAGTTCTTGACCGAGACGCGCGGCACGGGAGTGCTCCATCACGTCTTCGACGGCTGGGCGCCGTGGCAGGGCGAGCTGCGCACCAGGCGCAACGGGTCGATGGTCGCAGACCGGAGGGGCGTGTCGACGACCTTCGCCCTGATGAACCTCCAAGAGCGCGGCGCGCTCCTGGTCGGACCCGGGACGGAGGTCTACGAGGGGATGATCGTCGGTGAGAGCTCGCGCGCGGACGACATGGACGTGAACCCGACCAAGGAGAAGAAGCTGACCAACATGCGGTCGTCGACCGCCGAGGAGCTCGAGCGGCTGACGCCCGCGATGGCGCTCTCCTTGGAACAGGCACTGGAGTTCATCGCGGACGACGAGTGCGTCGAGGTGACCCCCAGGGCGGTGCGGCTCCGCAAGGTGGTCCTGGACGCGTCGTC
>JASHUY010000121.1 GCA_030039755.1 Acidimicrobiales bacterium
TGGCGTAACGTCCCGGGGCTCCTTCGTCTCGCCTGGTGTCGCCTCGGGTGATCGAGGCGATCGAGAGGAGATCGCAAGCCCCTTCGTTCGGATCACCCCCGTCAGCCTCGTACGGCCTCGTACGGCCTCCAGCTCGTCGTGGAGCTCGTCAGGGGCCGGGCATGCCCATCGGGCGAGCCTCCGGCACCGCCTGCAGACGCCGATCGAGCATGCTCATGGAGTAGCGAGCATGCTCATGGAGTCGCAGGTCGGGGTTCCGGCTCGTGGTGGGGTGGAGATGATGACCAGGGCTGCCCCGCCGGAGGGGTCGCCCAGGGCGCGATCAGCTCGATCGTGTCCGGAAGTGGGCATCAGCCCGGGCTCTTCCGGCGACTGTTCCGCTTCGTGACCGCCGCCGTGCACTCGGCCACGTTGACCGGGACGACCGGTTGGCCCGTGGTCGTCGAGGTCCACGACTCGGGCGGTCTGCCCGGGTTCACGATCGTCGGCCTCCCCGACACCGCTGTGCGCGAGTCGCGCGACCGGGTGCGTGCCGCGCTCCTCTCGAGCGCGTTCGCGTGGCCACAGCGCCGCGTCACCGTGAACCTCGCGCCGACCGCGGTCCGGAAGGTGGGTGCGGGCCTCGACCTCGCCATCGCGTTGGGCGTGCTCGCCGCGGTCGGCGACCTGCCGGAGGCGACGCTCGAGGGTGTCGCGTTCGTCGGCGAACTGGGGCTCGACGGGACGCTCCGGCACGTGCCCGGAACGATCGCGCTCGCCGAGGCGGTTCGTGCCAAGCGTCTCGTCGTCCCCGCGTGCGACCTCGCGGAAGCGTCCGCGGTCCGGCCCGGCCGGACGTTCGGGGTGCCGACCTTGCGCTCGCTCGTCGACATCCTCCTCGGCTCCACGCCCTGGCCCCGCACGCCGAACTTGCTGGGTTCTCACCCTGCAGCCCGCGGGCGGGAGCAGCTTGTTCCGACCAGGGCCGAAGCGGAGGCGTGGCTGGCGCGTGCGGTGGCGAGCTACGGCGACCTTGCGGACGTGAAGGGCCAACGGGTCGCCCGCCGCGCCGTCGAGGTGGCCGCGGCCGGCGGCCATCATCTCCTGCTCGTCGGGCCACCGGGGTCGGGAAAGACCATGCTCGCCCGGCGACTCGTGGGGCTGTTGCCGCCTCTCACCCGTGCCGAGGCGCTCGAGGTGACCCGGGTCCACTCGGCTGCGGGGCTCCCCGCTCCCGAAGGCGGCATCGTCTGGGACCCGCCGTTCCGCGCCCCGCATCACGGCGCGTCGGCGGTGTCGCTCGTCGGCGGCGGGAGCGCGGCGATGCGCCCGGGGGAGATCAGCCTGGCGAGCCACGGCGTCCTCTTCTTGGACGAGATGGGGGAGTTCTCGGTGGTGGTGCTCGACGCCTTGCGACAGCCGCTCGAAGAGGGCGTCGTGCGTGTGAGCCGCGCGAGGGGAACCGCGGACTTCCCGGCTCGGTTCCTCCTCGTGGGCGCGATGAACCCGTGTCCCTGTGGCGAGGGCGGCGCACCAGGGTCGTGCCGTTGCTCACCGACGGCCCGCGCCCGCTACGTTCGCCGGCTGTCCGGGCCGCTGCTCGACCGCTTCGACCTCGTCGTGCCGTTGCGCCGCACCACTCCCGCGGAGCTTCTCTCTCCCGCACCCGGTGAGCCGACGACGGCAGTCGCCGCAAGGGTCCTGGCGGCTCGTGGACTTGCTCGGGGGAGGGGCTACCGGTGCAACTCGGAGCTCCCCGCTCCCCGTCTGCCTTCTGCAGCGCCGCTCTGCCCGGGTGCGGCCTCGCTGCTCGAGCGCGGCGTGCGCGAGGGGCGGCTCAGCGGGCGCGGGGTCGACCGGGTGCGACGGGTGGCGCGCACGATCGCCGATCTCGCGGGAACGGGCGGCGACGGCGCCCTGGAGGAGCAGCATGTCGCGGAAGCGCTCGCGCTGCGCGCCGGGCGCGAGGTGCTCGACGTCGCGGGATAACCCGCAACGTCACGGTCGGAAGGGGCTCGAACCCGATGAGAGGGCCGGAGAGCACGGGAGTGCCGGGGTGCGCGGGCAGCCCGGGGTGCCAGGGGTGCCCGGAGGGGGTCAGCCGGTGCTCACGCTCCTGTCTCGGCCATCGCCAACGGAGGCTCGCGGTCGGCCCATGGCACTGCCACTTCGAGTTGTGCGGCAAGTCGGATGAGGCTGGCCTCGTCCCACGGTGCGCCGACGAACTGCACGCCGATCGGGAGCCCGCTCGGCGCTTGCGCGAGGGGCAGGCTCACCGCCGGCTGCCCGGTCATGTTGTAGAGAACCGTGAAAGCGACCATCACGAAGGCGGCGAGGGGAGGTGACCCGGGCTCGGCGTGGGCTTCGGCGAGCACTTCCCCTGCGATCGGGGGCTCGATGGCGACGGTCGGCGTGACTAGCACGTCGAAGTCGCGCCCCCAATGTTCCACGATGGGGGGCGTCGCGCGCCGCAACGCGTTCAGCGAGCTCACGAGGGTGAGCGCGTCGACGTCGAGGCCGGCCGCGCGCCATGCCCTGTTG
This sequence comes from Acidimicrobiales bacterium, assembly GCA_030039755.1. Classification (GTDB taxonomy): domain Bacteria; phylum Actinomycetota; class Acidimicrobiia; order Acidimicrobiales; family RAAP-2; genus JAJYVT01. The sequence continues at coordinate 2,521 of JASHUY010000121.1, forward strand.
TGCGGCTCGACGTGGTCCCAGTCGACACCGCCGTAGGCGCCGTACGCGGAGTTCACGACGTTCAGGAACGGTCCGACCGCTCCGGTGTCCAAGAGGTCCTGATCGAGCACCTCCACGTGGTGGCCGAGCTCTTCGAGCAAGCGCCCCGCGTCCTCGACGGCCGCACGGCAGGACGATTCCACCTCGACTCCGAGGGCGCTCGTGGTCAGGAGCGCGACCCGGAGACGTCCGGGGTCGGCGCCGACCTCTGTGGAGAACGGACGTTCCGGTGCCGGGGCCTGGTCCCACACGAACGGGTTCGGCACGCTGAGGCAGTCCAGGACCGCGGCGGCGTCCGCGACGGTCCTGCAGACCGCCCCCTCGACGGCCATCCCGAACCACCCGGGGGTCGTGGTCGGGACGCGCGAACGGCTCGGCTTGAGCCCCACGAGCCCGCAGCACGACGAGGGGACGCGGATGGACCCGCCGCCGTCGGAGCCGTGCGCGACCGGCACCATTCCCGACGCGACCGCGGCAGCCGAACCGCCACTCGACCCTCCCGGGCTGCGCGCGGTGTCCCAGGGGTTCCGCGTGACTCCGTACCGGCTGTTCTCGGTCACCGGGAGGGTGCCGAATTCCGGCGTGTTGGACCTGCCGCAGAACACGAACCCCGCACGACGCATTGCGGCGATCACGAGGTCGTCCTCGTCCGACATGCCTTCGGGCGCGCCAGACGAGCCGAACGTGGCCGGCTGGCCTCGCGCCTTCGTGAGGTCCTTCACGAGCGAGGGAACTCCGCCGAAGGGACCGACGTCCTCCCCGGCTGCGATGCGCGCGCCGATCGCCTCGGCCTGGGCGCGGGCCGCGTCGTCGTCACGCCACACGACGGCGTTCAGCATCGGGTTCAGCCGGTCGATCCGCGCGAGCGTCGCCTCGACGGCATCGAGAGGGCTCAGCTCGCGGGACCGGATCTTCGCGGCGAGCTCGAGCGCGCTGGTGAACGGATCGAGGTCCACCGCGCATGCCTACCACCGGTTGCCACGCCGCGCCCGTGCCACGCCGCGCCCTGCGAGGTATCGGGGACGATCTCGATCGAGCGAGGTCCCGGCCAGTGTGCACGAAGCCCGCCGTGTCAACGTGAATCGGGATCGTCGGGCCTGGTGGCGTGTCTGCGACAAGCGCGCGAGCCGCCCTTCACGGTGTTCGGACACCGGGATCGACGCTGCGACGCGGAGTCCGAAACGCGCGCCCACACGAGCTTCCCATCGACTCGAAGCTCGAACCCCCACTCCGACGCGAGCTCCGCAACGATCCGCAGCCCGCGTCCGGCATCGGACTCCACGTCAAGCTCCCGGAGAACCGGAGCCGTGCGGCTCTCATCGCGCACGGCGATCCGGAGCGTGCCGTCTGCATGGCTGAGGTCCAGCTCGAAGCCGGAGCGAGCGTGTCGTACTGCGTTGGTCGTCAACTCGGAGACGACCAACGAGGCGATGCAGGACCGACTTCTCAACCCCCATCGACTGAGCTGCGCGGCCGTGTACCGCCGCGCTGCTGAGACCGAGCTCTGCTCTGCAGCGAACCATGCGGCGGCGTGCTGGGTCAGGGGCCGATCACCTGACACCGACATGGCGCTCTCCGTGCTTGACCTGACGGGTCATTCGGCGCGGGTGGGTGCGTGCGGCCTAGTCGACAACCGACGTCTCCACCTCGAACCTCCACCTCCACTTCCGCTTCCGCTTCCGCTTCGAGACGTCCCTCCCTGGACTTCCCCGCCACGGGTCGTCCCTACCCGAGATGACGAAGTCGCAAAAGGCACGCAATATTCAACGGGACGGTGGACGGTCCCGGCAAGCCGTGGTGCGTCGAGGGAGTGGGACGGCGCGGCGCGGCGCCGGCCCCAGGCGGCAGACGGAGCGTCGAAGGGTGCCCCGAACGGCCGTGTCACGCTCGCACCACGAAGGGCACCTCGAGCGGTGCGACGTGGGCCCGACGGCCGTGAGGTCCTTGCGGGCGCGGGCCGCGAGCAGACGCATCGAGCCCGACTGCGCCGACCGTTCCTTGGCGATGACCCTTCCACCCACGACAACCCGTCACGACGCCCTGCCGGAGGAGGCGTACGCGGTCGCGCTCGCCTCCGTCCCCGGTGTCGGTCCGAGGACCCTGCGGACGCTTCTCGAGCACGCCACACCGCGTGCGGCGTGGGCGTCGCTCGTCGAGGGCAGGGTTCCGCTTCCGGCCCCCCGACGGGTGACGTCCACCACGACGGGCCAGGCTCGCAAGATCGACGTCGCGGCCCTCTGGTCCGCCCACGTGCAGGCCGGCGTCGGTGTCTGCAGGCTCGGCGAACCCGGCTACCCCGCGGTGCTGGCCGACGACCCCGAGGCGCCTGCCGTGCTCTTCTCCCTCGGGAAGCCTCAGGTCGTGGACGCCGCTCCACGGGTGGCGATCGTGGGCACGCGCTCGGCGACGCGCTACGGCCTCGGCGTCGCGGCGCAACTCGGCGGAGAGCTGACCGCCGCCGGGGTCGTGGTCGTGTCGGGTCTCGCGCTCGGTATCGACGGCGCCGCCCACGAAGGGGCGGTCGCGGCGTGGCACGCTTCGCAGGCCGGCGGAGTGCCCGCGCCGTCCGGACAGGACGACACGGTGTCCCGCACCAGGCGCCGCGCCGCGCCGCCGGTGGCCGTGGTGGCGGGGAGCGTCGCCGCACCGTACCCTCGTCAGCACGCGGGGCTGTGGCGACGGGTGGCGGACGCCGGCGCGGTGCTCTCCGAGGCGCCCATCGGCACCGCAGACCTCGCCTGGCGCTTTCCCGCGCGCAACCGGATCATCGCCGCACTCTCCGACGTGGTCGTCGTCGTGGAGTGCCACAGCCGGGGCGGTTCCCTCCACACCGTGCAGGCGGCGACCGCACGTGGCGTGCCGGTGGGTGCGGTGCCGGGCTCGGTGCGGAGCCCGTCGTCGGCAGGAACCAACGCGCTGCTGGCGGACGGTTGCTTCGTGGTGCGCGACGTGTCCGACGTGCTCGTGGCCCTCGGCCTCAGCATGACGTCGGCCACGCCGGCATTCCCTTCGGGTGCGCCGTCCGCGGGCGCGCCCAAGGACGGCGACCTGTCGTCGCCGACACGGGAAGTCGCGAGCGTCGTCGGATGGGAGCGGACGAGCCTCGACGAGATCCTGGAGCGCACGGGCCTCGCCATGGACGAGGTGTGCGGCGCGCTGGAGCGGCTCCGCGCGAGCGGTGTCCTCCACGGCGAAGGGGGGTGGTGGGAGAGGGCGTGACCCACGACGCGGCGTGAGCGCCTCGTGGGATGACTCGGCGACCGAGCCGTAAGCTCGACCGGTGCTCCCGTCGCTGCGGCTCGCAGTCGAGCTCCCGCCGGTCCCCCGTCGCGCCGACACAGTCTCGATGTCGCTCGAACCGTGGTGGCAGATGACCGTCGCGTCGGTGCGGGCGGGTGCGGGCGTGGTGTGGTTCACGAGTGGGCGGACCGTGGACTCGACAGGCCACGCTCCTGCCTGCGACGCATGCACGATCGCCGCTGGGGCGATCAGTCTGGTGGACTCCGCGCTCTTCGGGGTGGTCTCGGCGGTTCCCGTCGACCGGCACCCAGCCGTGCTCGCGCGTGACGTGACGACGCTCGACGTCGTCTCGGGTGGCCGAGCGGCGGTGATGTTGCGCTGGGCGGGCACTGCTCCGACGGGGAGCCCCACGAGCCCCACGAGCCCCACGAGCCCCACGAGCTCCACGAGCCCCCCAGGAGACCTGCCAGGCGCGTGCGCGTACCTGGGCGAGGCGGTCGCCGTCTGCCGCAGCGTCCTGCAGGACGACGACCCGGTCTTCGAAGGGAGGTACCTGCACGTGGCGGGGGCGGTGAACCGTCCGTCGCCGCGGCGCCCCGGTGGCCCACCGCTGCTCCTCGAAGTGCCCGCCGGAGCCGCAGGGCTCGCTCGGCGCGAGGCCGGGTCTGCGTTCCTCCTCCAGGAGGCGTCGTCCGCTGCGGCCGCGATCGTCTGTCCTGACGACCCTGGCGAGATCGCGTCCTGGCGGGCCCTCCTCGACGACGCGGCTGCAGCGTTGTGGGGGCGGTACGACCGGGACCGGGTGCCGGCGGTCGTCTGCCGGACCACGCTTCGGTCCGTGCCGACGGAACCGGCGACACCGGCACGGACACCGGCGACACGGGCGACACCGGCGACACCGGCATCGACTCGCAAGGAGGTCCGCGCCCGCCTCGAGGCCGCCCGCGCGGCGGGCGCGGATGGCGTCATCGTCCGGATGCCGTCGAATCGCCGGGGTGACGAGCCGCCCCACATCGCAGCGCCCGACGCGGATCGGATCGGTGCCGACCTCGCCGAGTGCTTCAAGCCGTGGGAGAGGTGACCGCCCGCCGACCCGTGAGCGGTACCGTCGGACCGTGTTGATCGGCGCGCATGTCCGCACGGGAGGGAGCTTGCTGGGCGCGCTCGAGCGTGCGAAGGCCATCGGTGCCGACGTCGTCCAGGTCTTCACGCAAAGCCCGCGAACGTGGAAGCGGACGCAGTACGCCCCCGAGGTGCTGGCCAGGTACCGTGAGGCCCAAGCCATGACGCGTTCAGTGGCTGCGACGTTCTGTCACGCCAGCTATCTCGTGAACCTGGCGACCTCGGACGAGTTGCTGCTCGCGCGGTCGCGCGCGTCGCTCGTTGCGAACCTGACCGCGGCGAGGGGCATGGGCGCGTCGGGCTTGGTCGTGCACGTGGGGAGCCATCGAGGACGAGGGTTCGACGACGTGGCAGGTCAGGTGGCCGACGTCCTGCGTGCCACGCTCGACTCGGTGCCGGGCGGGCCCGGCGCGGTGGGTGTCGCCGCGGACGACGGCCTGTCCGGCGCGGTGGATGGGTCAGCCGGCTGGTCCGGGGACGGAACGGCAGAAGACGGGTGCCCGATCCTGCTCGAGAACGCGGCCGGTGCCGGGGGTTCGGTGGGGCGCACCTTCGAAGAGCTGGCGGACCTGCTCGAGCGCGCCGACGCGGGCGGCGCGCTCGGCGTCTGCCTCGACACCCAGCACCTGTGGGCGTCAGGTGTCCCCTTCGGATCGCCCGCCGAGGCCGACGACGTCGTCGCCGCGCTCGACGCCACCGTCGGCCTCGCCGCGGTCCGCTGCCTGCACCTGAACGACTCGAAGACCCCCTTCGGGGGCAAAGTCGACCGCCACGCGAATCTCGGCGAGGGGACCATCGGCGAGAAGGCCCTCGGCTGCCTGATCGGACATCCGGCCTTCGCCGCGCTGCCGGCCGTCTTGGAGGTGCCCGGTGCAGGCGAGGGGCCTACGGCCGCCGATGTCGCCGGGGCAAGGCGTGTGCTCGAGATGGGGCAGTGTCTGTGGGAGCGCGCGTGGGGAGTGCAGGGCCCGTCAGAACCTTCGGGCACGGCGGCAGAATGGGAAGAGGACAGGACCGAGGAGGAGCGTTGAGCGACACCAGGATCGAGACCGACAGCATGGGGGAGATCGAGGTGCCCGCCGATCGTTACTGGGGTGCTCAGACCCAGCGGTCCCTCCAGCACTTCGCCATCGGGCGAGACGTGATGCCGCGCCCGCTGATCCGGGCGATCGGCGTGCTGAAGGAGGCTGCCGCCCTCGTCAACGCCGATCTCGGGAAGCTCGACCCACACCGGGCGGAGCTGATCGCGACGGCATCGCGAGAGGTACGTGACGGGAAGCTCGACGACAACTTCCCGCTCCGCATCTGGCAGACGGGGAGCGGGACGCAGACGAACATGAACGCCAACGAGGTCATCGCCAACCGCGCGATAGAGCTCGACGGGGGGGAGGTCGGGTCGAAGTCGCCGATCCATCCCAACGACCATGTCAACATGTCGCAGTCGTCCAACGACACGTTCCCGACGGCCATGCACATCGCGGTGGCCGAAGAGCTCGTGCACCACCTGCTTCCGGCGGTCCGCGACTTGCGGGACTCGTTGCGTGAGAAGGCCAACGCCTTCACCGGGATCACCAAGATCGGCCGTACGCACCTCATGGACGCCGTCCCCCTCACCCTCGGGCAGGAGTTCTCGGGGTACGCAGCCCAGCTCGACGACGATCTGGTACGGCTCGAACAGACGCTCCCCGGCCTCTACGAGCTCGCCGCAGGCGGGACGGCGGTCGGTACCGGGCTCAACACCCATCCCGAGTTCGGGGTACGCGTGGCCGCCAAGATCGCCGAGCTCACCTCGTTGCCGTTCATCTCCGCGCCCAACAAATTCGCCGTGCTTGCGGCTCACGACGCGCTGGTCTGGGTGAGCAGCGGCCTCCGCGTGCTGGCGGGCTCGTTGAACAAGATCGCGGACGACCTGCGTTGGCTCGCGTCGGGGCCGCGAAGCGGGCTCGGTGAGCTGGTGCTGCCGGCCAACGAGCCGGGGTCCTCGATCATGCCGGGAAAGGTGAACCCGACGCAGTCCGAGGCGATGATCATGGTGTCGATCCAGGTGATCGGCAACGACACCGCCGTCGGCATCGCGGGCGCACGCGGCAACCTCGAACTGAACGTGAACAAGCCGCTCATCGCCTACAACGTCCTCCACTCGATCGAGCTGCTCGTGGACGCCTGCACCGCGTTCCGGAAGTACGCCGTCGAGGGGGTGGAGCCGAACAGAGCGCAGATCGCGCGCCACCTGGAGCAGTCGCTCATGCTCGTCACCGCGCTGAACCCCGTGATCGGCTACGACAAGGCGGCCGACGTCGCGAAGAAGGCACACGATGAGGGCATCTCGCTCAGAGAGGCCGCAGTGGAACTCGGCTACCTGACCGGCGAGCAGTTCGACGAGGTGGTCCGGCCCGACGAGATGACGCACCCGTGAGCGACGCACGTGACGCACGCGACGCACGCGGCTCGAGCGACTCGAGAAGGGTGCTCACTGAGGGAGAGGTCGACGCTGCGCTCCAAGAACGCAGCCTTCGCTGGCGCCGTGACGGCGGCGAGCTGGTCAAGGAGGTCGACCGCGGGAACTTCGCAGGCTCGCTCGCCTACGTGAACCGTGTCGGCGCGCTCGCCGAAGCGGCGAACCATCATCCTGACGTGGACATCCGCTGGAACAAGGTGCTCCTGCGGCTGTCGACCCACTCGGCCGGCGGGCTGACCGGGCTCGACCTCGCGCTCGCCGCACAGATCGACGAGCTGGACGGCGACGGCACCTGACCGGCCGACGCCACGGTGAGGACGGCGGCCAGTGCCCGTGCACCCGCCCCCGTGTCGGTGAGCGCCTACTCGAGCAACCCGTGACGAAGGGACGCCACGACGTCGTCACCTGCGCCGTGGGCCGCCGCGTAGCCCTCGACCGAACCATGCTCGGCGCGTAGGCCGTCGAGGAGGGCGACGATGTTGGCGGGTGTGGCCGAGAGCATCGTGGAGGCCACGCTGCGTATTTCGTCCTCGTGCTCGGGGAGGCGCTCGACGAGCCGGCGCAGCTGCGCGTCCATCGCCTTCTCGCTGAGCGCGTAGTCCTCGGCGATCGTCTCGTCGGGGATGCCGAGCAGGGCGAGAAGGACCGCGACCAGCACGCCGGTCCGGTCTTTGCCGGCAGCGCAATGGACGATCACCGGGCAGGACTCCGGCCGCGCGACGATGCCGAGCGCCTGAGCGATCTGGAGCCCGGACCCGCGGGCGATGTCGAGGTAGTGGCCAGCGAACCATGCGGGACCGCTGCGGTACTCGTCGAAGGTGGGAAGCGTGGCGACAAGCGGCAGGTGGTGGAACCCGACCGGGATCTCGTCGACCGGAAACCGCTCGCGCTCGACTTCGGCACGTGACCGGAGATCGATGACCGTGGCGATACCGAGGGTCCGGACCGTCGCCCGGTCCGGCCGGGTCAGCCGGGACAGGTCATCTGCACGGAAGAGCGACCGCCAGCGGATCGTGCGCCCGTCGGCGCTGCGGTAGCCGCCGAGGTCGCGGAAGTTGACTGCACCCTCGAGCGGGATCTGGCGGTCGTGCGACACGCCGCCCACGGGAGGGTCGATCACCGTGTGGCGTCAGCGCTCAACGGACGGGAAGGTCCCAAAGGGGGAACCAACGCGAGAGGTCGGGCTCGATCGGCAGGTCCGAGCCGACCAGCGAGCGGACCCGAAGCTCGAGCTCCGAGTCGCGGCGCTCCTTGCCCACGGGCGCGAACGGGTAGAAGGTGCCGCGCTTGAAGAGGTACACGAGGTAGAAGGGCCGCGCCGTGCTGTCGGCACCCTCGGTCGGGACCACGCTGAAGACCGAGCACAGCAGCTGTGGGCCCCAGCCGTTCTCGGCGAGGAGCGAGTTCACGAGGTGCACCCGGTTCACCAGGTCCTCGACGTCGCTGTCGTCGAGCAGGAGCCACCGGTAGCCATAGGAGTCCTGCGCCTGGGTGAGAAGGCCCGTCTTCGCGCCCCCCGACCCACCGGCCACGCCCCCCGACCCACCGGCCGCGCCCCCCGACCCACCGGCCGCGCCCTCGGCCGTCGCCTGACCCGCCGCGGTGGGGTCGTCGGGAATGTCGAGCAGCTGGGAGATCTCGTGTTGGACGTCGGCCGCCGACTGCCCTGCTGGCGGCATCCAGCACACGCCGGCCCTGCCAGAGAGCACGAGACCCGCCGAGGTCTGGAGCGTCACCGCGGCAGAGGGGAGGGCGAAGAGCGCGTCCAGGTTCGGGCGGACGGGTTTCGTGCGTCCGAGGAGGGTGTCGAGGAGGCCCACGGGTCGGAGCGGAGCGGCCCTGCGCTCAGCGAGGCTGGCCCATCTGGGCCTCGAGCTGCGAGAGCTGGGCGAGGCGCCGCTCGAGCGAGGGGTGCGTCGAGAACAGCGCGCTCAACGAGAAGCCACTCTGGCCGGACTGTCCGGGCTGGTGGGTGACCGCCGGGGTGAAGAAGAACGCGTTGAAGGCCTCCGCCCTGCGCAGGTCCCGCGTCGGGATGCGTGCGATGTCACCCGACACCTTCACGAGCGCCGACGCGAGCAGTGACGGCCTGCCGATCAGGATCGCACCCGACCTGTCCGCGGCGAGCTCGCGGTAGCGCGAGAGCGCCATGGTGAGGAGGTAGCTGATCGCGTAGACGATGATCGACACGAGCATGATCGCCATCTCGAGGAGCACGAGCTGGCCTGCGCCCTGGTTGCGCCCGCCGCCGCGCCCTCCGCCCAAGATGGCCGAGAACAGCATCACGCGCGTCATGAGGCCCGCGAGCACGCCGAGCGAGCTCGCGATCGTCATGATCGCGACGTCGCGGTGCGCCACATGGGAGAGCTCGTGTGCGAGCACCGCCTCGAGCTCGGGCTCGTCGAGCCTCCGCATGAGGCCGGACGTCGCGCACACGACCGCCGCCTTGGGGCTCCGCCCCGTGGCGAAGGCATTCGGCATGTCGGTGTTGGCGATCGCCACCCGGGGCTTGGGCATGTCGGCGAGCGCGCAGAGCCGGTCGACGGCACCATGCAGCTCCGGCGCCTGCTCGGGAGTCACGATCCGACCCCGCATCCCCCAGAGCGCGATCTTGTCGGAGAACCAGTACTGCAAGAAGAGCAGGCCGAAGATGACGACGAAGAGGATGACGAAGCTCTTGAAGACCTCCCACAAGATGGCGGCGAAGATCCCGTAGAGGATGACGAGGAACAACCCCGTCAGGAACATGCGGGTCGTGAGCCCCCGGTCTGCGGGGATCCGTCCTGCAGCGGTCATTGCTTTGTGCCTCCAGTGGCCGTGTCGTCCGCCGTCGCCGGTTCGCTCGTGCTCCCCTCAATTGTGGCGGTTCCTGCGGCGGTTGCGACGTCGCCCTCCGCTGCCCCTGCCCCGTTCAGGGAGTCGGGCTCCTCCGCCGCGTCGATCACCGCCGACGCCCCCGGCGTACCGTCGGCGGCACCTGCGGTCGGGAGCGCCCCGGCGGGTCCACCGGCCGCGAGCTGGGCCTTCAACGCGGCGAGCTCCCGGTCGACCTGGGTCCCCGCCTGCGCCTTGTCGAGCTCGGCCTGGATGTCTGTCACCGGCGTGTTGAGGTCGGTCAGCGCGCCCGAGGCGAGGAGCTCGTCCATCGCTCCCGCTCGGGCCTGCATCGACGCGATCTTGTCCTGAGCCCGCTGCATCGCTGCGCCCGCGTCGCCCATCGAGTTCGAGATGCCGCTCACGGCCTCGCCGATCTTGGTCTGCGCTTCGGCGGCGGTGTAGCTGGCCTTCAGGGTCTCCTTCTTGGTGCGGAACTGCTCGATCTGGGACTGCAGTCGCTGGGAGGTGGCGATCAGGCTCTCCTCTTGCTGCGCGACCTGTTCGTGCTGCGTCTTCAGCTCGGTCAGCTGGTCACCGATCGCTGCGCGGCGCGAGAGGGCCTCCCTGGCGAGGTCCTCGTTGCCGATGCCGAGCGCCGATTTCGCCTGGTCCTGAAGCTTGTCGGCCTGCTTCTGCAGCTGGCTGGCCTGCAGCTCGATGCGCTTGCGGGCGGTCGCGACGTCTGCAACGCTCCTGCGGACCTTCTGGAGGCTGTCGAGCTGCTTCTCGTAAGACAGATCGAGGGTCTCGCGAGGGTCCTCCGCCCGGTCGAGCACCTTGTTGGCCTTGGCTTGGAAGATGTTCTTGGTTCGCTCCCATACCCCTGGCACGCTTCTGCCCTCCTGTGGGCCGCCGGCGGCCGCCGGCGCACCCTCCGAGCATAAAGCCCCACGGCCTGCGACGGGGTACGGCGCGCCTCTCGTCGTGCGCACCGCCCGGCGCCGGTAGCCTCACGTGCCGTGCCCGACCGCCTCTGCCTCCTGACCGTGCACGCGCACCCCGACGACGAGGCGTCGAAGGGGGCGGGAACCGTCGCCCGCTACCACGCCGAAGGCGTGCACACGGTCCTCGTGTGCTGCACCGGTGGCGAGGAGGGCGACATCTTGAACCCGGCGATGGACCGACCCGAGGTGCGCGAGCACCTCGCGGAGATCCGCCGCCAGGAGCTCGAGGAGGCGACGAAGATCATCGGTTACGACGACGTGGTGATGCTCGGTTACCGCGACTCGGGGATGCCGGGCACCGAGGCCAACGCGCGGCCCGACGCCTTCGCCAACGCTCCCCTCGGGGAGGCGGTGGCCCGTCTGGTCGCGGTCGTCCGGCGGGAGAAGCCGCAGGTCATGGTGACGTACCCCGAAGAGCAGCGCGAGTACCCGCACCCCGACCACCTGCGCGTGCACGAGATCTCGGTGGCCGCGTTCGACGCCGCAGGGGACCCGGAGCGCTATCCCGAGGCGGGACGTCCGTGGGTGCCGTCCAAGCTCTACTACACGCTGTGGCCGCGACGGCGCATGGAGGAGATGCACGAGAAGTTCCTCGAGCTCGGCCTCGAGTCGCCCCTGGACGACGAGCGGCTCGAGCGGATGCGCCTACGGCCGGAGGAGCCGGTCACGACGACGATCGAGCTCACCGGCTTCACCGACGTGCGCGGCGACGCGTTGCGCGCGCACGCCACGCAGGTCGACCCCACCTCCCCGTTCTGGTTCGGGCTCCCGCCCGAGGTGCTCCGCACGATCTACCCCTTCGACGACTACTTCCTCGCACGCAGCCGCGTCGGGCCTGCCGGGGAGGCGCTGTCGCCTGAAGATGGCGTCTACGGCCACATGGCGAAGGAGCACGACCTCTTCGCCGACCTGCACTGATCGAGCGGCCGGCCCGGCGCAGACGAGGACCGGACGACCACGCGAGGCGGATCAGCCGGGCGAGCCGGCCCGCACCAGGTCCCGCAACGCGCGGTAGCCGATGAGGACGACGCCGGCGCCGTTCAGCGCCTTGGCGAGCGAGCCGCCGTCGCAGACGAGCCGGTGGTCGTCCACCCGTGCCTCCCAGTCGCTCGCGAGCGCCCGGAGCTCCGGGGTGTCGATGGCTGGATTGAGGCGCAGCTCGGTCACGCCGGGCTCGAGCGCGGCCAGGCGCGACGCCACCGACTCGGTCGCACCGAGGCGGCGGGCCGACAGGACGCGGTCGACGAAGACGACCCCCGCCTCCTGGGCCACGTCGCGCGCGGGAAAACCGAGCCGGGCCGGGTACTGGCCGCCGACGATCCGGACGGGGAGGCCGAAGTCGACGGCGAGATCGAGGTAGACGTCGAAGAACTCGGGGCGCAACAGCAACGTGTCCATGTGCGCGTCGAGGTGGCTGACGTCGAACCCCCAGAGGATCGCCCGCTCCACCTGGGCGCGGCACTCCCTGCGCAGCTCGTCGATGTCGGCGTGGTCCCAGAAGTCCTCGATCGTGCGCGGGAACCCGCCGTCGCCGTCGAGCAGCGAGGGTGAGTGGGTGATCGGTCCCCAGCGGTAGCGCTCCCACTCGGCGTTCACCGTGAGGTGCACGCCCACGTCCTCGCCCCGGTAGCGCGCCGCGGCGTCGCGGGCCCAGGGACAGGGGACCATGAGCGTGGCACTGGTCACGGTGCCGCTGCGCAGGCAGTCGTAGACGCCGACGTTCGCCGCGTGGCACAGGCCGAGGTCGTCGGCGTTCACGATGACGAGCCGGGCGTCCGCGCCGTAGCCGAGCCGCTCCACGAGGGCCGTCGTCACGGCGTCACGTCAACCCGGGTCAGGTCCATCGTCCGCTGTCGTCCATGAGGCCGGCGTCCTGCGCGCGGGCCCCCTCGGCGAGCTCGAGCCGGTAGTCGTCGAGCTCGCTCGAGAGCGACGCGTCGGACGTGGCCAGGATGCGCAACGCGAGGAGCGCCGCGTTCTCCGAGCCGTTGATCGCGACGGACGCGACGGGCACGCCCCGGGGCATCTGGACGATCGACAGCAGCGAGTCGAGCCCCGAGAGGTTGGGGAGCGCGACCGGTACGCCGATCACGGGGAGGGTCGTCGCCGCTGCGAGCATCCCCGGGAGGTGCGCCGCGCCGCCTGCACCCGCGACGATGACCCTGAGCCCGCGACCCGCCGCCCCGTGGGCGAAGGCGAGCATGTCGCCGGGGGTGCGGTGCGCCGAGAGGACGCGCACCTCGCGGGGCACCCCGAAGCGGTCGAGCACCTCGACCGCGCCGCGCAGCACGGCGAGGTCCGACGCGCTGCCCATGACGACCGCGACGAGCGGCGGGCCTGGAGCGCCCGGCCCGAGACCTTGCGCCGGTTCGGTCCCGGTCACGGCACGACCGCCTCGATGGGGAATGGGACCGGCGTCCCGAGCGCGCGAGCGGCGGCCCACGCGCGCGCACGCACGTCAGCAGGATCGTCTCCGCAGACCGTCACATGGCCAAGTTTGCGCCCGGGCCGCGGCTGTTTGCCATACAGATGGACGTGCGCCCCCCGGACTGCGAGGGCCTGCGACATGCCCGCCGAGGGGTCACCGCCTCCGGCTGAGGTCGATCCGAAGACGTTCACGCTCGCCACGTGGGCGGCGACGGGGGAGGTGTCGCCGAGCGGAAGGCCGAGCACCGCCCGGACGTGGTTCTCGAACTGTGAGGTCGCCGCTCCCTCGATCGTCCAGTGCGCCGAGTTGTGCGGGCGGGCGGCGATCTCGTTCACGAGGAGGCGGCCGCTCGATGCGAAGAGCTCGACCGCGAGCACCCCGGTCAGACCGACGACGGCCGCGACCTCTCGGCCGAGGTCCGTCGCGCGGTCCGCGAGGTCGGGGTGGAGGCGTCCGGGGTAGCGCACCTCGCGGCAGACACCGTCCACCTGCGCCGTCTCGACCGGGGGCCACGAGACGGACGTGCCGTCGCGACCCCGGGCGATCACCACCGCAAGCTCGAGGTCGATGTCGACGTGCGTCTCGACGAGGAGCGGGGTTCCCGCGCGCACCGCGTCCTCGCACAGCGCGCGGGCGTCCTCCTCCCCATCGAGCACCCAGACGCCCTTCCCGTCGTAGCCGCCCCTCGCCGCCTTCGCCACGACCGGCCATCGACCCTGCGCGGCGAAGGCGGCGATCGCGGCGGCGAGCTCGTCTGGGCCGCGCCCCCGGTCGCCGGCGACGCCCAGGACCTCGTAACGGGGGACGGGCAACCCTGCGGCGGCAAGCCGTTCGCGCATCTCCCCCTTGTCGACGGCGACCCTCAGCGTCTCGACGGCCGGGCGGAGCTGCACGCCCTCGCGCTCGAGGTCGTCGAGGAGACGGAGGTCGACCTGCTCGTGATCGAAGGTGACGACGTCGCTCAGCGCGGCGAGTGAGCGCAACGACCGGCCGTCGGTCGCCTCGCCGACGAGCACCTCGCCCGCGACCGGCGCCGCCGCGTCGTCGCCGCCCGCCGCAAGGACGGCGGTCCGGATCCCGAGGGCGCTCGCCGCTTCGACCATCATGCGGGCGAGCTGGCCCGCGCCCACGATCCCAAGGGTGCGCGGTCCGTCCGTCCCGGGTCGCCCCCCGGTGACCTCGCTTCCCCCCTCGGCAGGCACGGGGGCACGTTACCGGTGCGTAATGTCGTGGACGTGCGCGTCGGCGTCCTCATCGACCAACGCCCCCCCGTCCCGGAGATCTGCGACCGGGTGGCGAGCCTGCGCGACCGCGGGATCGCTTCGATCTGGGCGTCGCAGGTGTTCGGCTACGACGCGCTGACGCTCCTGGCGGTGGTGGGGGAGAGGGTGCAGGGCATCGAGCTCGGCACGGCGGTGGTGCCCGTCCAGAGCCGTCTTCCCCAGGCGCTCGCGCAGCAGGCGCTGACCGTCCAATCGGTCACCGGCGGACGCCTCACCCTCGGCGTCGGGCTGTCGCACAAGGCCGTCGTCGAGGGGCTCTGGGGACTCAGCTTCGACCGGCCGGTCCGCTACCTCGGCGAGTACCTCGAGTCGCTGCTCCCGATGCTGCGCGGCGATGCCGCCGATCATCGGGGCGAGGTCCTCACCGCCCGGACGCCCGGCCCGCTCGAGGTGCCCGATGCGGCCCCGCCCTCCGTGGTGGTCGCCGCGCTCGGCTCACAGATGCTGCACCTCGCCGGCAGCATGGCGGACGGGACGGTCACGTGGATGACGGGAGTCGAGACCGTGGCGGGCCACATCGTCCCCGCGATCACCGGGGCGGCGGCGGCCGCGGGGCGCCCGCCGCCGAGGGTCGTGGTCGCCCTCCCGGTGGTGGTCACCTCCGACGCCGAAAGGGCGCGTCTCCGCATCGACGACGCCCTCGCCATCTACCCGACCCTGCCTTCCTATCGCGCCATGCTGGACCGTGAGGGGGTGTCCGCCCCCTCGGACGTCTCGCTCGTCGGCGACGAGGCGACGGTGCTGGCGGGGTTCGGGCGACTGGCCGACGCAGGGGCGACCGAGCTCGTCGCCTCGATCATCGGCGACGCCGGAGAGCGGCGACGCACGACCGACGTGCTCTCGGAGTACGCGTACGCGAGCTGAGCCCGACGGGGGGAGGCCGGGCCCAGCTCACGATCAAGACGAGCTCAGCGCGGGATCCTCGTGTGCTTGAACTCGTTCAGCTCCGGGTGGTCCTGGAGCAGGTCGACAGCTCGCTCGATGACCGAGCGCGCTCTCGCGGCGTCGTCGCCCGGGCGTGTCATGAAGCGGACGAACACGGCGTCGTCGTTCGCGATGAACGTCGGCACCCCGAACACCTCGTGGCCCGACACGGCCTTCTCGTGCTCCGTCCGGACGGTCTCGAGAGGCCAGCCCTTCTCGATCTCCGCGAACACCTCGTCGGACGGCACGCCCACCGACTCCAGCGCGGCGCGGACCACGTCGGGGTCCGAGATGTCCTTGCCCTGGTCGTGACGTGCGGCGAACAGCGCCACGTGCGCCGCACGGAACCGGTCGGGGAACCTGTCACGCACCACGACCCCCGCCTCGAGCGCGAGCAACCCACGCGCCTTCTCGCCGAGCTCCCAGACCGGGGTGCCACCGTCCTCGACGTGGGCCTGCATGAGGGAGAACGGCACGAACGTCACGTCCCATGGCGCGCCGCCGTCCAGGGCGACGACGAGATGCTCATGGGCGTTCCGAGCGAACGGGCAGAGGTAGTCCCAGGTGACCGTGAAGGCGCGCGTGTCCACGCACAAGTCAACGCGCGCCTTGCCGGAGCTATTCCTGACGATCGCTCAGCTTTCTGCGCGCGGGGCGATGACGTCGACGAGCGGTTTCACCAACGTCCCGAGCGCCGCGCCGACGATCGCCCCGCCGAGCACGTCGCTCGGGTGGTGCGCCTTCAGGTGGACACGGCTCGCGGCCACCGCGGCCGCGAAGAGCAACGCCGCGCGGCGGCCGGAAGGGGCGTCGGGCAGCACGACGGCCGTGCAGAACGAGGCGAGCGTGTGACCGCTCGGGAAGCTGCTGCTCGCAGGGGGGCGGACCGGAAACGAGTCATGCGGGGAGCCCGCCGGTTCCGGGCGCGACCTCCTCACCGCCTGTTTCACCGCCCGGTTGACGCCATAGGAGGCGAAGCCCGCCACCGCGAGGGCGGCGACGGCGCGACGGCGCGTGCTTCCCGGACGCCTCGCCTTCCACGCCGCAGCCGCGACCCAGACGACGCCGTGGTCCGACAGGTTCGAGAGGACGGCCGCGCCCACGTCTGCCCAGCCTCGCCCGCGCAGCCTTGCAGCCCAACGGTCGCCCGCGACGTCGATCGCGCCGAGCACCCTTCCGAACGGCGTGTCGCCGTCCCAGGGACCGCCGGGGGGCCCCGCCGGCGGTCCCTGTGCGCCCTTCACGCGGCAGGGAACGCCGGCGGTACGCCGCCGAAGGCGGGGCACCATGCTTGGA
>JASHUY010000019.1 GCA_030039755.1 Acidimicrobiales bacterium
TTGGCAAGGAGCTTCATGTGCTCCGAGTCGATGTCCTTCGGGAGCAACGGGTGCACGACGTGCTCGTCGAGGTCGGGGATGAGCAGCGTGTCGACGTCGATGCCGGGCTGGTGCTGGGTCGAGATCAGCACCGTCTCGATGGCCACGGGGCGCCCGGCGTCGTAGGTGACGCTCACCTGCGTCTTGCCGTCGGGCCGCAGGTACGGCAACACCCCGACGCGCCGGACCTGCGAAAGGCGATGCGACAGCCGGTGCGCGAGCCAGATCGGCATCGGCATGAGATCCGGCGTCTCGTCGCACGCGTAGCCGAACATCATCCCCTGGTCCCCCGCGCCCTGGGCATTGAGCAGGTCCTCGCCGCCGGAGCCGCTCCGCAGCTCGTAGGCGGCGTCCACGCCTCGCGCGATGTCCGGTGACTGGCCGTCGAGCGCGACCATCACCCCGCACGTGTGGCCGTTGAAGCCGTACGCGTCGTTGTCGTACCCGATGTCCGTGACGACTCTTCGCACGAGGGTGGGAATGTCGACGTAGGTCTCGGTGGTCACCTCACCGGCGACCACGACGAGCCCGGTCGTGAGCAGGGTCTCGCACGCGACCCGGCTCATGGGGTCCTTCTCGAGAAGCGCGTCGAGCACCGCGTCCGAGATCTGGTCCGCGATCTTGTCGGGATGGCCTTCGGTGACCGACTCGGACGTGAACGTGCTTCTCATCGGCTCTCTCCCGTGTCTCCAGTCTCAGTGTCCGCGCCGGCCGTGGACCCACCGCGGAGCCGTGCGGCCACCGCGTCCAAGACCGCGTCGGCCACAAGTCGTTTGCTCCCGAGCGGCACGTTGATCCTGCCACCGTCGGAGCCCAGGATGGTGACTTCGTTCGTGTCGTGTTCGAAGCCGACGCCTGGTGCCGACACGTCGTTCACCACGAGGAGGTCCACACCCTTGCGCTCCAACTTCCGCCCGGCGCGCCCTACGGCGTCCTCCGTCTCCGCCGCGAACCCCACCAGCACCTGCCCCGGACGCCGCCTGGCGGCGAGCCCGGCCAGGATGTCCGGCGTCGGCTCGAGGACGAGCTCGGGCACCCCGTGCACCTTCTGGTCGCTTGCGGCCTTCGGCCTGAAGTCTGCGACCGCGGCGGCCATCACGACGACGTCGGCGTCACGCGCAGCCGCGTCGATCGCAGCCTCCATCTCCGCCGCCGACTCCACGCGCACCGTGTCGACCCCTGAGGGCGCCGGCAGCGCGGAGGCGGTCACCAGCGTCACCTTCGCGCCGCGGTCCGCCGCCGCCTCTGCGACCGCATGGCCCTGCTTTCCCGAGGAGCGGTTGGTGATCACCCGCACGGGATCGATCGCCTCTCGCGTGCCGCCCGCGCTCACCACCACCCGGCGTCCGGAAAGGTCGCCGCGGCGCGCCTCGCCGGAGCTCGCGTCCAGCACGGCGAGCACCGCTGCCACGATCGTCCCGGGCTCCGCCATGCGGCCGGTGCCCTCGTCCCCCCCTGCGAGCCGTCCGGACTCCGGCGGCACCACGCGCACGCCGCGGCGTCGCAGCGTCGCGAGGTTCTCGGCCACGGCAGGGTGCTCCCACATCTCGGTGTGCATCGCAGGGCAGACCACCACGGGTGCGCCCGTCGCGAGCAGCGTCGCGGTGAGCAGGTCGTCCGCCATGCCGGCGGCGTAGCGCGCCAGGAGGTCGGCCGTCGCCGGCGCGACCACCACGAGATCGGCTGCCCGGCCGAGCCCGGTGTGCGCGATCCTCCCTTCGAAGGGCTCCCAGATCCCCTCTGGGACAGGGTCGGACGCCAGCGCGGAGAACGTCGCAGCCCCGACGAACCGGCGCGCGGCCTCGGTCAGCACGGGCGTCACATGGTGCCCCGCGTCGACGAGTCGCCTGCACACCTCCACCGCCTTGTAGGCGGCGATGCCGCCGGAGACGCCGAGGACGATCCGCACCGGTAGGGCTACGAACCGACGATGCCTTCGAGGAAGAGCCGCCCGGGGACTACCCGGCCGACGGTCCCTCGTCGATGACGGCGGGGTCCTCTCCGAAGGCGCCGCCGGCGATGGCCGCCTCCATGGCCTCCGCGAGCGCGCGCTCCTCGCCGTCGTCCTCCTCTTCGGGCGACCGCTCGTACTCGATCTTGTCCGCGGCGATCTCCTCGAACGCGATCGAGAGCGGCTTGCCCGAGACCGAGGTGACTTGTGGGGGGACGATCCTGCCCAGGCCCTCGCCGAGGCTGTTGTAGTAGGCGTTGATCTGCCGGGCCCGGAGCGCGCCGAGTGCGACCAGGGTGAACTTCGAGTCCACCTTGTCGAGAAGCTGCTCGATCGGGGGGTCCATCAGGGTGTTACGAGCCATCGACTTCCTTTCCGCGGGTCCCGGACACTATACCGGCCAACTCCTGAACGGCCTGGTCCAGGTCGGCGTTCACGACGACGTGCTTCGCCAGCTCACTGCCGCGCGCCACCTCCTCGCTGCCCTTCTCGAGCCGCCTGCGCACGTGCTCCTCGGTGTCCCCGCGGGCCACCAGCCGCTCGCGCTGGACCTCCGGCGAGGGGGGGAGGAGCAGCACGACGACCGCGTCATGGCATTTGGCGAGGACCTGCTCCGCCCCCTGGAGGTCGATCTCGAGGAGGACGTCACTGCCGGGTGGAGGGTCGGGCACGGGAGTCCCGTACAGGTTGCCGAGGTACTCGGCCCACTCGAAGAACCCGCCCTCCGCGATCCGACGGCGGAATGCGTCGGGGGTCACCCAGACGTAGGCATCCTGCGCCTCACCGGGGCGCCGGGGTCGCGTCGTCCACGACCGGCTCAACCACAGATCGGGGACCCTCGCGGTCAGCGCCGCTGCGACGGTGCCCTTACCTGCGCCGCCGGGGCCGATCAGGACGAAGATCGTCAGCGCGAGGCGGTCTGCTCGAGCAGGTCGGCCCGCTGCTTGGCCCCGAGGCCCTGCAGCCGGCGGCTCTCGGCGATACCGACGGCGGCCATCAGCCGCCGCGCCTTCACCTTGCCGAGGCCCGGAAGGGACTCGAGGACGGAAACCACCTTCATCTTCCCGACGGTCTCGTCGGACTCCGCCTGGCTCAGGAGCTCGGCGAGGGTGAGGGAGCCCATCTTGAGCCTCTCCTTCACCTCCGCCCGCTCCCGTCGCACCTTGGCGGCTTTCTCGAG
>JASHUY010000122.1 GCA_030039755.1 Acidimicrobiales bacterium
GCGTCACGAGGAAATCCTCAAAAGCGAGCTGAGCCGAACCGGTTGATCGTCGTCGACACCGACTTCATCGAGCGAGACAGCGGCCCCGAGACCGAAGCCGACTTTCTCGAGTCGTTCGGTGCTGGGGGGGTCTTCGAGATGATCGAGCTCCGGCCGCACGATTGGGCTCGGGTGGCTGGTCTCATTCGAACCTACGCGCCGCAATCGTGGGTAGCCTTCTCGCGGAAACCTACACACTGACGGTGTTCACACAAATCGGATGTGATCCGACAACGAATTCGTGTGGAAGGGGCATAGCCATGTGGACCTGGAACCCGCCTTACAACACAAGCTGGAAGGAGCTTCAGAAATGGTCGGGCGTTGGGAACGTTACGCCCGGCGTTGGATACCAGGTGGCATTCGTGTGGAAGCAGATCCGCAATACAAGCCAGAGCACGGCGCTCCACTGGATGAGGGTCGCCCTGGCGACAAAGAAGCATGCTGTCGGCGACGCTACCAAGGCATTCGAGCTGGAGTACGAGAGGCCCTATGGGACGCTGACAACTCCGCCCGGGGAAGAGAACACGTGGACAACGACGACGGAACTGACAGCCTACAAGTCGTTCGGAACGAGACGAGCTGATGCATATAAGGCCCTCGACTTGTGGGGGAGAAAGCGCATGCAGGTGGCGGTGACAACAGTCACGACAACGTCGCTATGCGCGAACATACCGATTTGACCGGAATGGCCACCGCCGCTGGGTTTAGCCGAACGCGCCTCAGAGCGTTCGGTATTGCCGTGGCGGTGATGACTGCGATCGCGGCAGTCTTGCTATGCGACAACGCGTCAAGTGCCGCGTCACCCGAAAGGACCGTCGTCACCATTGTCGACCCCGTGACTTCAAGCGGCGCACTTGCGAGCAAGTATGTGGTGACCAGAACGATCAAAGGTCGCTGCACTTCGGGGAGCGCCTTCGGTGGCGCAGGCACCTTTCGCTGCGAGTCCCACGGAGGGATACTAAGTCAGTGTTGGCGTCTTGGAGGTGCTGGGATCTCTCATAGGGCCGCCTGCCAGCCCTCCGTCTGGCAGCGAGAGGTGATCGAGGTCAGGTCGTCATCGGAGCTGGCTCGCCCGACTCGGCAGAGGTTGGTGACGAGGCTGCCTTGGGGTGTCGAGCTCGTAACAGGGAAGCACTGCTCTCTGGGAACCGGCATTCCCCTGACGTTCGAGACACATATCGTCAATTATCGGTGCGTTCCGACGAATCGGGGTCTGCTGGGGTTTCCGAATCAGAAAGTCGAGCCGTGGCAGTTTGAATCGGCCTCTTGGAGCACAGCAACGAGAACCTTTAGTGCCGCTGGCACGGTCTCAGTCAGGACTGCATGGGTGATCAGATCGTAGAATTTCGACGGAAGAAGTACTTTGCCTCTAGACTATCTCGTTGAGCGCGGAAGCTCTCCGGCAAGCGCAGCACAATGATGGCCTCCATTCCTTTGCAAGGGATTGGGGACCATCGTTGTTGCATTCGGACCCGAACGCGAGCACGAACGCGCTGATCAGCGGCGATTTTCAGAGCGAGTTTTTCAGGGGGAAGTAGTTGTCGCCCCCGTCCCACACGGCCTTGTTCCTGCCGGTGCGCTTGGCTTCGTAGAGGGCGCTGTCCGCTCGCTCGATGAGGTAGGGCAGATCGGTCGAACGACCTGACGCCAGCCCCACGCTGACGGTCATCGCGAGCCCAGGCGCAAGCTCCTCCCAGGCGTGTTCTCGGACGGCGAGGATCAGGCCCTGGGCCCGGTGGCGAGCCACGTCGAGGCCGGCCGATGCGAGGACCAGCGCGAACTCGTCGCCGCCCAATCGCACCGCGCAGTCCGACTGGCGCACGTGGTTGTGGAGTATGCGGCCGACCGCCACGAGCACGGCGTCACCGACCTGGTGGCCGTACCGGTCGTTCACGGACTTGAAGTTGTCGAGGTCGGCTACGAGGAGCGACACCTGACCGCTGTCCTGACGGGCGAGCGAGTCGAGGTAGCGGGAGAAGCCGCGCCGGTTGAGGAGTGGCGTCAGGTCGTCGAGGTGCGCCTGCTGTGTCACGAAGTCGTGCTCGCGTCGCAACCGCTCGGCCTGTATCCGCCCGACCATCGAGCTGTGCCACGCCAGTCGGCGGGACCAGCGCAGGTCGAGCTCGCGGCGGGCGTAGCGCATGGCGGTCGTGCGGCGTCCGTCTGTTTCCAGCTCGGCGGCGACGAAGAGCGCGAGATCGTAGGGGTCGGCTGAGCCGGTGGGGTCGATGTCGGACACCGCGAGCTCGACGGCCCTCCGGGCGCTGTCGACGCGCCCGGCCCGTTGGTCGCTCACCGCGATGGCGAGCTGGAGCCACCCCGTAGGCCACGCCCCGGGATGCTCCTCGCGCTGGATCCGAGGAAGGATCTCCCGCGCGCGCCGGGACACCTCCTCCCCGACGAGCGCTGCCAGGAGGAGTCCGAGCGCGTCCAGTTCGACCGCCCACGCCCCGGGCATCCCCTCGACCCCGGAGGACGACATCACTGTCCGCCAGGTGCGCCAACGCTCCGCCAGCATGTGGTGCTCACCTACCTGGCGGTGCACACAAGCCCAGTTCACCTGCATCTCGGCCCGGTTGTACACGACAGCCGGCAAGACGTACCTGGTCCACGCGGTCGGCGGGTCCGGCGCCAGTTTGAGCGCCATCGCGTACTGCTCGTCGCACAGCTCCCACAGCCACCGGATCCCGTAAGCCTGCGCGCACTGGTTGTGCGCGGATATCCGCTCCATCAGCGGGCCGTCGCCCGACTCCAGCATCACCGTCGCGCGCGAGAGATCGTCGTCGGAGGTCATCGCCAGCTCGGGGGTGGCCTTCGAGATGTCGAGCCCGGCGCGCACGGCCAGCGCGAGGGCAGTCATGACGGGGGCACCGTCCTCTTCGGACCTGGCCAGCAGCTTCGCCATGGCCTCGCGGCGATGGACGTACCCGAGCGGTGCCGAGGCCGAGACCGCGGCGAACATGGCGACGCGGATGACCTCGGGCCAGGCGCGTCCTTCGGCCTCCGTGAGCAGCGCGTCGATCTCGACAGTGGCTCCGGGCACACCACATTGCACGTCTACGACGAGCTCGTAGGCGCGCATGTAGGCACGCTCGCGCGCCTCGAGCTCCTCAGACGTACGCCAATCGGCCGTGACAGACGGCTGCGTCATCCCTTGCCCTTCCGCCACTGGCAGGTCCATCCCCATCCAGTGGCGACGAGTTTAGCTCTTACACAGCCAGTGAAGCTGGAAGCGGGTCGCCGCCGGCCGGACCGCACGACGTCGCTCGTCTCCCTCCCACTCGTCGACGCAGAGATCTTCACCCGTCTCCAGGCTGCGCCCCGTCCGCTGAGCGCTCCGTGCACACGGAGTGGTCGGTAAATGATCGAGGATCGGATCGCCGAGTGCACCGGCGGCGCAGACGCCGTCGGCGGTCAGCCCACGTCGCCCCGGGTGCGCAACCCGTCGAGGATCATCGGGAGCAGCCTGACGCTCTGTTCGTCGGTCAGCGTCGGGCTGGTGCACATGGGACCCAGCAATTGCGTGAGGTCCGCACCCTCGACGTCGGGGCGGACGGCACCCGCTCGCTGCGCCCGGCCGACGACGAGCTCCGTGGCCTCGTCGATGCGTTCGCGCAATCGGAGCTTCAGCGCCGGGTCCTTGTCGAAGGCCTCGCGCAGCTCGTTGAGAAACGTCCGTTTGGTCCGGGCGTAGCGGACGAACGCCTCGAGGAAGGCGACGACGGCGGGCCACGGCTCGAGCTCGGCGACGGCGCGGTCGGCGGTCTCGACGAGCTCTTCGACGTCGTCCTCGTACACGGCCTGGACCAGGTCGATGCGCCTCGGGAAGTGGCGGTAGAGCGTCCCGACTCCGACACCGGCCTTCCGAGCCACCGCCTCCATGGACGCGCCACCGCCTTCGGCGGCGAAGACCTCTCGGGCGGCCCCCACCAACTTGTCGTAGTTCCGCCGGGCGTCTGCGCGCATGGGTCGGCACGTCCCAGCGACAGCTTCTTCCTCCACCGCCGCAGCTCCCTCCACCGCTGCTGCCGCCGGCACCGCCGCCGTATCGCGGGACTCCCTGGTCAAACTCGAATTTTCCATGGACACGACCAAACTGCTTGAAAAACGGAGGCTACCTCCGTATAGTAACCGGAGGGCGGTTCCGGATAGTCAACCGGAAGAACCTTCCGCTTACAGGTTACCAACGCAAAGGTCGAAGTCAATGCCCTTCATCGAAACCGCACCCGGACCCGGCCGCCGCACCTGGACGCAGCGCCTCCAGCACCCGACGGTGGTCCTGTCCGTCATCCTCCTGGCCCAGCTCATGGTGGTGCTCGACACGACCATCGTGAACGTCGCCCTGCCTCACATCCAGCGGGGCCTGGGCTTCTCGACCACCGGCCTGTCGTGGGTCATCAACGCCTACATCCTGACGTTCGGCGGGCTGCTGCTCTTCGGGGCCCGCGCCGGCGACCTGGCGGGCCGGCGGCGGATCTTCCTCGCGGGGATCGCCCTCTTCGCCCTGAGCTCCCTCGCAGGAGGCCTGGCGGTCGCCCCTTCCATGTTGCTCGCCACCCGCGCGCTCCAGGGCGTCGGTGCAGCCCTCGCCGCGCCGTCCGCCCTCTCGTTGCTCACGACGATGTTCCCCGAGGGCCCCTCCCGGCTCCGGGCCATCGCCCTCTACGCCACCGTCTCGGCGGCCGGTGCCGCCATCGGCCTCGTGGCCGGCGGGCTGCTCACCGAGCTCGTCTCGTGGCGCTGGGTGATGTTCGTGAACGTGCCGATCGGCGCTGCGGTGTGGCTCGTCGGCCGGGTTGCGCTCGCCGAGACGGCGACGCGGCACGGGCGCCTGGACCTTTTGGGGGCGGTGACGTCGACGGTCGGGATGGGGGGCGTCGTGCTCGGGCTCGTCGAAGCCGGCGGGACAGGGTGGACCGACCCCGTGACCCTTGCGGCGTTCGCGGTGGGCGCGGTCATGCTCACGGTGTTCGTCCACAACGAGTCCCGTGTCGCGGAGCCCATCCTGCCGCTCCGCCTGTTCGCGCACGGCACGAGGACGACCGCCAACGTGGCGCGGGGTCTCGTCTACGCCGGGATGTACGGCATGTTCTTCTTTCTTTCCCAGTACCTCCAGGACGTGCGCGGGTACTCACCGGTCAGCGCGGGGCTCGCCTTTCTTCCGATCCCGCTGACCGTGTTCGCCTCGTCGCAGCTCACGAGCAGGGTGCTCGCGAGGGCGGTCCCCAGGAAGGTGCTCATGTCGGCGGGCATCGTCGTCGCCGTCGCGAGCATGGGGCTCGCGACGATGCTGGACGCGCGGACGTCGTACATGCAGATCCTGCTGTGGTTCGTCCTCCTCGGCGCGGGCTCGGGTGTCTCGATGGTCAGCCTCATGTCGGCCTCGCTCGCCGACGTCGCACCTGGCGATGCGGGCGCCGCGTCGGGATTGGTCAACGTATCCCAGCAGCTGGGCGCCGCCCTCGGGCTCGCCGTGCTGGTGACGCTCTTCGGTGCGCTGACCCGCCACGGACGGATCGGACCCGAGCAGGTCGTGGGCTACGCCCACGCCCTCGACGGCGTCTTCGCCCTCGCGGCAGGGTTCACGACGCTGGCGCTGGCGCTGGTCGTCGCTTTCGTGCGGACCCGTCCCGCCCCCGCCCAGTCGGTCGCCGAGGCCGAGGTCGTGGCCCTCGGGGGCGACGAGGAGCGGCGCGGGCACGGCGAGCCGGCCGTCCTCGCGGAGGCCGGCTGACCCCGGGCCGCCCGGGCGGCCCCGGCGAGCGAGCGGCGTCGCCTCCGCAGCCCCCGGCGCCTCGGCGCAGGAGGACTTGCCGACTCAGATCGCCGCCGCACCGCGGGTCGCCGAAATAGGGACCCGTCCCGATGTGCCCGGGTACCTCAGAGGTCCATTCTGCTCTTCGAGAGAGTGAACGTCCCGGAGGAGCCGATCGATGATGAGGCACCCGCTCGAAGAATTCGTCAAGGCGGAGATCGCCTACAGGGCGGACCCGCGGAACCCGGGTTTCGGCAGCCTCGGCGCCCGGCGGAGGCGCCGCCTCGGCCGTGGTCGTCGGGGCCGCAGCCCGGAGGCCGCACAGGTAGTCGCACCCGTGCCCGCCCAGGTGCCGGCGCCAGCCGCACCAGTGCCCGCGGGGCTACCGGCACCCGCACCGGCGTCGGCAGCCCCACCGGTGGCGGTCATCCGGCCCTTCCCGAGGGCGCCCCGCCGGCCCGACGCCGCGTGATCGTCCGGCCGGCCGACCGGTCGGTCACAGCCGTACGAGATGATGGAGGACGTGCCCGCAACGAGGAACGAGGCACCATTCGTCGGGCGCTCGACCGAGATGGCGCAGCTCTGCGAGCTGGTCGGCATCGAGCCGCGCGCCCGTCCCGATCACGTCCTCTTGAGCGGGGACGCCGGCGTGGGGAAGAGCCGGCTCATCGCCGAGCTGTCACGGAGAGCACGGACGGGCGGCTGGCGGGTGCTCGAGGGGCACTGCCTCGACTTCGGCTCCAGCGGGCTCGCCTATCTCCCCTTCAGCGAGGCGCTCGGCAGGCTCGCCGGCGAAGAGCCGGAGCTCGGTGAAGCGCTGATCGACGACCGGCCGGCGATCGCCCGGCTCCTGCCGGTCCACCGGGTGATGGCGGAGACGGTGACCAGGGCACAGCCGACCGATCGCGCCACGCTCTTCGAGGCCGTGCACGCAGGCCTCGACGTCGTGGCGTCGCGCGCGCCGCTCCTCCTCGTCGTAGAGGACGTCCAGTGGGCGGACCAGTCGACGCGCGAGCTCCTCACGTTCCTGTTCACGCGGACGTTCGCCGCACCGGTGGCGATCATCGTCTCCTACAGGAGCGACGATCTCCACCGCGGGCATCCGCTGCGACTCGTGCTCGGGAGTTGGACCCGGCTCGGCAACGTCCGGCGCGTGGAGGTGCCGCCGCTCACCGACGGCGACATGCGGCGGATCGTGCGGGCCCTACGCCGGGATCGCCTCGCAGAGGCGGAGCTCAAGCGGCTCTTGGAGCGCGCCGAGGGGAACCCGTTCTTCCTCGAGGAGCTCGTCGCGGCCGGGTCGACCTGCGAGTCCGTCCCGAGCGGCCTCGCCGACCTCCTGCTCGCCCGCTTCGACCAGCTCGGGGAGGAGGTGCGGCTGGCGATCCGGGCCGTCGCGGTGGCCGGCCGCGTCGCGTCGCACCAGCTGCTGGCGGCGGCATCCGGGCTCGACGGGCAGATCCTCGACCGCGCGCTCCGCGCGGCACTCGAGGCCAACGTCCTCGTCGCGGTCGGTTCGTACGGCTACGCCTTCCGCCACGCCCTCTTCGCGGAGGCGGTCTACGAGGACCTGCTTCCCGGAGAACGCACGCGCCTCCACGCCGCCTACGCCCGCGTGCTCGCGTCCCACGACGTGGCCGGAACGGCGACCGAGCTCGCCTGTCACGCACGGGCGGCGCACGACCTCGTCACCGCGTTGAAGGCCAGCCTGGACGCGGCCGACGAGGCGATGGTCGTCGGCGGTCCCGACGAAGCCGCGAAGCTGTTCGAAGACGCCCTCGAGCTCGTGACCGATCACGCGCTCGTCTCGGCGTACGAAGAAGAGCACGGACATCTCGACCTCGTCGGCGTCGTCGAGCGCGCGACCGCCGCCGCGCTCGCAGCCGGTCGCCCGATGCGCGCGCTCGCCCTCGCCGAAGAGCAGTTGCGGGACCTCCCCCCGGGCTCCGAGGGCCCGACACGGGCCCGCCTCCTGATCGCGGTCGCGACCGCGGCGCTGCCCATCGACACGCGGCTCGATCTGCTCGCCGTCACGAAGGAGGCGGTCGACCTGCTGTCGACAGAGGCGCCGACGCCGCTCCAAGCCCGGGCGCTCGCGCTGCACGCGCGCGTCGCCAATGCGTACCGCCATCCGCAGGAGGCGGCGCGCTTCGCGGGGGAGGCGCTCGACATGGCCCGGCGCCTCGGGCTGCGACACGTCGTGGTCGACGCGAAGACCACCTTGGCCCACCTCCAGCGGAGGACGGGGGAGCCGGAGGTGATCGAAGCCGCGCTGCTCCAGGCGGTGGGGGAGTCCGAGGCCGCCGGAGCGATCGCCGCGCAGTTGCGGGGGATGATGAGCCTCGCCGGCATGTACATGGAGGTCGGTCGTCTCGAAGAGGCGAAGGAGATGCTCGCGAAGACCTGGCAGCTCGCGCGGGACTCCGGCCGTCCCTGGTCGGCGGACGGCGTCTACGCGCCCGCCGAGCTCGCGTTCGTCGCGTACCTGTCCGGGGACTGGGACCTCGCAGCCGCGACGACCGACACGTCCGCCAAGGCTCCCGAGCTCGCTCGGGCTTTCCTCGAGGCGGTCGCGCTCGACGTCACCGTCGCCCGGGGCGCGAACGACGCGGTCGAGCAGGCGAACCGGGTGCACGAGACCTGGGAGCTCGACGGGTACGTCATCGTGTCGAGCGCCGGCGCCATGATCGAGCTCTCCGCCGGGAACGGCGGCGCGGCGGCGGCGAAACGGTGCCACGACGAGGCGGTGACGAGGCTCGGGGAGCTCTGGAACGATCCTTGGTTCGTCGGCCGGCTGCGGCTCGGGGGGATGCTGCTCGCGGAGCTGGCGTCCGCAGCCGTCAGGGCGCCGCTCGCCGAACGCAAGCAGCTGCAGGAGTGGGGCGCCGAGGTCGACGCCGCGACGACCTCGGTGATGGCGTCGTGCGCCGAGGTGGCAGCAGGGCGCCGGCTCGGCCCCGAGGCGTGGGCGTGGGAGGCGAGAGCCCGTGCGGAGTACGGCAGGCTGCGGTGGGCGAGCGGTGTGGACCCCCTCCCGGCGAGCGAGCTCGTCGGCCTCTGGCGTGAGAGCGTGACACGCTTCGAGAGGTTCGGCCACGTCTACGAGGCGGCCCGCTCCCGCGCGCGCCTGGGCGCGATCCTCCACGCCTGCGGGCGCACGGTGGAAGCCGCCGCAGAGCTCGAGCGCGCGGGCGCGGTCGCGGCACGCCTCGGTGCGGACGTGCTGCGGCGCGAGGTCCGGTCGCTCGAGGCGGCGGTCGACCCGGACCGGCAAACGGCGTCAGGGCCCTCCCGCGGCCGGAGCGGCACCCCGCCACTCGCCGCCGAGGACGGTCGCCGGTCGCCGGCCGTCGCCCTCACCCGCCGGGAGCTCGAGGTCCTCTCGCTCGTCGCGGACGGCCGGAGCAACGGCGAGATCGCGAACCAGCTCTTCATCAGCCGCAAGACGGTGAGCGTCCACGTCTCGAACATCCTCTCGAAGCTGGACGCGCAGGGACGCACGGAGGCCGCCGCGGTCGCACGCCGGCTCGGCATCCTCCCGCACGACGGCGGTGGCCGGACGCCTGCCGCATGAACCTCGGGGCGGGTGCCCGTCCTTCGATCAGCGGTCGAGCGCGACGGCGCCTGCGACGCGCGCCGGCACGTCGAGCCGTCGCTCTGCGAGATAGTCCGGCCTCGGGTCGTCGGACCGGCGTCCGAGGGGTACCGACACGAGGCGCACCGCGGGCTCGTAGCCCGGAAGCTTCGCGACCGGGATTCCCGAGGAGTCGACCACGGTCGAGCCGCCGCAGAAGCGCAGGGAGCCCTCGCGGCCCACCGCGTTCACGTAGACGTGCGCCACGCGGTTCTCGAGCGCCCGCACCCTGGCGTAGAGCGCGTGGTCGTGAGCGTAGGGATCCATGTTGGCCGACACCGTCACGAGCAGCTCCGCCCCGGCTGCGACGACGGCGCGAGCGGGCTCGGGGAAATCGAGGTCGTAGCAGATGAGGAGCCCGGTCGCGACGCCCGACAGTGTGACGACGGCGTACTCCTCGCCTCGCGTGAAGAAGCGCGCCTCGGCGCCGAACAGGTGCACCTTCCGGTAGATCGCGGCGATGTCGCCTGTCCTTTCGATGCACAACGCGGCGTTCGACATGCCCGAGCTCTCACGCACCGCCGCGCCGACGACGACCGCCGTGCCGTTCGCCCGCGCGGCGTCGCGCAGGGCGGCGACCGGGCCGGCGCGTGTGCCCGCGTCGAGCGGTTCGATCCCCCTCAACGCGTACGACTGCAGGTAGAGCTCGCTGAACACGGCGAGGTCGGCGTCGGGGTGGTCGGCGATCAGCCTGCACGCCACCTCGACGTTCTCCCCGACGCGATGCGCCCGCGGCGCCAGCTGGACCAGCAGCACGTCGATCGTGCGGGGCCCTTCGCCCCCGGTCACGGCAGCCAACGGAACTTCGTCCACCCGAGCACGGGGTCCGCGCCGAGCCGCACGTAGAACTGCCGCGCCGCCTCGTTGGTGACGTGCACGTCCCATTCGATCCTTCCGGGCGTCGCGGCCCGGAGCGTCGAGAGCATCTCCCTCCCCAGCCCGCCGCGGCGGTACTGGGGGCGGACGTAGAGGTCTTCGACCCACGCCCCGCGGGTGGCGGCCCACGACGAGAAGGTGGGGAACCACAGCGTGCAGCCGGCCCTCACCTCCGGCCGTCCTTCGGGGAAGGCGACGAGCGCGCGCAAGGTCGGCGAGGCGCCGAACAGCGCAGCGCCGCCGGACCGCTCGTCGAAGTGGCAGTGCCCGGCGGCGCCTTCGTGGGCTGCGTGTTCCTGCACCATGGCTGCGATGTCCGCCAGGTCGCCGGGATCGGCGTCACGGACGGGCACCTCAGCCACCACCCCGCGCGGCCCGCAGGTCGGCGACCGCGTACCCGCTCGGGTAGGCGATCACCGGGTTGCACTCGATCTCGAGGCCCGGCGTGGTCACGGCGAGCCGCGACAGCGCGACGACGAGCTCCGAGAGCGCAGCGAGGTCGGCGCCGGGCGCGCCGCGCCAACCGTGCAGGAGCGGCGCGCAGCGGAGGGACGACCAGAGCGCCATTGCGGCGTCCACCTCGACCGGCGCGAGCGCCGTCGCGACGTCGGGGTCCAGCTCGGCCGTCACGCCGCCACGCCCGACGGTCACGTACGGCCCGAACGTCGGGTCCTGTCCCAGGCCGGCGAGCAGCTCCACACCCGGGAGGAGCATCGGCATGACGAGGAGCGCGCGACGGGGGAACCGTGCCCAGAGCTCGCCCGCCGCCTCCTTCACGTCACCGCGGTCGATGCCGAGCATGACGCCGCCGACGTCGGACTTGTGCGGGACGGCGGGGTCCTCCACCTTGAGGCAGACCGGGAAGGGCATCCCCGCGCTCGCCACCTCCAGCTCCTCTCCGTCGGCGACCAGGGCGAGGGGAGGCACGGAGACGCCCACGGACGCGAGGATGGCGGCCGCGTCGAGCGTGGGGAGCACGGCCGCGCCGCGCGCCGACCCGGGTCTGCGCGGCGGCCAGGCGGCACGCGGCAGCGCGCCGGTCGCCTTCGCGAGCGCGGACGCAAGCCGGCGGACCGTCTGGAAGACGGGGACCCCCGCGCTCCGGAGCCCGAGCACCGGCTCCTCGTCGTCGCAGGCGAACGCGGAGTGCACGAGGACCGGGGTCCCGCCCTCCCGCATCGCCGCCAGCTGCTCGACCGCCGCCAGCTCCTCCTCCCGCCGCGCGCGGTAGCCGCCGAACGTCCCGGAGACGACGACCGCGTCGACGGCGCCGTCGGCCGCGCCGACCTCGGCGCACCGGGCGAGCAGGCGCGGATCGTCCTCGAGGCCCCCGGAGGTGTCGAGCGTCACGGGGTTCCGCCCCGGCAGGCGGGGCGCGTCCGGGGGCGCGAGCCGATCGAGCGCCGACTGCGTCTCGACGGCGAGCGACGCGAGCGTGACGCCGGATTCCTCGAGGGCGTCCGAAGCAAGGACGGTGTCCCCACCCCCGTCGCTCAGGACGAAGACGGCGCGCACCCGCCGTGCGCGGGTCGCCTCGAGCGCTTCGAGCACGTCGACCATCTCGGCGACGTCGGCGACCTGGAGGGCGCCGCCTTCGCGCAGCGCGACGTCCCACAACGCGCCGTCCCCGCCGAGCGCGGCCGTGTGCGTGGTCACCGACCGGCCGCCGGACCTCGACCGGCCGCTCTTCAGGACGACCACCGGCTTCCCCGCAGCCCGGCAGTCGGCGAGCGCCTCCACCAGGTCGGTGCCCGGGGTGCGGCGGAGCCCCTCGAGATAGAGCGCCACCGCTCCGGAGTCCTCCGAGCGCCCGTGGTGGGAGAGGAGCTCGGCCGCGCCGACGTCGAGCTGGTTCCCGATGCCCGTGCAGCTCGAGAGGCCGACCGTCGAGCGGCGCATCAGGCGGCAGATCGCGATCGCCACGTTCCCCGATTGGGTGATGCACGCGACCCTGCCGCCCGGGACGTCGCGGAAGCCCATGAGGTTCAGCCCGATCCTCCGCACGTACAGGCCGAAGCCGTTGGGCCCGAGCAGCCTCAAGCCTGCGTCCCTCGCGACGGCTGCGATCTCCTGTTCGAGCGAGGCGGCGTCGCCGCCGAGCTCTCCGAGGCCCGCCGCCGCGAGAACGGCGGCCCGGACGCCGGCGCGCGCGCACTCGGCCACCGCGCCGAGCGTGCGCCTCGCCGGCACCGCGACGAGTGCGAGGTCGGGAGCCTCGGGCACGTCGTCGAGCGACCGTACGAGCGGCCAGCCCGCCACGCGCTCGCCGTCCGCAAGCGGGTTGATGCCGTACATCGCGCCCGCGAACCCGAGGCGCGCGCACTCGACCAGCACCTCGTGGCCGAGCTTCCCGGGCTGGCGCGACGCGCCGACGACGACGACGCTGCGAGGCGAGTAGAAGGCTGCGAGGTCCGCGACGGGCGCTCCGCCGCCGTGCTCGTCATCGCGAACGGTCACTCGCCTCCTCCGTGCGGACGCCCCGGCAGCCTGCCAGACTTTAGTCGGTCGAACGATCGACCGACGGTGCTGACGACTTCGAGCGAGGAGCGACGGTGGCGGGAACCGTGCGGGACGTGCTGGGGCGGGTCGGGTTGCCGATGCCCGTGGCGGACCTGGCGAGGAGGCGATGGGACGTCGTCGTGGTCGGCGGCGGCCACAACGGCCTCACGTGCGCCGCGTACCTCGCGCGCGCGGGGCTCTCGGTCCTCGTGCTCGAGGCACGCGACCGCCTGGGTGGTGCGTGCACCCTCGAGCAGCCGTTCCCCGACGAGCGCTTCGTCGTGTCGCCGTGCGCGTACCTCCTCGGGCTGCTCGACGAGCGCGTCATCCGGGAGCTGGGGCTGCGAGAACGGGGGCTCACGTACTTCGTGTCGGACCCGGAGGCGTGGACGCCGTTCGAGGACGGCACCGCCTTCGCCCAGTGGGTGGACGACGGCGCGACCACCGCGTCGCTCCGGGAGCTCGGCGTGTCCGCGAAGGACCGGGACGGCTACTTCGCGTACCAGCGGCTGTTCCGGGACATCCGGCTCAAGCTCCGGAAGGGCCCGCGGGACTGCTGGCTCGGCGGGTCCCCGACCCGGGAGCAGATCGAAGAGCTGCTGGGCGGGAACCGGCTCATGATCGACGTCGTCTTCTCCGCGTCGGTGGCCGAGGTGCTCGACGAGTTCATCTCCGATCCCCGTCTCCAGTCGGCCCTCTACGCCGGGGGCGTGATCGGGGTCTTGGCCGGGCCGAAGGACAAGGGCACCGCGGCGGTGAAGCTCATGCACCGGATGGGGGACCTCGACGGGAGGGGCGCGGTCTGGGCCTACGTCCGCGGCGGCATGGGAACCGTGAGCTTCGTCATCGCCGACGCCGCGCGGGAGCAGGGCGCGGTCCTCTGCTCGGGCACGCCCGTCGCCGAGATCGTCGCCGGCACGGGCGTGGTCCTCGAGGACGGCACGAAGATCGCGGCGGCGGAGGTCGTGAGCAACGCCGACCCCAAGCGCCTCCTCGGCCTCCTCGCACCCGACACGGTTCCGGCACCCATGCGCACGCGGCTCGAGGAGTGGGACGTCCGGAGCGGCACCGTGAAGTTCAACGCCGCGCTCGGCGACCTGCCGGCGTTCGCCGCCGCGCCCGGCGACCGCTACATGACGCTCGGCACGGTCGACCTCACCCTCGGGATCGAGGCCTCGCAGGAAGCCGTCGAGCGCTGCAGGGACGGGCAGGCGGCGGTCAACTTCGGCGAGGTCTACTTCCAGACCGGCCACGACCCCTCGGTCGCACCGCCGGGGCGCCACCTCATCAGCATCTTCTGCCAGTACGCGCCCTACGAGCTCGAGGGCGGATGGGAGCACGGCCGCGAGCGCGTCGTCCGGCAGGTCGTCGACCTCGTGGAGCGCTTCGCACCGGGTTTCTCCGGGGCGATCGAGTCCTACGAGCTCCTCGGGCCGCCCGACATCGAGGCGCGCAACGGGCTCACCGGCGGCAACATCTTCCAGGGCTCGGTGCTGCCGCACCAGATGTGGGAGCACCGGCTCACGCCCCGCACCGACCTCGCGCACGTCTACCTCTGCGGCGCCGCGACGCACCCGGGGGGGAGCGTCATCGGTCTCAACGGCCGCAACGCCGCCTTCGCGCTGCTCGAAGACCGGGCCGCCCCGGCATGACGTCCCGTACCGGCATGACGTCCCGTACCGGCACGGCGGCGCCGACCGTCCTGCGGGTGCGCGGCTCGCACCGCGAGGTGGGCGCGCAGATCGGCGACGCATGCTCGCACGCCATCAGGAGGGCGGCGGACCTGGCGCACGCGGGGGCTCCGCGCGACGGCCGGAGCCTGGACGAGCTGCTCCGCGACGCGCGTGCCTACCGCCGGGCGACCGAGGCGTCGTTTCCCTGGATCCTCGAGGAGCTCGACGCGGCGGCGTCGGCCGCGGGTGTCGAAGGAGACGCGCTCTTCGCCGCGTCGATCGAAGAGCTCTGGGGGTCGCCGCCCTCGCAGCACGGGTCCGTCGAGGCGGCCCGGACCGGCGGCCGGTGCACCGACATCGCGCTGGCGCCGAGCGCGACGCGTGAAGGTCATGTGCTCGTCGGGCACAACAACGACCTCCCCGCCGGCTCGGAGCCCGACGTCGTCGCCGTGGAGTGGTGCGTGCCGGGGGAGCCGACCCTCTTCACGCTCGGTGTCGGGCCGTGGATCAGCGTGGGCTGGAACGACGCGGGGCTGTCGCTCACGGGGAACGAGGTCAGCCCGAACGACGAACGGCCCGGCGTCCCCCGGCTGCTGCTCGTCCGCGCGCAGGTCCGAGCCCGCACCATGGACGAGGCGATCTCGCTCGCTCGCCACCCGGCGCGCGCCTCGGCCTACAACACCCTCTACGCGCACCGTGACGGCCGCTGCGTGAACGTCGAGGCGTCGGCGACCGCGTCGTGCTGCACTGGTCCCGACGCGGACGGGACGATCGTCCACACGAACCACTACGTCACCGACGAGCTCGCACCGTTCGAGGGGGAGCGCGCCGACGCCACCGGATCGAGGCGCCGTCTGGACCGGGCCCGGACCCTCGTCGCCGACGCCCCGGCCGGCGGGTTCGAGGAGCGGCACCTCGTTGCCATGCTCTCGGACCACGAGAACGCACCGGACTCGATCTGCCGGCACCCGTCGGGGGCCGACGGCCGCAAGACGGTCTTCTGGTGCGTCGCGGACGTCACGGCCGGCACCGTCGCGTACGGGAGGGGGAACCCCTGCGGCTCGGCCCCGCAGCGCTACGCGTTCGGCTGAGCCGAGGTGAGCCGCTCCAGCACGTTGCGGGTCATCTTCTCGACGTCGGGGTCGTGACCGGCGAGCCCGTAGCTCCAGTCGGTCGTCCCGGACGTGAACACGGTGCCGCCGCGGGTGTAGGTGCCCATCACCGCGTGGTTGTGCGCGAGGCGTGCCACGGACTCGGGCGAGGCGTCGCCGAACACCGCCTCGGCGGTGGCCTCGAGGTCTCCCGGGTCGCCGCCGGAGCGGTAGCGGGAGGGGAGCTCCTCCCTCGACCACAGGCGTGCCGGTGCCGTCGCGAGCACGGTGAAGTCCGCCGGCGTGCCGTCGCGCCCCGTCGGGACCGGGAGCCCGTCGTCCGGCGAGAGCTGGAGCTCGCACCCGTCGACCTCGTAGCACACGACGCGGTCGGCGCCGCCGAACACGTCCCCGTAGCGCAGGCCGGTGCCTGCGAACGCCCAGTGGCCCGGACGCCACGCCGTGTAGCCGCCGGTCGCCCGGGGGACGGCCCTCCCCATCCGGACGTAGCCCCCTCGGGAGAAGCTCACGCCGGTGAGCAGGTTCTCCGGCCGTCCGACGAGCTGCGAGCTCCACAGCGTGCTCAGCCGGGAGCGGTCGGGCGTCGCGTAGACCGGGTCGTCGCGGTAGGAGGTCTTGTAGCAGACCATGGTCTCGCCGGAGTCCTCGTAGCGGACCTGCCAGCAGACGCTGTTCCCGGACAGGAAGGCCGCGTTGCCGCCGCGGGCGACGAACGCCTCGAGCGTGTCGCGCATGCCCCAGGACCAGTACTCGTCGTGACCGACGCTCAGGACGAGGCGCTGGCCGTCGCAGACCTCGGGATGGAGCTCGAGGTCCGCGTTGACCGCGACGTCCACCGTGTAGCCCTCGCGCTCCGCCCACCGCGCGAAGACCCGCTCCCAGTTGTGCCACCCCGCGGACCCCGACCATCGCGCGAGGCCGTGCAGGTCGGCCCAGGCGCGGAAGTGCTCGTGCTCGGGGTCGTCGACGTCCGTCACGTTCGGGTAGCGCACGTGCGGCTCGGGCTTGCGCAGGAACCCCGGCGCGAACGGCCGCCGGAACGACACGTGCGTGCCGCCGGTGTACAGGCTCGGGCCGCCCCAGTCGTTGTAGGCGTTGTAGGTGTTCGTGGCGAGCACGAGGAGGAGCCCGCGGTGCACGGCCACCTTGCGCTCCGGTCGGACCGCGAAGAAACAGAGGTGCTCGGCGAGCCTGCCGTCGCGCTCGTCGAACGCGCGCAGCGCCACCTCGTAGTAACCGGAGCGGGAGCCCGCCGGGATGTCGTAACGCAACGACTCCTCCCAGCCGCAGCCGTGCGCCGCAGCATCCTCCGGTGCGTCCTGCCAACGCCCATCGACGCCGCCGCGTCGCCAGACGACCTCCCGCTCCGCCCCGATGCGGGAGACCTCCACCGAAAAACGCGGCGAGGTGGTGCGGCACGCGATCGAGACGGTCTCGCCGGCGCGGTAGCTGAGCCGGTCGGGGTACCCCTCGATCAGTGGACGGCGTGCTCCCTCAGGCGTTGTTGGCACCGGCTGCCTCCCTCTCTTCGACCGGCGGCGGCCCCTGCGTGAGGATGCAGGCCACGCGGTGTCCCGCCGCACGGCTCGCGCGCGGCGGTGCGAGCGCGGGGTCCACGACCGTGCACTCTGCGGTGGCGACCGGGCAGCGGGGGTGGAACCTGCAGCCCGCGGGGACGTTCGCCGGATTGGGCGTCTCGCCCTCGAGGACGCGCGGGACGAAACGGTCCCGGGGGTCGCTCTTCGGGACGACCGAGAGGAGGGCCTGGGTGTAGGGGTGCTGGGGGTTGCGCAAGACGTCCGCGGTCGGCCCCTCTTCCACGATCCTCCCGAGGTACATGACCGCGATCCGGTCGGCGTAGTGGGCGGCCGTCGACAGGTCGTGCGTCACGAGCACCACGGCCATCGCGCGCTCGCGCCGCAGGCCGTCGATGAGGCTCAGCACCCCCGCGCGGATCGAGACGTCGAGCATCGAGACCGGCTCGTCGGCCAACAAGAGGCGCGGGTTCAAGATGAGCGCGGCGGCGATCGCCACGCGCTGACGCTGCCCGCCGGAGAGCTCGTGCGGGAACCGGTCGACGAAGAGCTCCGCAGGAGTGAGGCCGACGCGCTCGAGCGCCTCGGACGCCAGGCGCCGGCGCTCGCTGCGTGACGCCACCAGCTTGTGGACCTGCAGCGGCTCCTCGACGGCCTTGCGGATCCGAAGGCGAGGGTTCAGCGACTCGTAGGGATCCTGGAAGATCATCTGCGTGATGCGCCGGACGGCGCGGAGGCGGCGCCCCGAGAGCCGCGTGACGTCGCGCCCGTCGACGACCACCCGGCCCGACGTCGCAGGGAACCCCCCGACGACCGTCTGGATCGTGGACGTCTTGCCGCAGCCCGTCTCGCCGACGAGGGCGAGGATCTCGCCCTCGTGCACCTCGAACGAGACGCCGTCGACCGCGCGCACGACGCGGCGGGGACGCCGCCGTGCCCAGTCGACGAGGTTGCGGCGCGCCGGGTAGTACGTCCTGAGCTCGTCGAGGCGGAGGATCGGCCCGCTCATCCCGCTCATCCCGCTCCTCCCGCTCATCCCGCTCCTCCCGCCGGCTGGCCCGCGTCGGGGACCGAGAGGACCCCGGTGGCCGGGTCGTTCAGGTGGCAGGCCGCCTCGTGCCCCCTCGCGACCTCGGCGAGCGCGGGGTGGTCCGTGGCGCAGCGCACCACGGCGGAGTCGCAGCGCGGGCGGAACGCGCACCCGACGATGGGCTGGTCGAGCCTGGGCGGGGAACCGGGGATGGAGGTGACGTCCTTCCCGCCGAGCAGCTCGGGGGTGGCGGCGAAGAGCATCCGCGTGTAGGGATGCCTCGACTCGTGGTAGAGGGCGTCGACTGCGGCCACCTCCGCGATCTCCCCGCCGTACATGACCGCCGCACGGTCGCAGATGTGCGCGACGAGCGGGAGGTCGTGGGTCACCAGCACGACGGTGAGGTGCAGCTCCCTGGCGAGGCGTTGCAGGAGCTCCAGGATCTGCGCCTGGACCATGACGTCGAGCGCGGTGGTCGGCTCGTCGGCGAGCAGCAGCTTCGGCTCGCAGGAGAGCGCCATCGCGATGGCGGCCCGCTGCCGCATGCCGCCCGAGAACTGGTGGGGGTATCGCCGGGCGGCCGCGGCGGGAATGCCCACGAGCTCGAGCAGCTCGCCCGCCCTGGCGCGGGCCGCCCGGCGGCTCGCGACGCCGTGGATCTCCATCGGCTCGGCGATCTGCCAGCCGATCGTCTTCACCGGGCTGAACGCGTTCATCGAGCCCTGGAACACCATCGCGGTCTCCGTCCAGCGGTGGGCGCGGGCGCCCTTCTCACCACCGGAGAGCACGTCGGCGCCGTCGACCCGGACGGACCCGGCGACCGAGGCCGACGACGGCAAGAGCCCCATGAGGGCGAGGACCGTGGTCGTCTTGCCGCAGCCGGACTCCCCGATGAGGCCGAAGAGCTCGCCGCGCTCGACGTCGAGGCCGACGCCCTTCACCGCGTGAAGCTCGCGGCCCGACGGCAGCGCGAACCACACGTGGAGATCTCGGACTTCGAGGAGGGCCACGGTTCAGATCGCCTCGCTGCCACGGCCGACCAGTGGCCGGAAGGACCAGAAGCGGGCGGAGAAGTGCGCGACCTTGAGCCGCGGGTTCAGCTCGTCCTCGATCGACTGGCCGACGAGGTACGCGCCGATGACGACGAGCGCGACGCAGATCCCCGGCGGCACGATCGCCCACCAGGCGCCGACGCTGATCGCCGTTCGCAAGAAGGCGTCCTCGATGATCGTTCCCCAGGACGTCGCAGTCGGGTCACCGAGACCGAGGAACGCGAGCGCCGTCTCGTAGAAGATGGCGAGCGCCAGCGCGACGACGCTGTTCGCCACGAGCAGCGGCGCCACGTTCGGGACGATGTGGCGGAAGATCACCCGGGTGTTCCCCATCCCGAGCGTCCTCGCCCGCCGCACGAAGGTCCGCTCGCGCAGGCTCTTCACCTGGGCTCTGATCACGCGGGCGGTGGACGTCCAGAGGAGCACGCTGATCGCGACGATGAGGTGGAGCAGGCTCGGACCCCAGACCGCGGCGATCACGATCATGACCGGCACGGTGGGAAGGACGATGAAGAAGTCCGTCACCCGCATGAGCACGGTGTCGACGACGCCCCCGAAGTAACCGGAGAGGACGCCGATCAGGAGCCCGGGGACCGCCGCGATCGCGGCACACGAGAAGCCGACGAGCATCGAGATCCTCCCCCCTGCCATGAGGAGGCTCACCATGTCGATCCCGCCGTCGTTCGTCCCGAGGAGGTGGTGCAGCGACGGGGGGGCGAAGACGGCTCCGCTGGCTGCCGTGGTGCTGTAGGGGGCGAACCAGGGCGCACCGATCGCGAGGACGGTGAACGCGAGCAGGATGACCGCGCCGACCACCCCCGCCCGATGCCCGCGCAGGATGACGCGGAGCCTGGCGCCGGCGGACGCGCCGGTTCCGGACGCGCCGGTTCCGGTGTCGCCACCGGTGCGGGCGTCGCTGTCGGCGTCGGCGTCCAGGGCGGCGACCGGGAGCATCAGCCGGACACCCGTGGGTCGAGCCTCGCGTAGAGGAGGTCGGCGAGGAGGTTGAACACCACGACCGAGATCGTGAGCAGGAGGAACGCCCCCTGCAGCATCGGGTAGTCCCGCTGGAGCACCGCCTGGTACACGGCGAGCCCGATGCCGGGCCAGGTGAACACCGTCTCGACCAGCAACGCGCCGCCCACGATGTAGCCGAACGAGAGGCCCATCAGCGTCACGATCGGCAGCATCGCGTTGCGCAGGACGTGCCGGGTCAGCAATCGCCGGGTGCGCACGCCCTTGGCACGTGCCGTGAGGACGTAGTCCTCCCCCAGGGTCTCGAGGACGGCGGAACGCACGACCAGGGTGTACTGGCCGTAGAGGGTGAGCGCGATGGTGAGCGACGGCAGGATCATGTGCTGGAGCTCGTCCCCCGCCTGCTGCCAGAAAGAGCCCCCGATCTGGAACGGTGTGGTCATCCCGGTCGTCGGCAGGTAGCTGCCGAAGAGCACGATGAGCATCAGTCCGAGCCACTGGGTCGGGAACGAGTAGAACGCGATCGCCGAGTTCGTGAGCAGGTAGTCGGCGGGGGTCCGTCGCCGCCACGCCGAGACGAGCCCCGAGGTGATCCCGGCGATGACGGCCACCACCGTTCCGAGCGCCACCATCGGCACGGTGTTCGCGACATCCGTCCGGAGGTTGTCCCAGACCGGCTGCTGGTTCACGTAGGACACGCCGAGATTGCCGTGGAACAGCTGGTCGAGGTACGCGAGGTACTGGTCCCACTTGGAGCTCGCGAGCCCGAATTCGCGTGCGAGGGCCTCGCGCAGCGCAGGGCTGGCGTTCGGCACGCGCGAGAGGTCGGTGACCGCGCTCCCGGGCAGCAACCTGAACAGGACGAAGTTGAAGGTGAGGACGATGAAGATCGTGACCAGCGCGAAAGCGACCCGCTTGACCACGTAGTCCAACGTGCCGCTTCTCAAGGGACGGCCTCCCGGGCTGCGGAGGCGGTTGCGGAGGCCGTCATCGGGTCAAGCGTGGTGCACGTGGGTGATCCCGAACGTCGTCAGGGGCGAGAACAGTCCGTTCGGCGTCTCGCCGAACCCGGTCCACTGCTTGTTCCACACGTCGTTCACGTTCTCGTAGACCAAGATGTATGTGACGGGTGTCTTCGCGAGCATCGCCTCCATCTGGAACACGATGGCGCGCCGCTTCGCGGATGTCAGCGCCGTCGCCTGCTCGTTGAACAGCTTTGTGTACTCCGTCGTGCAGTAGGCGGTCTCGCTCCAGCCCCCGAACTGCTTGCAGCTGAACGTGTTCAGCATGAAGGTCGGGTCGGCCGAGGGCGGCGTCCAACCCCACATGGCGAGGTTGAACTTGTTGCTCGGCGCCAGCTCGAGTGTGGCGGCCGTGGCGTCGTCCGTGACCTTCACGGTCAGCTGCACGCCGATCTTCGCGAAGTCGGACTGGATGATGTCGAAGGCACGCGTCCTCGGCCCGAGCTCGTCCGTGGCGAGGATCACTGTGTAGGACATCGGGTGACCATCGGCCATCCGGACGCCGTTCGAACCCATCTTGTAGCCGGCCCGGTCGAGGAGTGCGTTCGCTTTCGCGAGGTCGAACGACGGGGGCTTCACCGCCGGGTCGTGCCAGTACGTGTCGGCAAGCGGGATCGGTGTCATCGCCGGCTCCGCGTCGCCGTCGAAGGCGATCTTGGCGATGGCGGCACGGTCGATCGCGTCGTTGAACGCCTGGTGCACGAGAGGGTTGAGGAGCTCACGGTCGGAGGTCTTCTTCGCGTAGTCGTTCAGGAAGAAATCGCTCTCGTTGAACGCGGGCTTCGTGTCGACCATCAGGCTCTTGTCCGCCTTCAGGTTCCCGATCGCGCTCGGTGGGGCGTTGAGGATCACGTCCACCTTTCCCTGCTTGACGGCCGAGACCATCGCTGTGGCGCTCGAGAAGTACTCGAGCCCGAACCCGCTGATCGTCGGCTTGGGGCCGTAGTAATCCGGGTTCCGCTCGAAGAGGCTGACACCGTTGACCGAGTAGGAGATGCAGATGAACGGGCCCCCGTCCACGTCGGGGTGGCCTGTAGACGGCGAGTTGGAGAAGGTGCGGAGGTTCGCACCGTCCTTCCCCGTCGCGTACTTCTGCCAGACGTGCTCGGGCAGGATCGGCATCTGCGCCAGGTTGGCGAGGAGCGCCGCCTCGGGACTCGACAGGTGGATGACGACCGTCGTCGGGGACGAGACGGTGGCGGACTTGACCCCCTGCAGGTAGGTGGCCATCTGCGCGCCGCCGCCCGTCGCGTACTTGAGCACCGTGTTGATCGTCCAGGCCACGTCGGTCGCGGTGAGCGGCTTGCCGTCCGACCACTTCGCGTCCGGATGGAGGTCGAAGGTCCAGTTGAGCCCGCTCGCGTCGTGTGACCACCGGGTGGCGAAGTTCCCCACGATGCCGAGGCTCGTGCTGTACTGCACGAGGGAAGGGTACGTGTACTTGAACACCGCGAGCGAGGTGCTCTCTACCGCGACGAACGGGTTCAGAGAGTCCACCTGGTACCCGGTGCCGATCGAGAGCAGTGTCGCGCTGGAAGCGCCCGTGGACGCTGCGGGCGTCGCGACCAACGCCGACATTGCGACAAGCCCGGCAACGACTGCGCTACGCCAGAGTCTCATGGCTTACTCGTCCTCCCCCCTCGGGACAACCCCACGACGCTCGCTTGGCGTCGTGGAACGGTTCGCGTGGCCTCGCACACTCCTCCCACCTGCGGACGCCGCCCGCGGATGGCGCGTACGCTATCGGTCGATCGAGCGAGGGTCAAGGCTCAGTGGACAGGCGATCCTCTGAACTGGGTCGGCATGCCGACGCTGAGCCGGCACAATGCCGACGAAGCGATCAATCGATCGCTACACTGCGCGCATGGCGACACGCGAGCCCGAGGTCAGCTCCACCGCGGAGCGGGTCGAGCAGGCCGCGCTCCGCCTGTTCGCGATCAGGGGCTTCGAAGGGACGGGGATCCGGTCCATCGCCGACGAGGCGGGGATCACGCTCGGGTCCCTCTACCACTACATCGGCACGAAGGAAGACCTCCTCGACCGGCTTATGCACAAGAGCATGCTCGGGCTGCTCGGTCCGGGGCGCGAGATCGTCGAGACCGTGGGTGACCCGCGCGAGCGCATCATGAAGCTCGTCGACCTGCACGTGCGCCGGCACGCCGAGGACAACCTCCTCTCGATCGTCGGCGACGCGGAGATCCGGTCCCTCACGCCCGCGCGGCGGCGGAAGGCGGTCGCGTTGCGCGACTCGTACGAGAGCCTTTGGGAGGAGACGAT
This sequence comes from Acidimicrobiales bacterium, assembly GCA_030039755.1. Taxonomy (GTDB): domain Bacteria; phylum Actinomycetota; class Acidimicrobiia; order Acidimicrobiales; family RAAP-2; genus JAJYVT01. Next base: position 23,480 of record JASHUY010000122.1, read on the forward strand.
CGAGGCGGGAGCGCGCAGCGGGGACTTCCGGGTTCCTGACGTGAAGCTCGCGACCTTCGCGCTGATCGAGATGTGCAGCGGGGTCGCCTACTGGTACTCCCCGAATGGAAGGCTCTCGCTCGACGCCATCAGCAAGGCGTTCGTCGAGATGACGCTCAGCCTCCTCGGCGTCGAGCCGGCCGGCCGCCCGGCGACTCGTGCACGGCGCGCGGCGCGGCGGTGACGGTGGACGGGAAGGTGGACGGGCACGACAAGGCCGCGGCCGCAGTCCGCTACGAGCAGGTCGACGACGTCGCGGTCGTGAAGCTGAACCGCCCGGCCCGGCTCAACGCGGTGAACGACGCGCTCGTGGACGGCCTGTGCGACGCGTTGGCGAGGGCGCGTGACGATGCGCCCGGCGCCGTCGTGCTCACCGGGGAGGGCCGTGCATTCTGCGCGGGGCACGACTTGAAGGAGCCGCAGGGCGAGGAGGTGGGCGCCGGGCTCGTGGTGAGGCTCGAGCGGCTCGCCGACGTCACGCGGCGGCTCCGCCAGCTCCCCGTGCCCGTCATTGCGGCCGTGAAGGGGTACGCGCTCGGCGCGGGCTGCGAGTTCGCCATCTGCTGCGACCTCGTGGTCGCGGAGCCCGGCGCCGTCTTCGGCTTTCCCGAGGTCGAGGTGGGCCTCGGGGTGACGGGGGGCGTCACGCACCTCCTCCCGCTCGTCGTCGGACCGGTGAAGGCCAACGAGCTGGTGCTCCTCGGCACCCGGATCACCGCGGGGGAGGCGGCGTCGCTCGGGCTCGTGAACGCGGTGGCCGACGATCCACTCGCGCTGGCCATGGAGTGGGGGAGGCGGCTCGCCGCCAGACCGCGGCTCGCGCTCGCGATGGCCAAGTCGTGTCTCGTCGCAGGCACCGCCGGACTTCTCGAGCACGCGTTCGCCCTCGAGACCGCGGCGTCGATGGCGCTGCACGACACGCCCGAGGCGCTGGCGGCGGCGGACGCCTTCCGGGCACGTCGCGACGACGGAGCCCGGCACGCCTCACGATGAAGGTCGACGCCGTCATCAGGGCGAGGATCACGACCTGGGACCCGGCGAGACCCCGCGCGTCCGCGCTCGCCGTCCACCACGGCCGGGTCGTCGCCTTCGACGACGGGGCGGAAGAGCTCGCCCGGGACGCGGCGAGGAGGGAGGAGCTGGACGGGTTCGTCTTCCCCGGCTTTCACGACGCCCACTGCCACACGACCGCGTTCGGCCTCGGCCTGTCGGAGCTCGATCTCTCAACCCCTCCGGTCTCCGACATCGAGCAGCTCTACCGGGCGGTCGAGGAGCGTGCAAGGAGCTCGTCGCGCGGTGAATGGGTGGTCGGCTCGGGCTACGACCAGAACAAGATCGGCGGTCGGCACCCCGAGCTGCACAGGCTCGACGAGGCCGGGCTCGGGCACCCCGTCTGGCTCAAGCACACGTCGGGCCACATGTGCGTCGTCAACTCGGCCGCAGCGGCGCACTTCGTGCTCCCCCGGACCATCTCGGGCGGTCGCGCCGTCCTCGACGACGGGGGCAACTTCACGGGCCTGCTCGAGGAGCGGGCGCAAAGCCTCGTCCAACAGGTCGTGCTCCCCCGCTCGCTCGACACCCTCGCGGCCGCGATCGGGAGCGCGCACGAGCGGTACCTGAGCGAGGGCGTCACCTCGGTGTGCGACGCCGGGGTGGCCGGAGGGTGGATCGGCCAGAGCCCCGTAGAGGCGGCCGCGTACCAGCTCGCACGTGAGCGCGGTCTTCTGAAGGTCCGCACGACCCTCATGATCTCGGCTGACGCGCTCGAGGAGCTCCACGGGCACCGCGACGATGGCCTCGACGGGGGGCTCGGCCTTCCGGGGGGTCTCCGTACCGGGCTGGGCGACGAATGGCTCCGTCTCGGTCCGGTCAAGATCTTCTCGGACGGCTCGCTCCTCGGACGGACCTGCTGGATGGAGCACGGGTTCGACGACGATCCCGGCAACACCGGCTATCCGCAGGCTCCGCCTGAAGATCTGCGCAGGACCATCGTCGGCGCCCACGTCGCCGGATGGCAGGTGGCCACCCACGCGATCGGCGACGAAGCCGTGCGCTTCGTGGTCGACAGCTACGAGGAAGCGCTCTCCAGGAAGCCACGGCCCGACCACCGGCACCGGATCGAGCACTGCGGGATCACGTCCGACGAGTTGCTGGGCAGGATCGCCCGGCTCGGCGTCGTCCCGGTGCCCCAGGGGAGGTTCGTCGGGGAGATCGGGGACGGCATGCTCGCGGCCCTCGGGCCGGAGAGGTCGGCGAAGGCCTACCGGCTCGGGAGCTTCCTGCGTGCCGGCACGATCCTTCCGGGCAGCTCCGACCGCCCCGTGGTCACAGGCCGGCCCCTCTTGGGCATCCAGGACATGGTCTGCCGCCGGACCGGGTCGGGAGTGCCCTTCGGACCGGCCGAAGCCCTGACCGCCGAAGAAGCGCTGCGGGCGTACTCGCACGGCTCGGCTTGCGCGGAGCACGCCGAGCCCGATCGGGGCTCGCTCGAGCTCGGCCAGCTCGCCGACTTCGTGGTCCTGGGAGAGGACCCACGACTGGTCGCGCCCGGAGAGATCGCCCTGATCCCCGTCTTGGGCGCCTTTTCGGGTGGGGTCCCGGCGGACTGACGCGCCGGAGGCCACGGTCGGACGTCGCGCCACGTCGGGGCGGCGGCGGTCACCCGCTCGGGCCGAACCGCTCCACCCGTACCCGGTCGACCGGCGCGCCCAGCCCGACGAGCATCTCGCTCATGCCTTCGGCGAACGTCTGCGAGCCGACGACGTAGTAGCGGTCGCGACCTTCGAGGAGCGGCACGAGCTCGGCGGCGGTGAGCCGGCCCGGCGGCCGGCCCCAGGGCGAGGGCTCGCGGGTCAGGGCGACGAGGGCGCCGGCCGAGCGCAGCTCCGCTGCATAGGGGAGCTGGAGCAGCGTGCGGCCCGACACCGCGAACCGGACGAGGTCCTCGCTCCCGAGGGCGACGGCGTGGCGCAGCATCGAGACGAGGGGGACGACGCCGCTCCCGCCACCGGCGCCGAGCATCGGCTCGGTGCCGTGCCAGACGAACCAGCCCCCGATCGGGCCGCGCACCGTGAGCCGGTCCCCGGGCTCGACGGCGTCCGCGAGGAACGTGGACACCTCGCCCTCGCGGAGACGCTCGACGTAGAGCTCGACGAGCGGGTCGGAAGGAGCCGAGGCGACCGAGTACGAGCGTTGGGCGACGTACCCGTCCGGCGCGACGAGCCGGACGACGTAGTGCTGACCGGGGAGGTGCGTCACCCGGTCGGGGACGTCGAGGCGGAGCTGGACCCCGTGGCGGGACGGGTGCGTCACGTCGGACACCGTCGCCTCGTGCCAGCCGCCGACGGGCGCGGCGACCTCGACCGCCTCGTCGACCATGGTGCTCAGTCTCCCTGGTACCGCTGCTCCAGCCAGGGGTCGCCCAGGTCGTGGTACCCGCGCTGCTCCCAGAAACCCGGCTCGTCGTGGTCGAGAAGGGTCAGACGGGTGACCCACTTCGCGCTCTTCCAGAAGTAGAGATGCGGCACGAGGAGGCGGACGGGCCCGCCGTGCTCGGGAGGCAGGGGCCGGCCCTCGTGGGTCCAGGCGAGCCACGCCTTGCCGCCGGTCACGTGCGCGAGGGGCAGGTTCGTCGTGTACCCGGTCGTGGACGTCGCGACCACGTGGCTCGCTGACGGGAGCGGTCGAACGGCGGAGAGGAGCGTGTCGATGCTCACGCCGGCGAAGCTCGTCCCGAGCTTCGACCAGGTCGTCACGCAGTGGATGTCGCCGTCGTACCCGGAACCCTCCATGGTGTGGAGCTCGTCCCAGGTCCAGGTGCGGGGGGACGCCACCAGGCCGTCGAGCGTCATCGTCCAAGACCTCGCGTCGAGGTGGGGGGTGACCTCGGCGGTCAGCACGGGGAAGTCGGCGCCCACGTCGTACTGACCCGGAGGGAGCCGGGGGTCCAGCGGTCCCCGTCGGCTCCCGAAGAACCCTCGCGTCGCGTCAGTCACTCAGGCCCCGCGCTCCTCGTTCGCCCGGCGTCGTCCACCTTGCGTCTACCAGTCCGGACGCCGGCGGCCGTCCTCTGCCGGCGGCCGTCTTCTGTTGACGGCGGTCTTCCGCCGGCAGGCCTGGGATCACCGCCGCAGGCGGTCGAGCTGACGCCGGTCGCGCTTGGTGGGCCGACCGGTCCCGCGTGTGCGGAGGAAGGGAGCTTCCGCACGCCTGGGCGCGGGCGGGCTGTGGTCGAGGAGGCAGGTCCCCGCCTCGGCCGCGCCGACGCGCTTCACGATCGGGTCGACGACCTCGAGGACCCGGTCCCTGCCCTGGACGTGGGCGGCGACGCGGTCGCCGGGCCGGACCCTCGTCGCGGCCTTCGCCGCGGTGTCGTTGACGGTGACGTGGCCGCCCCTGCACGCGTCGGTGGCCTCGGTCCGGGTCTTGAAGATCCGGACCGCCCACAGCCACTGGTCCACCCTCGCGGACTCCACGCCGCCGATCCTGTCACTCACTCGGTGGCGCTCTCAGCTGACGAGCGAGACGTGGTCGCCGACCCGCATTCGCCCTCCCTCGAGCACCGTGCCGTAGACGCCGAACATCCCGTCCCTCCGTCGCGTGAGCTCACGGAGGATCCCGGGTGCGAAGCCGAGCTGGGGCTGGGTCATGGTCACCATCACGCAGCGCCCGGTCCTCTCGCCGATCCCGACGGTCGCCGCGCCGATCCGGAGGGCGTGCCCGACCCAGTTCTCCTCCGGCTCGCGGCCGCGGGTGATGTCGACGACGACATTGGGCCGGAAGCGGGGGACTTCCACCTGGTCGTCCGGTCGCGACCCGCGGAGCCACGAGAGGGACGCCGTGCTCAGCAGGTGGAGCGCGGCGTCGTCGAAGTGGCGGACGTCGGTCTCCTCCTCCAGGGTCACCGACTCTCCCACCACCGACCCGACGAGCTCGGCCGCGCGCGGGTCGTCGACTCTGGCTCGTTCGCCCGACGGCAGCTGGACCCATGCCCCCTCGTCGTCGAGACGCGCCGAGATCGAGAGCAGGCCGGGCATGCGCCGGAAGCGCGGAGTCGTCTTGCCGCTCCCGATCTTGCCGTCCGAACCGCGCACCGCCCACAACCGGTCGCCGACCATCCCGCGGCGGTCACAGTCCACCTCGGCCATCCGCTCTCCGCCCATGGACTTGACCGGATAACGCCAAAGCTCGACGACCTCTCCGAGCTTCGTCACGACGAGCCGCTTCTTCCGAGCCTGGACGGCGATGCCACATCTCGACGATGCCACATTTCGGCGGTGCCACGTGCGTGAGAAGTCACGTCGAGCGTGCCACCGTCGACGGTGCCACGTCATGTGAGGGTCATGAGATGGACTCCCACGTCGACGAGCACCCCACCTATCCGGGAGCGCACGCGCCTGAGCGCAGCTCGCGCGTGGAGGTCCGGCCGCCAGGGGCCGGTAGGGTGCCGGAGCTCCGACGGACGAAGGAGCTCCTGGTCGCGCTGGCGCGCGAGCGCGCCGAGAAGATCGGGGTGCATGGAGGTTCCTCGAACACGTGAGGGTGGAGGGAGCGGAAAGAGGTGTGGGCGCGCGCGATGCACGCGTACGCGGCCGGCGAAGGCCGGAAGGGTTGGCGGTATCGCCTAGAAGGTGCCGGCCGGGGCCGACGCGCGAGCGACCAGGGGGCTCGCGCTCGAAACGGTGTGGAACGTCTGGTTCTTCGACACGGGCACCTCCTTCGACACTCGACGGTGAAGGTGCATGATAACCCGGCGATCCGGAAATTGCTAGGCCCGCTGCGGGTTATTTGTCCTTCGGGGAGGGCTCACCGCGCCGTCGCGCGTGAGGGGCGCCTCCCGACCCGGACTCCGCCAAGCTGCGACGATCGCCCTGAGATAGCGTTGAGCAGATGACGTTCCGTCGCCTCGTGCTCGTGGGCAGTCTGTTGGTCGCCGGTTCCGGCCTCGGCGCGGGCAGCTTCGCCACGGTGAGCGCCGCCCTCCCGGACGGCCAGGGACCGGGAAACACCGCGCCGCTCAACTCCTGCTCGTACTCGGCGATCCAGCCCTTCCTCTACTCGCCGGGGCACCTCACGATCGCGACGGACGCACCTGCCTACCCGCCGTGGTTCGAGCACAACGTGCCGTCGAACGGCAAGGGGTACGAGAGCGCCGTCGCGTATGCGGTCGCGAAGCAGCTCGGCTTCAAGTCCTCGCAGGTCGAATGGGTCGTCGAGCCGTTCAACGCCTCTTACGCCCCTGGGCCGAAGCACTTCGACTTCGACATCAACGAGATCTCGGTGACGGCGACACGTGCCAAGGCTGTGACCTTCAGCGTCGGCTACTACACAGACCAAGAGGCGCTGGTCGCGCTCAAGGGGACCCCGATCACCAAGCACCACACACCTGCGGCGCTCAAGACCTACGTCTTCGGTGAGGAGATCGGGACGACGAGCCTCCAGTTCATCGACGAGCGGATCCAGCCGGTCCACACGCCGGAGACGTTCACAACGCTGAACGACGTGAAGTCCGCGCTCCAGGACCATCGCATCGAAGCGTTCGTGACAGACACGCCGACGTCCCAGTACATCGCGACAACAGAGATCCCGCACGCCGTGGTCGTGGGGCAGTTCCCGAGCACAGGCCAGCACTACGGGCTCCTGTTCCAGAAGGGTGACAAGCTCGTCAAGTGCGTGAACAAGGCGATCGACCACTTGAAGCGCGCCGGGGTGCTGCGCCGTCTCGTGAAGAAGTACCTGCGCGTCTACACGTCGATCCCCCTCATCAAGCCCTGAGCGGCGACGCCCCGGCGAAGGGCACTGAGACACCGGCGTGACAGGAACGCCGATCGGTCCGGGCGGGCCGCCGGGGATCGTGGGCGACACCGCAGGCTCCGCCGGGGTCGGCGCCGGCGGGCTCGACACGGACTTCTCCCGGAGCCGCAGGAGCCGACTGCTCCGCTCACCGCGCGGCGCGGTCGTCACTTCGACGGTCAGCACGCTGGCCGTGCTCGGTGCGATCGTGGCGGCCTTCCTCCTCGCTCCGGGGAGCCGTGCGGTGCGGGCGACCTATTTCAACGCCCACGACATGTGGCGTGCGTTCATCGGCGACCCCCACGAGGGCTTCTACTCCATCGGGAAGGGGATCGTGGTGAACATCGAGATGTTCACCATCGGCGAAGTCGTCATCTTGGTGCTGGCTCTCGTCATCGCGCTGATCCGCCAGTCGAAGTCGCCCGTCCTCTTCCCCTTGCGGATGATCGCGGTCGCATACGTCGACTTCTTCCGCGGCGTGCCGCTGATCCTGGTCATCCTCGCGATCGGCTTCGGCCTCCCCGCGCTGTACCTTCCGTTCATCTCGTCCCAGTCGGCGTTCGTCTACGGCGTGCTCTCCCTCGTGCTCGCCTACAGCGCCTACGTCTCCGAGGTGTACCGCGCCGGTCTCAACTCCGTCCCGCTGAGCCAGGTCGCCTCCGCGCGGTCGCTCGGCCTCCGACCGCGCACCGCGATGCGCTACGTCGTGCTTCCCCAGGCGGTGCGGACCATCGTCCCGCCGCTCCTGAACGACTTCATCAGCCTCCAGAAGGACACCGCGCTCGTCGCGGTGCTCGGGGCGGTCATCGAGGCGAACCGGGCGGCGGAGATCTACTCGAGCACCGTGTTCAACTACTCGGGCTACACCGTCGCCGCCGTTCTCTTCCTCGTGATCACGATCCCGCTCGCGCGCTTCACCGACCACCTGATCGCGCGCGACCGTGCTCGCCGCCTCGCGGGGGCGGCGTGAGCCTCCCCCAAGCGCGGCACGAGGCGGCTGCGGCACAGGCCGGTGCGGCACCGGCGACGGCTCCACCGGCGATGGACGCCACGGCCGGCACGGCCCTGCGGATCGAGGGAGTCCACAAGGCCTTCGGCACGAACCACGTGCTGAAGGGCGTCGACCTCGCCGTCGACACCCACCAGGTGATCTGCCTCATCGGCGCGTCGGGGTCGGGGAAGTCGACGCTCTTGCGCTGCGTGGACCTGCTCGAGGCCATCGACCGCGGCCGGATCGTCTTCTTCGGCCATGACGTCACCCGGCGCGAGGTGGACGAGATCCGCGTCCGGCGTCAGATGGGGATGGTGTTCCAGTCCTTCAACCTCTTCCCGCACCTGCGCGTGCTCCGGAACGTCACGCTCGCACCCGTAAAGGCCCTCGGGATGGCGACGACCGACGCGGAGGAGGAGGCCATGGCGCTCCTCACCAGGTTCGGGCTGGCCGACAAGTCGCACGACTACCCCGACCGCCTCTCGGGCGGCCAGCAGCAGCGCGTGGCGATCATCAGGGCGCTGGCCATGCACCCGAAGCTCATGCTCCTCGACGAGGTGACGAGCGCGTTGGACCCCGAGCTCGTCGGCGAAGTCCTCGACGTGATCCGCGAGCTCGCGGCCGGCGGCATGACGATGCTCGTCGCAACCCACGAGATGGGCTTCGCACGCGAGACGGCGACCCGGGTCGTCTTCCTCGAAGACGGGGTCATCGTCGAGCAGGGACCGCCCGGCCAGTTGTTCGACGCACCGCGCGACGATCGGACCAAGCGCTTCTTGGGACGGGTGCTGAACGCCGGGAGGATGTAGCCGGGAACGCCGGGGGAAGCTGCCGGCGCACCCGCCGGGGGGCCGGGAACCTGCCGTACGGCACGCCCGGTCGGGGATCAGGCTGTCTCGCCGTAGGACTGGCGCAGGCGCCAGGTGCTCTCGGGAAAGCGCGACTTCAGGGCGTGCCACGCCGCTACGAGCTGCTTGGAATCATGGGACGCCTTGTAGCGGGCGACCCCGAGGAAGTACAGCGCCTCCGGCGCGCTCGCCGCCGTCGGCTGCTGCTCCACCACCGCGGCGAAGCCCTCGGCGGCCCGCTCGTTCTCTCCGAGGCGGAGCCATCCCTGCGCCTCTGCCACGAGCGTCTGGGCGAGGAATTCGTACGGCGGGAGGTACCCGTTCCAGCGGTAGAGCTCGACGCCGTCACCGTCGAGCACGCGCAAGTCGGGAGTCCACGCCTGGCGGAACCGCCGGACCAGCGCCGTGTTGGCCTCGTCGGTCGTGTCGATCCGGCAGGCGACGAAACGCTGCACGATCGCCTCTCGGACTTGGGCGTTCGGGTACGTCACGGCACCCAGCTTCTGGCAACCCCCTCAGGTCGGCGAGAAGAAGTCGACGAGGACGAGCTTCCCCTCCCTGCCCGCCCGGCGCGTCGCCTCGTCGGGGTCCTTCAGCCAATCGATGTCAGCCACCGGCCACCTCCGTCCCGACCCCCCGGACACTCGGCCGGGTCAGCGCAGCACCTCGGTGACCGCGCGTTCGAGCACGTCGAGCCCCTCTTCGAGGAGCTCGTCGCCGATGACGAGCGGCGGGAGCAGCCGCACCACGTTGCCCCACGTGCCGCAGGTGAGCACGATCACGCCGTTGGCGTGGCACGTGCGCGCGACCGCCTGCGCGGCACCTGCGTCGGGTCGCAGGTCGTCGGGGCTCGCGAGCTCGATGGCGAGCATCGCGCCGAGTCCGCGCACGTCCGCGACCGCCGCGTGCTGCTTCGCCATGGACTCGAGCCGCGGGCGGACCTGGGCCTCGATCCGGCGGGCCGCCGCGGGAAGATCGAGCTCGCGCATCGTGCGGATGGCGGCGAGGGCGGCGGCGCACGCCACCGGGTTGCCTCCGTAGGTGCCGCCGAGCCCGCCCGGGTGGACCGAGTCCATCAGCCCGGCGCGGCCGGTCACCGCGGCGAGCGGCATCCCTGCGGCCATGCCCTTCGCCGTCGTCACGAGGTCGGGCACGACACCCTCGTGCTCGCTCGCGAACCACGCCCCGGTGCGGGCGAAGCCCGATTGGATCTCGTCGGCGACGAACACGATCCCGTGCTCCGCGCACCACGAGGCGAGCACCGGCAGAAATCCCGGTGCCGGCACCACGAAGCCGCCCTCCCCCTGGATCGGCTCGATCAGGACGCACGCGAGGTTGTCCGCGCCAACCTGCACCGAGAGCTGGTCGATCGCGCGCGCCGCCGCCTGCTCGCCCGTCATCCCCTCGGGGTCGCGCAACGGGTACGACATCGGTGCGCGGTACACCTCCGGAGCGAAGGGCCCGAAGCGGTCCTTGTACGGGAAGTTCTTCGCCGTGAGCGCCATCGTCAGGTTGGTCCGGCCGTGGTACGCGTGGTCGAACACCGCCACCGCCTGGCGCCCCGTCGCGTGGCGGGCGATCTTGACCGCGTTCTCGACCGCCTCGGCGCCCGAGTTGAACAGGGCCGAGCGTTTCTCGTGCCCGCCCGGGGTGAGGTCCGCGAGCTCTTCGCAGACGGCCACGTAGCCTTCGTACGGCGCCACCATGAAGCAGGTGTGGGTGAAGCGGGCCACCTGCTCGCCCACCGCCTGGACCACCGCCGGGACCGCGTGGCCGATGCTCGTGACCGCGATACCCGATCCGAGGTCGATCAGGCAGTTGCCGTCGACGTCCCGCACGATCGCCCCTGCGGCGTCGTCCACGTACACCTGGGTGACGCTCGAGACTCCCTGAGCGACGGCGCGCCCACGTCTCGACGCGAGCTCCTTCGAGCGGGGCCCGGGGATGTCGGTGACGAGGACCCTCCGCTGGGGGATCGCGTCGCTGTCGTGCTGGGTCACCGCGCACCTCCTCGGGAGCCGGCCCGTGGGTCGGCGGTCGTCGCTCGCCAGTGTAGGTCCGCGCCCCGCGACGCACTCCGTCGACGGTGCCGCGCGCGCGACGGCGGCCGTCGACCGTTCATCGGCGCGCGCGCCCGTCGGCCAACGCGGCGTCGCCCGTGGGGTGGGTGGCGACGGGGACGGGCAGCCGGCGATCGGCGGCCGTCCCGTCCTGTGCATCCGCGCGCAACCGGCGCGGGAGGCGCGCGCTCACGACGACGGCACAGAGCCCCACCGCTTCGCTGAAGGCGAACGCCGTGCCTGCACCGAGCCGGTGCCCGGCCGCAGCGACCGTGGCCGCGACGAGGGCCCCGGCGCCCCCGGCCCCGATCGCCTGCCCGAGCACGTCGAAGACCTGCAGCGAGGCAGTCGCCGCGCCTTCCTCGCCCTCCGCCGCGGCATCGAGCGTCGTGACGGACATCGGGGCGTACGCGAGTCCCATGCCACCGCCCGCCACGCCCCAGGCGACGATGCCGATCCACGACGGGAGCGAAGGGAGCAGGGTGAGGCCCATGAGCGCGAGCCCCGTGAGCGCGACGCACACTCCGGCGCGGACGAGGCGGCGGGGCCCGACGCGCCGGATGAACTTCGCCTGTCCCCACGACCCCGCCGTCCAGGTGATGGTCGACGCCATCAGCGCGAAGGCCGACAGCGACGTCGGGGCGTGCCGCACGATCGTGAGGGCGTACGGGACGTAGGCCTCTCCCCCGAAGAAGAAGCACGTGACCAGCCCGCGACTGAGGATGGTCGCCGGAAGCCCGGGGGCGGCGGCGAGCGTGCCGCGTGGCGCGAGCTTCCGCAGGGAGACGAGGAGCAGGGCCGCGCCCACGACGACCCCTGCTGCGGCGGCCGGCGCGCGGCCGACGTCGCTCAGGGAGCCGAGAGCCAGCGCCCCGCCCCCGATCACGCCGAGCACCGGCAGGTAGGGCGGCGCGGCGTTTCCACGAAGGCGCGTCGGCACGGCCACGCCGCGGAGCGCGAGCACCGCCAGGATGCCGGCGACGAGCACCAGCGGTAGGAGGCCGAGGAAGACCCAACGCCATCCCACGGTCGTCGCGACGAACGCGGCCGCCACGGGGCCGACGAGGCCCGGGACGACCCAGGCGGTCGAGATGACCGCGAACATGCGTGGCCGCAGCGCGTCGGGGTAGCCGCGCGAGATGGCGACGTAGGCGACGGCGGGGACGACGCCGGCGCCGAGCCCCTGCACGGCACGGCCGGCGACGAGCACGGGCATGTCGGGTGCCAGCCCGCCGATGACGAGGCCGCAGGCGAACAACGAGAGACCCACCACCATCGGGCCGATCAGTCGCCCCCGGTCTGCGAGCGTTCCCGCGACGACGATGCCGAGCAGGCTCGAGAGCAAGAACGCGCTGAAGACCCAGCCGTACAGCCGGAGGTCGCCGAGATGGCGGCTCACGATCGGGAGGATCGTCGCGACGGACAGCGCCTCGAACGCGACGACCGTGACGGCGAGCGCGATGCCGATCGTGACCGTCCGGCGCTCCCTCGACATGACGCCGGCCCGGCTCGACGCTCCGTGCCCCTTCCCCGCCGCGTCCTCGACCGTCACCCGACCGAGAGTACGCGCCCTCGACGCCCGCCGAGGGGAGCGACCCGGCGTCAGCCGCCGTCGCCGGCGAGGGTGGCCACCAACAATGCCTTGACGGTGTGCAACCGGTTCTCCGCTTCGTCGAAGACGGCCGAGGCCGGCGATTCGAAGACGTCGTCGGTCACCTCCATCGCCCGGAGCCCTCGCTTTTCGAAGACGCGCCGCCCGATCTCGGTGTGCGTGTCGTGGAAGGCCGGAAGGCAGTGGAGGAAGCGGACGTGCGGGTTGCCCGTCGCCTCCACGAGATCCACGTTCACCTGGTACGGGAGGAGCAGGTCGATCCGCTCGTCCCAGAGCTCGTCCGGCTCGCCGAGCGAGACCCAGACGTCGGTGTAGAGGAAGTCCACCCCCGCCACCGCAGCGTGCGGGTCGTCGGTCACCCTGACGGATCCCCCGGAGGCGGCGGCGAGCGTCGTCGCCTCAGCCAGGACCGACGGTGCAGGCTGGCGCGCGGCGGGCGCCGCGACGCGCACGTCCATGCCCATGAGCGCGCCGGCCACGAGCAGCGACGCGCACGTGTTGGCGGCCCCGTCGCCGACGAAGCAGACGGAGAGGTCCCGGAGCGGACGTCGCGCGTGGTCCCGCATGGTGAGGAGGTCGGCGAGGCTCTGCGTCGGGTGCCACCTGTCGGTCAGCCCGTTCCACACGGGCACGCCGGCGTACGCGGCCAGCTCCTCGGCGTCCGATTGGCGGAACCCGCGGAACTCGATTCCGTCGAACATGCGTCCGAGGACGCGGGCGGTGTCCTTCGTCGACTCCTTCACCCCGAACTGCGTCTCACCGGGGCCCATGTAGACGGCGTGCGCACCTTGGTCGCGTGCGCCCACCTCGAACGCGGAGCGGGTCCTGGTCGAGGTCTTCTCGAACAGGAGGGCGATCGTCCTGCCTTCGAGGCGCCGCCGCTCCCGACGGGAGCGTTTCTCCTCGCGCAGACGTGCCGCGAGGTCGAGCACGGCCTCGTACTCCTCCGCGTTCAGGTCGGAGTCCTTCAGGTAGCTGCGGCCAAGCAGGTCCATCCCACATTCTCCACCACTCGGGCGCGCCGGTGTCGAGGGCCGCGCGTCCGGGGGTGCGAGGCCCGGGCGAGCGGGTCACGGACACGTCGACCCCTGCCGCTCAGCGCGAGCGCCCTCCATCCGCGGTGAGGTGGTGCACGAGGAAGCGCGTGCTGATCTCGAACGCGTCCGCCGGCAGGTCGCCATGGCCACCCGGGTGCGCGACGAGGCGCTTGTCGCCCGAGCCCAGCGCTTCCCACAACGCGATGGCCACGTCGTGAGGGAACATCGCGTCGTCCCACTGCACGAGGAACAGGACCGGGCAGCGAACGACCGGCGCGTCACGCGCGATTCGCCCCTTCGTCGGCCCCGTGAGTCCCATGAGCCCGAGCACCGCGGCGCGGATCCGGGGGTCCGCGGCGACGACGGGAAGGCCGGTGATCGTCCCCAAGGACACCCCCCACCAGCCGACCGGGCCGGCCCCGACGTCCGGAAGCGATTGGAGCGCGTCGAGCGTGGCGCACCAGTCGGCGACCATCTCGTCGGTCATGGCGTCGCCGTCGTTCGCCCACAGCTGCGCGAATTCGGCAAGCACGAGGGGAGGCGGCGCGGGTGGCCCCGCCCGACGCTCGCCGTGGACCGGCCCGTCGATGGCGGCGGCCGCGACGCCGTGGGTCCTCGCGAGCCGTCTCGCCATGGCGACGACGTAATCCTGACGCTTCGACCCCGACCCACCGTGCCCGAGGAGGACGAGAGGGCGCGGACCGGCCCCCTGCGCGGGAGTCCAGAGAAGTCCCGGCACCCGGCGGCCGCCGTACGCCACGTCGAACCGGCGCTCGCGCACCCTGCCGACGAGGCGGTCCCTGCCGTGCCAGGAAAGACCGGGAGCACCCGCCGAGGTCCTGGCCAGGTCGAGGGGTTCGCGGAGCAGCTCGCCGGGCTGATCGAGCCGTCCACCGTACGCGGGCACGGGAAGTGCGGTCATGGCCCTCGACCTAACGGCGGCTGTCCCGCGTCCGCAGGTCGTTGCACTCCTCGCAGACCGACCGGGGGACGAGCCCGGCTCGCATGAGGAGCGGGAAGAGCCTGCAGGCCAGGCAGATCCCGAGCGCGGACTCGAGTCCCGCCGCGCCGATGAGGAGACCAAGCGTCCGGTAGGCCGCACGTCTCCTGCCGGTTGCCGCAAGGATCGACGCGGTCGCGGTCAGGGTGAGCCCCATCGCCTGCGCGAGACGCTTGGGCGGTCCCGGCGCGAAGCGGTGCTCGATCGGCAGTCGCGGCGTGACCACCTTCGTCGCGAGCAGACCCAGCGGGCTGAACTTGGGGCCCGCGGCGACCCGGGCCGCGAACCCGTAGGTCAGCGGCGCAAGGAGCCATGGTTGGTCGAAGACGACCGCACCGGCTGCCATCGCCACCACGCCTCCTGCGACGACGCGCGCCGAGGTCTCGTTGACCGGGTTCGGGAAGGAGAAGACCTCTCTGAGTGTGCGCATGCCACCTCCACGGGCGCCGGGGGAGCCAGCCTACGCGCGCCGTCCCCGCGACACGACCGCGCGCGCCGGCAGGGATCGCCGGGTTCGGAGCCGCCGCGAGTGCCCCGGCTCGCTACACCTTCTCGACGCGCGCGAGCACGTTCCGCCGGCGGAGCTGCTGGACCGCCTGGCGGGCCGCCGACTCGGCCAGCACCGCGGCGAGCGCCTCCCCGGTCGTGTGCACCCGCATGGAAAGCGCTTCGGCTTCGGGGCGCGTGTAGCCGAAGAGCGCGATGCACGCGCGTTCGACCTCGTCGAAAGTCGTGAAGTCGCTGTCCATGATGATGACGGCGAAGTCCTTGTCGAACAGCTCGCGGAGCTTGTCGGCGACGTCGCCTTCGACTTCCTCTCGGCTGTCGACGTCTGGAAGTGGGAGCGGGCTCATGGATCCTCGCGCGGTCGCCGTCGCGGTTTGTGCGATTGTACCAACCTCCATTGCAGGAGCACTCGAAGGTCGAGGGGCCGCCCGTTCAGCCGATGGCGCACGACGGCTATCGCATCTTCACCTTCGCTCGCCTCGCCGGCACGACGTAGCCGTTGTCGACGAACCAGCGGACCGAGTCTTCTATGGCGTCGCGCGCCGGTCTCGACACGTAGCCGAGCTCGTTGCGGGCTCTGGCGTCGTCGAAGATCATCGTGGTCGTCGACATCCTCGCCGCTTCGAGCGGCACCGTGGGATGACGGCCGAGGATGCGGCCTTGCACCATCTCGGACGCGACCCCCGCAGCCAGCGCGAGCGCCCTGGGTACCCGGAGCGTGACAGGAGGCAGTCCGGTCACTTCGGCGAGGGTCGTGAGCAGCTCGCGCATCGAGAGGTTCTCCCCGCCGACGATGTAGCTCCGCCCGGTCTGGCCGCGCTCGAGCGCCAGGAGATGGCCGACCGCGAGGTCGTCGACATGGGCGACGTTCATCGCCGTGTCGACGTAGCCGGGGATCTTGGCGTTCAGGAAGTCGACGACGACCCTGCCCGTCGGCGTGGGACGGTGGTCGCGCGGGCCCAGAGGGAACGTCGGGAGCACCAGGGTCACCGGCGCACCCTGCGCGGCGGCCCGCAGCACTTCGTGCTCCGCGACGTACTTCGAACGCTTGTAGTGGCCGAAGAGGTGCGAGATGTCCGTGACGCTGTCCTCCGTCGCTGCCTTCCCGCGTTCGGTGCCGTCGAGCCCGAGGGTGCCCACCGTGCTCGTGTACACGACTCGTTCCACGCCCTCCGCCGACGCGGCCGCGAGCACGTTGCGCGTGCCCTCGACGTTCACGTCGTAGAAGAGCCCGGGCTCTCTCGCCCAGAACCCGTAGAGCGCCGCCGCGTGGAACACGAACCGGCTCCCGGCCAGGGCCGGGCGCAGAGACTGCGGGTCGCGGACGTCCGCCGGGCGCACCTCGACGTCGAGCCCGCGGAGGTTCTGGCGGTCACCGGCGGGCTCGGCCAGCGCCACCACCGAGGCGCCGCGCTCGAGGAGCAGGCGCGTGATCGCAGAACCGATGAAACCGGCCGCTCCGGTGACTGCGACGCGGTCGCCCGCGCCGACGGACATGGGGTTCTCGGAGTGCGAGGCGTGGCGGCCGCGACGACCAGCCGTCGCGCTCACGCGTTCGCCATCACCGGCTTCGGGCCTCCCCGCCGCAGCGCGCTCTTCGCCATCGTCGTCCCGAACTCCCGCAGGAGGCCGGAGCCCCGATGCGCGTCCCGCAGCACGTCGTCGAGGGCGGCAACGAAGAAGTCCACTTCGTCCTGGCCCGCGACGAGAGGGGGCAGGAGCTTGATCACGTTCATGTTGTCCGCCGCCACCTGGGTGAGGATGCGGTGGCGGTGGAAGAGCGGCACGACCACCATCTGCGAGAAGAGCGCGGTGCGGACGGCCTCGACCGCGTTCCACCGCATACGCAGCGCGCGCGACTCCGGCTTGTCGAAGACGATGCCGATGATGAGTCCCTTGCCCCGTACCGCGTGGAGCATCTCGTAGCGTTCCACGAGAGGGCGGAGCGCAGCCTCGAAGGCCTCTCCGGTCTTCCTCGCGCGCTCGACGATCCCCTGCTCGTCGAAGACGTCGAGCGTCGCGAGCCCGGCCACCATCGCGAGCTGGTTCCTCCCGAAGGTGGTCGAGTGCACCATCGCCCGTTCGATCGAGCTGTAGACGCTCATGTACACCTTGTCGGTGCAGAGCACCGCGCCGATGGGCACGTAGCCGCCCGAGAGCGCCTTCGAGAGCGTCACGATGTCGGGTTGGAGCCCGTAGTGCTCGTGGGCGAAGAACCTCCCGGTGCGGCCCATGCCGACCTGCACCTCGTCGGCGACGAAGAGGGTCTTGTGCCTGCGGCACAGCTCCTCGACCGACCGCCAGTAGTCCTCGGGTGCCACGTTGACGCCCTTGCCCTGGATCGGCTCGACCACGAACGCCGCGACATCCCCGTGGCGCAGCTCCCGCTCGAGCGCGCCGGCGTCGCCGAAGGGCACCTGGGCGGCGCCGGGTAGGAGCGGGCCGAAGCCCTCCTTGAACTCCTTCCCCCCGTTCAGCGCGAGCGAGCCGGTCGTGAGCCCGTGGAACGCGTGGTCGCAGAAGAGCACGCGCGGGCGCCCGGTCGCGCGCCGGGCGAACTTGATCGCGGCCTCGGTCGCCTCGGTGCCCGAGTTGCAGAAGTACACCCTCCGGAGCCCCTCGTGGGCGCGGTTCACGAGCTGCTCGGCAAGGAGACCCGGCAGCAGCGCACAGTCCAGCTGGACCATGTTCGGCAGGTCCAGGTCGATCGCGTCGTGCAGGGCCTTCTTGACGGCCGGATGGCCGCGGCCGAGGGCGTAGACGCCGAAGCCCGCAAGGAGGTCCAGGTAGCGCTCGCCCTGGTCGTCGTAGAGGTAGCAGCCCTCCCCCCTCACGTAGAACCGGTCGAAGCCGAGGGTCTTCAAAACCCTGGCGAGCTGCGGGTTCAGGTACTCGTTGTGAAGCGTGAAATTCTCGCCGTGACGCTTCTGGAGCGTGGTGGCGACGTCGAACGCCATCGATCCCTCCGTTCCGGGGCCGCCCAAGGCTACCGGCCGTGACGACCCTGCGGAGGACGGCAGGTGGCAGGCGGCTGCGCACGGGCGACGCCGCACGCGAGGTGCGGAGAGCGGGACGGGGGCGGGGTCGCGCTGTGCTAAAGAAGCCGCCAAGGTCTGTGGCGGCGGCCGGCCGACCGCTCGACGGCCGGCGTCCGCCCCGCGGGAGGGAGGACCTGTGTCGAGCCGTGGACGTCCGCAGGCTTCGGGGCGCACGTACCTGGTCGCCTCGGTCGACCACGCGCTCCAGCTGCTCGCGGCGTTCCAGGACCATCCGTCGCTCGCCGTTCGGGAGAGCGCCGAGCTTCTCGGCGTCGCGCCGTCGACGGCGCACCGGCTGCTCACGACGATGCAAGCGAGCGGTTTCGTGGTCCAGGACCCTGTGACCCGTCGCTACAGCGCCGGCCCCGCCCTCGTCGCGGTGGCGCTCGCGTCGCTGCAACGCATCGACGTCGGGAGGGTTGCCCGTCCCCATCTCTCGGCGCTTGCCGCCGAGACGCGTGAGACCGTCAGCCTGGCGGTCTCCGAAGGCGCGACCATCCGGTTCATCGACTCCGTCGAAGGTCCCGACGTCGTGCGGGTGAGGTCCCGGACGGGGCTCGCCGTGCCCGCGCACACCTCTGCTGCGGGCAAGGCCCTCCTCGCCGGGCTGGGCCGCGACGAGCTTCTCCGCCTGTACCCGACGACGCGCCTGCAACGGCGCACCCCGCACTCGATCGGATCCCGCACGCTGCTGCTCCGGGAGCTCGAAGACGTCCGCAGACTCGGCTACGCCACCTCACTCGAGGAGAGCTCGCCGGGTCTCGCCTCGGTCGCCGTGGGCATCGGCGACGTGCGCGGCCGTGTGATCGCTGCGCTCGCCGTCCTGGTGCCCGCCGAACGTCTGGACACCCACCGGACCGAGCACATCGCCGTCGCGGCACGCGGGCGCGCGAAGCGGATCGAGGCGGAGCTGACCTCGGCGCGCGACGCGCCGCGCCAAGTGGAGCGTGGCTGAGAGGGGACTGCGCGATCACTCGACGCGGTCGGTCGACGCGGTGTCACTCGAAGGGGATGGCGCTGTATTCGGCCAGCTTCGCCAACGGGTGGCTCGCGTCGACCTTGCGGATCGTGCCCGACTTGGAGCGCATGACGAGGGATTGGGTGTTCGCACCCAGGCTGTGGAACCGGACACCCTGGAGCAGCTCGCCGTCGGTGATCCCCGTGGCCGCGAAGAAGCAGTTGTCCCCCTGGACGAGGTCGTCGGTGAGCAGCACCGCGTCGACGTCGTAGCCGTCGC
>JASHUY010000123.1 GCA_030039755.1 Acidimicrobiales bacterium
CGGATCTCGACGCTGCCGATCTCGCCGTGGCGCGCAGGCGCCCTGTCCCCGGTCACGACGCGGACCTCGGCGGCGACGGGCGGGCCGACCGAGCCGGGCTTTCGCGGGCCGTGGAGCGGGTTGGCGGTGATCTGGCTCGCCGCTTCGGTCATCCCGTACGTCTCGACGACCGGGATCCCGGTCGAGCGCTCGAAACGCTCGAGCACCGGCACCGCAAGGGGCGCCGACGCGGACCTGGCGAACCGGATGCCCGCGGGCACGCGTTCACCCTCTTCGAGGACGGCGAGCCTCGCAAGGATCGCCGGGACCGCGTTGATCCAGGTGACCCGGTGCCGCGCCATCTCGGCCCAGAAGCCGAGGCGGTGGAACCGGCCGTCGAGCACGATCGTCGCGCCCGAGACGAGCGTCGCGAGCAGCCCGACCACCTCGGCGTTGATGTGGAAGAGCGGGAGCGCGTTGAAGCCGCGGTCGGAGGGGGCGAGCTCGAGGTGGTCCGCGACCGCGCTCGCCGTGTGGAGCAGCTGCGCCTCGTCGAGCCGGATCACCTTCGGCACCCCCGTCGTCCCCGACGTCGAGAGGACGACGCCGCCGGTGCCCGTGGACGGCGTCCCGGCGGAGGGGGGTGGGAAAGGAGACCGGCACGCACCCGGCTGCATCGTGAGCCAGCCGCCTTCGTCCCCCCTCGGGGCGCGCCGGTCGGAGATCACGATGCGGGGGGCCGTGCGCCTGCGGAGCGCGACAAGCTCGGCGTCGGTCGCCGAGTGGTCGAAGGGCGCGACGCACCGCCCGGTCGCGAGCACGGCGAGGAACACGACCGCCAGCTCCACGGGGTCGGACAGGCCGAGCCCGACGGTCGCGCCGGGTGCGACGCCGAGCTGCTCGAACCGCCCGGCCCAGCTCGCGACGGCACGCCCGAGCTCGCCGTAGCTGACACCGGGCGCGTCGCCGGCGGACTCGAGGTAGACGTCGTCGCCCGCATGCACCGAACGGACCCGGACGAGCTCCGCCACGGACAACCCCTCTGCGCGGCTCGGGGCTACCCCCGCACACGGCGTCCCAACGGACATCTCAGTACGCCATCCTCGGGTCGCGGTAGTGCTTGAACTCGACCAGGTTGTCGAAGGGGTCTTGCAGCACGAAGGTCCGGTGCGCCTCCGCCGTCCCTTCGAACCGGGTGGAGACCTCGGAGAAGAACCGGAGCTTGCGCAGGTGCGCGAGGTCGTAGAGGAGGTCGAAGTCCTTGCGCTTGCAGAAGGTGACGCCGAAGTGGCGCGGGTAGAGGGAGAGCGGCGCTGCACGAGGCTCCGGGTCCGCGAGGTGACAGACCACCTGGTCGCCGAAGAAGTCGAGGGTGATCCTGTCGGGGTAGGAGCGTGCGAGCTTGCACCCGAGCGCTGTCACGTAGAAGTGTCGGGCCTCGTCGAGGTCCGTCACCGGGATCGCGAGGTGGAAGAGGTGGTCCCTCATCGTGACCCACCTTCGAACTCGGCGAGGGTGTCGGCTCTGAGCCCCAGGCGCAGCGTCTCGAGGGCGAGCACCCCGGCGGGAGGGACGTTGCCCAGGTTCACGTCGGGGCCGACGCGCCGCACCATGTGCGCCTGGAGCTCCGTCGTGGGGGCTTCGAACAGCAGGCGGTCGACCGGGAGCCCGCTCACGAGCTCCTCCACCAACCCGACCCGGAGCTGGCCGTTCGCGTGGCAGATGCCCGAGCTCGCGCTCTCACGGGCCTCGAGCGTGACAAGGCGCGCACCCGCCGCGAGGTCGTCCTCTACGTACTCGATCCAGCGACGGGGCATGAGCCGGTCCGACCGTTCGGCGTCTTTGAAGCCGACCTCCGAGATCACCGTGAACTCCTCGGCCAGCTTGCGGACGTAGCCGGTCTTCTCGGAGTTCGACAACTCGATGGTCCCGTTGGACACCTCGACGTAGCGGCACGACCATTCGTGGCACAGCTCCCGGTAGTCGTCGAAGCGACCCTGGAGGACGTGCTTCTCGAAGAGCGTGCCCCCGAAGTAGAACTCGATGTCGTTCTCGTCGAGGAGCTCGATCTTCTCACCGAGCTCGCGCGAGACGAGGGCGGTTCCCCACCCGAACTTCACGAAGTCCAGGTACTCGCCGGCACTGGCGACGATGTCGCGGAGCGCGCCGAGCGGGACACCTCCGTCCACCACCATCGTGATCCCTGTACGTCGCGGCTTCGTCGTGCGGTGGGGCAAGGCGAGCGTCGTGAAGTTCATGGCTCCTCTCCCTTCAAGTGCACGTCGACTCGGTCGGAACCTCCGCATGATCTCGGCCATGGGCCAACGGTTCGTCGCCAGTATCGTTGCAGCCCATCATGTGAGAGACGTGGGAATCTCCTTAGCAAAGACTCAAGATTCCGGCAGAATTCCCTAAAAGATTTTGAGCACGCGGTGAAGCTCACGATCTCTGCCACGCGAGATGCAGCCCGCAAGAGCACGACGGGTGAGGTAGCCACGATCGACGGCACCTTCATCGCATGGGAACGGCCCGCTCTCCCAGGGCATGGCGCAGAGTCGGTGCATGGCGCGATCGCCGAGCCGATACGGTCAGTCAGTCGCGCCCCCGCCAGGAACCGGCCAGTCCTTCGATCCGACAGCCGGTTCGCCTGCGTGCTCGCCTCGCGCTGAACCCCCTGCGTGAAGCTGACCTACACCTCGAGCGGCGGTGGAAAGCCGAGACTGGTGTAACCGGCACATCGTTCCGAAAGAGTGTACGCAAGGACCGGGACGCCGACGTCCACGTAGTCGTGGACCTCGATGCCGGTCTTGCCGGGGTAGGGACGGAGCACCCGCCCCACATACTGGACGACCCGTCCCTTGAATTTCATCGGGAACACCAGGAAGACGGTGTCCAACGCGGGGCAGTCGAAGCCTTCTCCGATGTACGGGCCGGTGGCCACGGCCAGGAGCGGTGGTCCTCCGTCGGTGGTCTCGAGGGACTCGATCGCCGCACGCCTCGCTTTGGCTCCCAGCTTCCCGTGGAGCGTGACCGGTGAGTGCCCGGACTCTCGTAGCGCGGCAGCCAGGATCTCCATGTGAGCAGTTCGGTTGGTGAGGAGGAGGCAATGACGACCTCGGCGAAGTGCATCTTGGACGTCGCCGATGATGGCGGCGTTACGCCGCTCGTCGTGTACCAGGGAACGATAGATGTCCTGGATCGTGCCGAGGATGCTGGTGTCGACGTCGGGGTCGTACCGGAACATGGTCCTGTGCACCAGGACACTCCGCGTCGTGGTCTCAGCCGATGGCTCCCGGTTTGTCGTCTCCGCTCGAATCCGATGACGCACCGGGCCGCACTGCATGAGGATCATCTGGTCGAGACCGTCGTTCCGGTACGGGGTGGCCGTCAGGCCGAGCCATCGCCGAGCCGGCAATTGGCGAACGGCCCGCTCCAACGTGGGCGCTGGGAGGTGGTGGCATTCGTCGGCGACCACCAGCCCGTAGCCGGCCAGGAGCTCGGCGAGGTCGTCCCTCCGGGCGAGCGTCTGCAGGCTCGCCAGGTCGACCAATCCGCTGCGTCGCCGACGACCTCCACCAAGCTGGCCGGGTTTCACGCCCAGCAGGAGCTCTATCTGGCCACGCCACTGATCCAGCAACGTCGTGCGATCGACGAGGACGAGCGTCGGAAGTCCAGTCTGCGCGATCAGCGCGCAGGCGACGACCGTCTTGCCCGTCCCGGGTGGTGCCTCCAACACCCCCAGCTCATGTTCGAGGATGGCGTCCAGCGCATGCTGCTGAGGGGGGAGAAGCTGCGCGTTTTCTGCCGCGTTCCCCGTAATGCCGCGTTCGGCGCCGAGGTGATGAGAGCTCCCTGATCAGGGGGTTGCTCTCCCCAGCGAGCTCGGCATTATTGGGTCTTCGCACGCAGGCTCTTCTCCTCACGAGGAGAGGAGAGAGCTTGTGGCGGAGAAGTGTGGAACCCGGATCGGTGGCCCCCTCGGGCCTTTCAAGGACGGCATTGAGCACGCGCTGCGGGCGCAGGGATATTCGGAGGGGCGGGTCAACCAGCTGCTCCTATTGACGGCCCACCTGAGCAGGTGGCTTGAGGAGCAGGGCATGCTCGCCGTCCAGCTGACCGGCGAGACCGTCGAGCAGTTCGTCATTGTCCATCGTGCCCATCACCGGTGGTGCAGGTCCGCCAGATCGCTCGCTCCGGTGCTCGAGCATCTGCGCTCGGCGGGAGCGGTGCCGGCCGTCAGAGTCGAGCGGGGGCCGCAAAGTGCCGCGGAGGAGTTGCTCGCGAGCTTCGGGCGCTACTTGAGCGGTCAGCGGGGACTCAGCGACTCGACCGTCGAGGCCTATCGGAACTACGCCGGGATCTGCATGCGTGCTTGGTGGCCTGATGACAGGGTTGCCCCGGCGGAGCTCGGTCCCGCAGAGGTCATCGCGGTCGTCCGCTCGGGCGTCGACGCAATGCCACCGCCCTCGCTCAGGTGCATGGTCACCGCGCTGCGCTCGCTGCTGCGTTTCTTCCACGCGACCGGGAGGACGAGCCGCTCGCTCGTCGAGGCCGTTCCGGCGATGGCGTCGTG
Organism: Acidimicrobiales bacterium; assembly: GCA_030039755.1. Lineage (GTDB taxonomy): Bacteria > Actinomycetota > Acidimicrobiia > Acidimicrobiales > RAAP-2 > JAJYVT01. The sequence goes on from JASHUY010000123.1 coordinate 4,553, forward strand.
GCCCCGGACGGACCTGCGTGCTCCGGTTTCCACCGGAGCTGCCGCCCTGCTGGTCGCGAGCTGCGACGCGGCGACCGTCGCTGGTCGACGGGACATGGCGATCTTGACCATGCTCAGCAGGCTCGGCCTGCGTGCCGGCGAGGTCGCGGCGGTGGCCCTCGAGGACATCGACTGGCGGTCGGGTGAGCTGTCGGTCAAGGGCAAGGGTGGACGCGTCGACCGCCTGCCCCTGCCTGAAGACGTGGGCGAGACGCTCGTCTCCTACTTGCGCGACGGCCGACCTGCATCACGCCACCGAACGGTGTTCTTGAAGGTGACGGCACCCTATGGTCCGATCACCCGCGCGACCGTCGGGGGCGTCGTCGCCCTTGCCTGCGACCGAGCGGGCATTGCCCGCTTCGGGCCGCACCGGCTGCGCCACCTGGTGGCCACCGAGACCTTGCGGGCCGGCGCGTCACTGCCGGAGGTCGCGCAGCTGCTCCGGCACGTCACCGTGAGCACCTCTGCGATCTATGCCCTTCCTGATCCCGCGGCCCTCGCCGCGCTCGCCAAACCATGGCCGGAGGTGACGCGATGAGCTCGGTCCGGACGATTGCCGAGGACTACCTCGCGATGCGGCGTGCACTCGGTTTCAAGCTCGCCATGCAGGGACGCCTTTTGCTGCAGTTCGTCGACTACCTCGAGGACTGCGGGCTGGAGACGGTGACGACCGACGCGGCAATCGCCTGGGCGAGCGCGCCCGTGGAGGCGACTGCGGTGTGGCACGGGATGCGTTTCGGCGTTGCCCGGCGCTTCGCCGTCCACCTCCACCTGCTCGACCCCCGGTGCGAAGTTCCTCCCGCCGACGTGCTGCCCGAACGTCACCGCCGGCTGCCACCGCACATCTACTCCGCCGACGAGATCGTCGCGTTGATGGCCGAGGCGCGACGGCTTCGCCCGGCAATGAGAGCTGCCACCGCCGAGACCGTGGTCGGACTGCTCACGGTGACGGGGATGCGCTCAGGTGAGGTCGTCCGGCTCAACCGGAATGACGTCGACGTCACCGCTCGAACGCTTCGGGTCGTCGCCACCAAGCGAAACAAGTCGCGAGAGCTGGCTCTTCACGAGAGCACCGCCGCTGCGTTGGGAACCTATTCGAGGCTGCGAGACGACACGTTTCCCGCAGCCGGGCCGAGCTTCTTCGTCTCGAGGACCGGTCATCGACTGAGCCAGAGCGCGCTGCATGCCACCTTCCGCCTCCTCGTCCAGGCCACCGGGCTCGAGCCGACACCTTCGTCGAGAGCCCGTCGGCCGAGGCCACACGACGTGCGCCACAGCTTCAGCGTGGACACCTTGGTTGCCTGGCATCGCGCCGGCGAGGACGTGCAGGCGCTTCTGCCGGCGCTCTCTGCCTACTTGGGCCATGTCGAGCCGAAGGACACCTACTGGTATGTGTCGGCGGTGCCCGAGCTCCTCTCGCTCACGATCGGCCGCGCCGAGAGGCGCCGGTCATGACGGCGCTCGCACCTGTCCTTCAGGCATTCTTCGTCACCCGCCTCGGCACCGAGCGCGACGTGAGCCCCCACACCGTCGACTCCTATCGGCACACCTTCCGGCTGCTGCTCACCTATGCGAAGCGACAGACGGGAAAGGCGCCGTCGAAGCTCGATCTCTCCGATCTCGACGCGGTGCTCGTGAGCTCGTTCCTCGACCACCTGGAGCACGACCGCGGCTGTGGCGTCGGCACCCGCAACACCCGCCTCGCCGCGGTCCACTCCTTCTTCACCTTCGCCTCCTATCGCCATCCCGAGCACGCCGAGACGATCCGTCAGGTGCTCTCGATCCCACAGAAGAAGGCCGAGCGCCGCCCGCGCGCCTTCCTCACCGCCGTGGAGATGGAGGCGTTGCTCGCTGCTCCCGATCGCAGCACCTGGAGCGGACGACGTGACCACGTGCTCCTTGCGCTCGCGTTGCGGAGCGGTCTCCGGCTCTCGGAGCTGACGGGGCTTCGATGCCAAGACGTCGAGCTCGGCACCGCGGCGCACGTGAAGTGCCTCGGCAAGGGTCGAAAGCGAAGGGACACGCCGCTCGACAAGGCGATGGTCTCGTTCCTTCGCGCCTGGCTGAGGGAGCGAGGAGGCAGGCCCGACGACGCGCTGTTCCCCTCCCGGCAGGGCGGTCGACTGAGCTCCGATGCCGTCGAGCGCCTGGTCGCGAAGCACATTGCAACGGCGCGAGCTTCGTGTCCGTCGCTCAAGTCGAAACGCATCAGCACCCACAATCTTCGTCACAGTTTCGCCATGGACTTGCTCGCGAGCGGGACGGACGTTGCAACTGTGGCGCTCCTTCTCGGACACGAGAAGCTCGAATCCGTGAATGCCTACGTCCACGAGGACCTCATGATGAAGGAACGAGCGCTCGAGCGGCGAGCACCGCTCAAGACCAGGGGCCGCAGGTATCGACCGAACGACGCGCTCCTCACCTTCCTCGAGGGGCTTTGATAATGCCGAGCTCGCTGGGGAGAGCAACCCCCTGATCAGGGAGCTCTCATCACCTCGGCGCCGAACGCGGCATTACGGGGAACGCGGCAGAAAA
>JASHUY010000124.1 GCA_030039755.1 Acidimicrobiales bacterium
ACCGGCGTCGATCACCTCGAAGATCTGGCGGTTCGTCTCCTACGGCGTCACGCCGGCGTCGGACGACCCGTCCGTCCCGGGCGAGGTCATCGACTTCGACCAGGTGGCGGATCTCGCGAAGCGCGAGCGCCCCAAGCTCATCGTCGCCGGGTCGACCGCGTACAGCAGGATCATCGATCCCGTGCCGTTCCGTGAGATCGCGGACGCCGTCGGCGCGCTGCTGATGTTCGACATGGCGCACCCCGCAGGTCTCGTCGCCGCCGGCGTGCACCCGAGCCCGGTGGGCATCGCGGACGTGGTGACCTTCACCACCCACAAGACGCTCCGCGGACCACGTGGCGGCGCCGTCCTCTGCGGCGCCGACCTCGCGAAGGCGATCGACAGCGCGGTGTTCCCCGGGCTCCAGGGTGGTCCGCTCGAGCACGTGATCGCCGCGAAGGCCGTCGCGTTCGGCGAGGCGGGGACCCCGGAGTTCCGCGCGTACGCGGCCCGGGTCGTCGAGAACGCGCGGGCGCTCGGGGCCGCGCTCGCCGAGGAGGGCTTCCGGCTCGTCTCGGGCGGCACCGACAACCACATGCTGCTCGTCGACCTCCGCACGTTCGACGCCGAGCTGACGGGCAAAGAGGCCCAGGAGGTCCTCGACCGCGCGGGCATTACCTGCAACCGCAACACGATCCCCGACGACCCGCGCTCTGCCTTCGTGACCTCGGGCCTGCGGCTGGGCTCTGCGGCCGAGACGACCGCCGGCATGGCGCCCCAGGAGATGGCGTCGATCGCGGCGCTCGTCAAAAGGACGCTGCGCGGCAGGACGGACGAAGCCGTCGTGACGGCGGTCCGGCACGAGGTGCGCGAGCTCTGCATGGCGTTCCCGCCCTACCCGGGCCTGGTCACGGGCTCCGGGTAGCGGCACCGGCGGGGCGCGGGGCCAGCGCATGCCCTGGTACGGGTGGTACGCCGTCGTACTGGTCGTGGCCGCTTCGGTGACGGCCGCCACCGCCTGGCCGGCCGCATGGCTGTCGCGCCGGATCGGGTACGTCGCGCTCCCGGGCGACCGGAAGGTCCACACGAGGACCACGGCCTACGGGGGCGGGCCGGCGATGTTCCTCGGGTTCCTCGTGGCGATGATGGTGGCGGCCAGCATCCACCGCCTCGACGGCATCTTCGAGAGCTCCTCGGAGCCCCTCGGCGTGCTGCTCGCCGCAGCGGCGATCTTCGGCGTCGGCCTCATCGACGACGTCCGCGACATGTCGGCTCCCGCGAAGATCGCGGGCCAGGTCCTCGCCGCGTCGATCCTGTACTTCCTCGGGGTGACCCTCTACTGGTTCAAGGTGCCGCTGGGAGGGGTCATCCTGCTCACGCCTGGGATCACGCCCCTCATCATGGCGCTCTGGGTGATCGCCCTCACGAACGCGGTCAACCTGATCGACGGCCTGGACGGGCTCGCGGCCGGCGTCGTGGCGATCGGCGGTGGGGCCCTCGCGGTGTACGGCCTGCGGCTGATGGAGATCGGCGTGCTCTCGAGCACAAACATCGGCCCCCTCGTGGCGGTCATCGCGTGCGGCGTGTGCCTCGGGTTCCTCCCCTTCAACTTCTATCCCGCCAAGATGTTCATGGGGGACGCGGGGGCGCTCCTCCTCGGTCTCCTCATGTCGGCGTCGACGATGGTGATCGGGGGTCGCGTCGCGGCCCAGCCCGGCCTCACCTACTTCTTCTTCGCCCCCCTGCTGATCCCGTTCTTCATCCTCGGGGTGCCGATCGTCGACATGGCGTTCGCGTTCATCCGGCGGACCGCACGTGGGACCGGGTTCCACACGCCGGACAAGGACCACATCCACCACCGGCTGCTCAGGCTCGGCCACGGCCACCGCCGCAGCGTCGTGATCCTCTGGGCGTGGACCGCGGTCCTGTCGGGCTTCATCCTGTTCCCCCTCTTCGTCCATGCGGCGAACGCGTTCATCCCGCTCGGGGTCGGCCTCCTCGCCGTGGCGCTCTTCACGTGGTTCCACCCCGACCTGCGACACCGCGCCGACGCAGAGCAGGCCGACGCGGCGGCACTCGGGTCCTCTTCGCCGGCTCGGGCGGCCCGGAACGGGGACGGCAGAGTCCGGGTGCTCGAGCCCCGCCCTGTGCTCGAGCCCCGCCCTGTGTTCGAGCCCCGCCCTGTGCTCGAGGGGGTGAGCCTCGAGGACCTGGACCTCGACGAGGTGAACGGGGCCGGGGCGGCGCCGGACGGCCGTGGGCGCAACGGCGCGGGGCGCCGGAACGGTGCGGGGCGCCAGAACGGGGCCGGGCCCGGGGACAGGGTCGCCCGCGGCGGCGCTGCGCCGGTTCGCCCGAGCGAACGTTTTGCCGATTGGCGAGAACGGATGGAAAGATGAGCCGCGTGTCAACTCCCAACCGGGCCAGGGGCCTCGGGCAGGGATGGCCTCGAGCTACGGGCGCGCACGCGGCCGCGTGATCTCAGGGAGTCAATTTGGTGCAGCTCACCCTGACGCGGCCTGACGCGGCCACGGTCAGCGATGGCGGAGGAGCCACCACCACCCGTGACGAGGGGCGATGCGGTCCCCGGGGACGGCGGGGCAGGAGGGGGCAAACGAGCGCCCACCCTGGGCGACCTGTTCTGGGTTGGCACCGCCTGTGCGATCTCGATCATCGCCGGCGGGGGGATCGGCTACGCGATCGACGACGCCCTCGGGACGTTGCCGTGGTTCACCGTCGCCGGGCTCGCGTTCGGTGTACTGTCTGCCGTCCTGCTCGCCGTGAACCAGTTCCGCAAGTACGTCTGACCTGCGGGACCGCCCCGGTGGCCGGCGAATTTCCCCCGTGGGCACCCGCCGCCGGGGCCGGCGCGCGGAGCGGGGTCTGACGAGAAGAGAAGGCATGTTCGAACGGTTCCAACTTCCCGACGTGGCTGCGGTCGCGCGCCGCACGATGCTGAGCGCGCTGGTCGTCGGCGTCCTCGGCCTCGTCGTGCTCCTCCTGTTCAGCCAGCCCTGGGCGGCACTCGGACTGTGCATCGGCATCGCCCTCGGGATCGGCAACTTCCGCCTGATCGTGCGCTCGGTGGTGAAGGTCGGTCGCCGGGCGGAGGGCAACAGGCGCCGTCCCCTCGCGATGAACACGCTGAGCCGGCTGATGACGATGACCGTGGTGGCGCTCGTGCTGGCGTGGGTCAAGCCGCCGCTCGGCCTCGGGATGATCGGCGGCCTGGCCGTCTTCCAGTTCCTGCTCCTCGCGAACGTCACGCGCTCCATGCTGAGGGCGGGCGCGATCGACGTCGCCGACCTCGGCGACGCCGGAGAGGCGACCGGCGGGGAGGCCGCCTGACGATGGCCGTCGGCGGGACGTTCGTGCTCCTGCGGTCGCTCGTCGCGGTGAACATCACCGTCGGCACACACATCCACGTCAGGGTGCTGGGGCTCACCATGGACCTCGACACGCTGTGGGCCACCGGGGCCGCGGTCGTGGTCGTGATCGCGCTCGGGCTGATCGTCCGGCGCCAGGCGACGAGCGGCGTCCCGGGGAAGTTCCAGCTCGTCTGGGAGGCGGGCGTCGGCGCCGTACGGCGCCAGCTGGCCGGCTCGATCGGGCCGCCGGGGATGGCGATCGTGCCGCTCGCCACGGCGCTCTTCCTCTTCATCCTCGTCGCGAACCTCTTCGAGATCTTCACAATCGGCAGCAAGTACGCGATCCTCGCGGCGCCCACCGCCGACGTGAACCTTCCCGCCGCGCTCGCGGTCTTCGTCATCGTGCTCGTGCACCTCGCGTCGATCCGTGCGAGGGGGATCGGCGGTTACGTGAAGCACTACTTCGGCGGCCCGTTCCGGGCGAAGCGGGTCGTCTGGAAGGTCGTCCTCGTCCCGTTCAACGGTTTCATCAACATGGTGGAGGAGATCGCCAAGCCCGTCACGCTGGCGCTCCGGCTATTCGGCAACCTGTTCTCCGGAGCGCTCATGCTCACGCTCATCGCCGCGCTCGGCGCCTGGAAGCTCAGCAGCGTCCCGATCGGCGACATACTCACCTTCGTCTTCGACGTCGTTTGGAAGCTCTTCGACGTCTTCCTCATCGGCCCGATCCAGGCGTTCATCTTCGCCCTGCTCACGATCTTGTACTTCGACACCGCAATGTCCACGGCCGACCAGCACTGATCACCGCGGTGCTCGCCAAGAGCTCGCGTCAAAGAAGGAGAAAGGAACCACATGTCAGTACCCACCCCGACTGAAACCGGCCTGCAGCTCGGCGGGGCCATGATCGGCGGCGGGCTCGCGCTCGGCGGCGGTGCCATCGGCGCCGCCATCGGCGACGGCCTCGCGGGGAGCCAGACCATCGCGGGCGTCGCACGCCAGCCCGAAGCCCAGGGCCGGCTGTTCACGATCATGTTCCTGACGGTCGGGCTGGTGGAGGCGATGTACTTCATCAACCTGGCCTTCACGGTCCTCTTCATCTTCGTCCTGTACAAGAAGGCTGCGTAGGGACGCGGGCGCCACGCCAATGCTCTCGAGCGTCTTCATCGTCCCGAACGGGACCTTCATCGCGGAGCTCATCGCCTTCGTCATCGTGCTGGTCGTCGTCGCGAGGTACATCCTCCCGCCGCTGAACCGCATGCTGTCGGAGCGCCAGGAGGCGATCCGCGCGGAGCTCGCGGCCGCAGACGCAGCGAAGGCCGACGCGCAGGCTGCAGACGAGGACCGTCGCGCTGCGCTCGAGCACGCCCGGGCCCAGGCACGCGAGATCGTCGAACGAGCGCGGCGCACAGCGGAACGGCTCGCCGAGGAGGCACGCGACCGCGGCCAACGCGAGTACGACCGGATGGTCACCAGCGCCGACGCCGAAGCCCGCCTCGCGCGCCAGCGTGCGCTCGAGGAGGCGGCTCAGCAACTCGGCGAGCTGGTGGTCGAGGTCGTCGAGCGCATCATCAAGCGCGAGGTGGACGCGGCCGCGCACCGCGACCTGATCCAGGAAGCCGTGGACGCCCTGGCCGCGGAGGCCGGGTCGCCCGGTGCCGCCGCCGCGGCCGCCACGGACGCCGAGCAGTGAACCCCGCCGTCCAGGGGTATGCCGCAGCGGTCGTCGACGAGACGGCCGACGACGCACGCGCCACGCTCGCCTCGGACGTCGCCGCGGTCGACGACCTGATCCGTCGCAACGCGGAGCTCCGCGCCGTGCTGACCGACGTCGCCGTGCCGGGGCGCGCCCGGCGCGCGATCCTGGGCGATCTCCTCGAAGGAAGGGTGGGCGCGGCGGCCGCGCGGCTCTGCGCATTCGCGGCGGGGGCGGTGCACGCGCAGGAGGTGCCCGCCGCGATCTCCTGGGTGACCAACCGGCTTCGCCAGATGGTGGAGCACACGACACCGACAGAAGAGCTGCTCGGCCACCGAGAGGCTCGCGAGCGCGTGGGGGGCTACGCCGCCGCCGTGTTCGAGGACCTCTCGGTCGCCGAGCTCGAGACCGTCGAGGACGAGCTGTTCCGGTTCGCGCGCATCGTCGACGCGACGCCGGACCTCCGGGACGCGCTCTCGGACCGGGACCTTCCTGCGGCGGTGCGCCGGGGGGTGGTCGACGACCTGATCGGGCGCAAGGTGCACGCCGCGACGCTCCGGCTCGCCGACTACGCGATCGTGGGCGGCAGGCCGCGGGACGTGGTCGGCACGCTCGACTGGTTGGTCGAGCAGGTCGCCGTCGCACGCGGCTGGCGCGTCGCACGCGTGCGGGCGGGGCAGGTCGTCGACGCCGACGAGCGCCGGGAGCTCTCGGAGTCGCTCTCGCACCTCACGGGTTCCCCCGTCGAGCTGCAGGTGACCGTCGACCCGGCGCTGCTCGCCGGGGTCAACGTCGAGATCGGCGACCTCCAGCTCGACGCGACGGCGCGGGGCCAGTTGGAGCGGCTGCGCGAGCACGTCACGGCCGGGGGATGGACGGACCTCGGATTCGGCCGCGCCGCGAGAGGCGGGCAACACGAGGACGACGGACCGGGGGGCGCAGCGGGGGCCGACCGGGCGCCCGCCGGCGCAGCCGGGACCGACCGGGCGGATCGAGATGCAGGTCGAGGAACCGAGGGGAGCTGAGGAAGAGGACATGGCCGAGCTGACCATCGACGCAGACGAGATCACCCAGGCGCTGCGGCGCCACGTCGCTGAGTACGTTCCCCTCGTGGAGGCGGAGCAGATCGGGCGGATCGTGGAGGTGGGCGACGGCATCGCGCGGGTGTCGGGCCTCCCCAGCGCGGAGGTGAACGAGCTGCTCGAGTTCGAGGACGGCACCCTCGGGCTCGCGATGAACCTGGACGAGGACACGATCGGCGCGGTGGTCCTCGGCGAGGTGGACAACCTGGAAGAGGAGCAGGTCGTGAAGGCGACCGGCAGGATCCTCTCGGTGCCCGTCGGCGACGGGCTCCTCGGCCGCGTGGTGAACGCCCTCGGCGAGCCGCTCGACGGCAAGGGGCCGGTCGCGAGCGACACGTTGCGGCGGATGGAGGTGCAAGCGCCGGGCATCATCGGGCGCCAGCCGGTCGCCCAGCCGCTCCAGACGGGCATCAAGGCGATCGACTCGATGACCCCGATCGGGCGCGGCCAGCGCGAGCTCATCATCGGAGACCGCAAGACCGGCAAGACCACGATCGCCGTCGACACGATCCTGAACCAGCGCGGCAACGGCGTGAAGTGCATCTACGTCGCGGTCGGCCAGAAGAACTCCTCCGTCGCGCAGACGGTGGACACGCTCGAGAGCTTCGGCGCGCTGGACTACACGGTGGTGGTCGTCGCCTCCGCCGGTGACCCCGCGCCCTTCAAGTACCTCGCGCCCTACGCCGGATGCGCGATGGGGCAGCACTGGATGGAGCACAGCCAGGACGCGCTCATCGTCTACGACGACCTCTCCAAGCAGGCCGAGGCCTACCGCCAGATCTCGCTCCTCCTCCGGCGCCCGCCGGGCCGCGAGGCCTACCCCGGCGACGTCTTCTACCTCCACAGCCGGCTGCTCGAGCGCGCCGCGAAGCTTTCGGACGCGCTCGGCGCCGGGTCGCTGACGGCGCTCCCCATCGTCGAGACGAAGGCCGGCGACATCTCGGCGTACATCCCCACCAACGTGATCTCGATCACCGACGGTCAGATCTACCTGCTGTCCGACCTCTTCTACTCGGGCATCCGCCCCGCGATCGACGTGGGCAACTCGGTCTCGCGCGTCGGCGGCGCCGCACAGATCCGTGCGATGCGCTCGGTGTCGGGCACCTTGAAGCTCGACCTCGCGCAGTTCCGCGAGCTCGAGTCGTTCGCGACGTTCGGCTCCGAGCTCGACAAGGTCTCCCAGGCGCAGCTCGACCGCGGCTACCGGTTGACCGAGCTCCTGAAGCAGCCGCAGAACGACCCGCTGCCCGTCGAGGAGCAGGTGATCGTGATCTACGCCGGCACCCACGGGTGGGCGGACACGGTGCCGGTCGACCAGGTCAAGCGCTTCGGGTCCGAGCTGCGCGAGTACATGCGTGCCAACCACGCCGACCTGCTCGAGACGATCCGCACCACGGGGAAGCTCCCCGAGGAGTCCGACCTCGACGCGGCGATCCGCACGTTCCTCGAGGGCTTCGACACCGGGAAGGTCGACTGAGCCGTGCCGGGAGGCCAGGAACGGGCGCTGCGCCGGAGGATACGCAGCATCCAGTCCACGAAGAAGATCACCAGGGCGATGGAGCTCATCGCGGCGTCACAGATCGTCCGCTCGCTCACGCGCATGACCGCGAACCGTCCGTACCGTGAGGGCATGGCGCGCATCGTGGTCGAAGCCGCGAAGGGCGACCCCGCCGCGGCGGAGAAGCTGCTCGGTGCGCCGGCCGAGCGCCACGCGGTCGTGGTGCTCTCGATCGTGGGGGACCGCGGGCTGGCCGGGGCGTACAACGCCTCGACGTTGCGCGCGACGGAGCGGCTGATCGCCGACCTCTCGGGGCAGAGCGTCACGGTACGGCTGTTCACCGTGGGGAAGAAGGCGCCGGGGTACTTCCGGTTCCGCCGTCAGCCGGTTGAGCGGTCGTTCCAGGGGATGAGCGAGCGGCCCGCATGGTCGGACGCGCGCACCGTCGCCGCCGCGGTCTCCGCACCCTTCCTCGCGGGAGAGGTGGAGCAGGTCCTCCTCGTCTCGACCCGTTACAAGTCCGCGGGCACCCAGGCCGTCGAGGTCCACCAGCTCCTGCCCTTGCCCGAGCCCGGCACCGGGGGCGTCGTCGGCGCCGGCGGTGCCGGCGCGGGCGCGGGGGCGGCGCGGGCCGGCGAGGGCGAGG
>JASHUY010000125.1 GCA_030039755.1 Acidimicrobiales bacterium
CCGTCACCCTCTCCGCCCTCGCGCACGGCCTGCGCATCTCGGTGCGCGACGGCGGGGACGACCTCCCGAGGCTGCGGAACTCCTCCTCGTGCGACCCGGGCGGGCGCGGGCTCCACATCGTCGACGCACTCAGCCGGAACTGGGGCACGAAGCGCCACCACGTCGGCAAGGTGGTCTGGGCGGAGCTGACCTCCTCCTCCGCCTGAAGGCCGGGGATCCGCGCCGCTCCCAACGGGCCCCGGAGCCCTCCTGTTCAGCGTTGCCGCCGTAGGACGAGCGCGCGCAGCGTGAAGAAGCACCCGCCCGCGGTCCCAAGCCACGCAACGCCCGCCACCACCAGCGCGATCGTTGCGCCGGAACGCGGAAGGAGCCACCACGCCGCGGCCGCGAACGCCGCGAGCCCGAGCGCGCCGAGCACGGAGCCGAAGTCGGCGTCCACGGCCTTCCGCTCGGACTCCTCCTGCTCCAAGAGGGTGAGCGTCGCAGGCAGGATCGCCGGGAAGGCCAGCATGAGGCCTCCCGCGCGCCACCCGGCGAGGGCGGCGATCAGCGACGCCACCGCGGAGATCCCCGCTCCGAAGGCGAACCGTATGGCGAGGTCCCGCAAGGGGACGTTGCGGGCGCCCCGGAACGAGATGTGGATCGCGGGCTCGAAGTCCCGGCGGTCGAGCAGGCTCACCGGGTCACCGGAACGCGACGAGGTACCCGCCCACCGCCACGAGTACCCACGCACCGCAGCCGAAGGCGGAGGTCGCGACCGCGCTCATACGCTTGAGAAGGGGGCGTACCACCAACGAGAACGCGACGAACCCCGCCGCGCCGAAGAGCATCCCGAGGGCCGCCCTCGAGGCCGGACCGTCGCCGGCGGCGAGGACGGTCACGATCAAGCCGGCGATCGCGATCGACGGTGCCGCCGAGAAGAGCCCTGCGAAGCGCTTGGGGTGCAGCGCCTGCCCCAGCAGCGCGAACGCGACCACCAGGGTGCCGCCGGCGCCCGCCTCGGCCACGGTGGTCACCACGTCGCGGGTCATCGGGGTTGCATACCCGCGGCCTGACTGGCGCTACCCGGCGACCTGGAGCTTCCCTCAGGCCGCCCGGCCATCGTGGGGAGCGGGGGGGCGCAGCCTCCTGCTACGAAGGCACGGTGCCGAGAGGGCCCGCCACGCGTCCCGTTCGCCCGGCCATCGTGGTCGGGCGCCGGTGCCGTCGCGCGGCCCCCGCGAAGCCGCTGGTCACGGGCTCGCACTTGCACCGCCGTCGGGTCGGCAGGCTGGAAGGATGGGCCTTCTCGGATGCGCGCGACGATCTGTCGTGGCGTCCGCCTGACCGGCAGGAGGGAGGACAGGCCGGGTGAGTGAGCCCGCAGGGGAAGAAGGCTCTGCACGTTCGTTCGCGCACTGCCACGTCCATACCGAGTTCTCGATCCTCGACGGTGCGAGCCGGATCGACGACCTCGTCGCCGCCGCTGCAGCGGACGGCCAGCCTGCCCTCAGCATCACGGACCACGGCAACATGTACGGGATCCTCCCGTTCTACGCCGCGTGCACGAAGGCGGGGCTCACCCCGCTCCTGGGCACCGAGGCGTACATGGCGTACGAACGGCGTGACGAGCGCATCAACGTCCGTGGTACGACCGTCGACGACACCGGTGGCGACGTGGAAGGCGGCAGGAAGGCCTACTACCACCTCACCCTCCTCGCGGAGTCCAACGCCGGCTACGCGAACCTGATCAAGCTCTCGAGCCGCGCGTTCCTCGAGGGCTACTACCGCAAGCCCAAAGTCGACTGGGAGCTGCTCTCGGACCACGCGGAGGGGCTGATCGCGACGACCGGGTGCCTCGGCGGCCACGTCGCGCAGAGCCTGCTCGCGGGCAACTTCGACGACGCACTGGCCAAGGCCGCACGCCTCCAGGACATCTTCGGAAAGGACAACCTCTTCGTCGAGCTGCAGGACCACGGGATCGAGGAGCAGCACCGGGTGACGCCCCAGCTCGTCGACATCGCGCGCCGGCTCGGCGCCCCGCTGCTCGCGACCAACGACAGTCACTACACCCGACCGGAGGACGCCCAGGCACACGACGCCCTCCTCTGCGTGCAGACGAAGGCGACGATCGACCAGCCCGGCAGGTTCCAGTTCAAGGGGTCGGGTCACTACCTGAAGAGCGCGGCGGAGATGCGCCGCCTCTTCGCCGAGCTCCCCGAGGCGTGCGACAACACGCTGCTGATCGCGCGGAGGTCGGACGTGCGCCTCGAATTGGGCACGCCCAAGCTCCCCGACTTCCCCGTCCCCCCGCAGTTCTCCTCCACCGGCGAGTACCTGCGTCACGTCACGTTCGAGGGTGCGGGGGCACGCTGGGGCGACCCGTTGCCCGAGGTGGTGGTCGAACGGCTCGGCTACGAGCTGAAGGTCATCGAGGACATGGGCTTCTCGGCGTACTTCCTCATCGTCTGGGACCTCATCCGCCACGCCAAGGAGCACGGGATCCGTGTCGGCCCGGGGCGCGGCTCGGCTGCCGGCTGCGCCGTCGCCTACTGCCTGCGGATCACCGAGCTCGACCCCATCCGCTACGACCTCATCTTCGAGCGGTTCCTCAACCCGTCGAGGTTGTCGATGCCCGACATCGACATGGACTTCGACTCACGCTTCCGGGACGAGATGATCCGCTACGCCGCCGAGCGCTACGGCCGCGATCACGTCGCGCAGATCATCACGTTCGGCACGATCAAGGCGCGGGCGTCCGTGCGCGACGCGGCACGTGTCCTCGGGTACCCCTATGCGCTCGGCGACCGCGTCGCGAAGGCCATGCCGCCCATCGTGATGGGCAGGGACACGCCGCTGTGGGCCTGCCTCGCGGACGAGCCGCCCGCGGGGCACGAGGACGGGTGGAAGATCGCGGCCGAGCTCCGCACGATGGTCGCCGAGGACCCCGACGTCGCACGCGTCTCGAACGTCGCCAAGGGACTCGAGGGCCTCCGCCGCCAGGACGGCATCCACGCGGCCGCCGTCGTCATCACGAAGGACCCGCTCACCGAGTACCTCCCCGTCCAGCGCAAGCCCGACCCTGGCGGCGACCCCGACGACGCCCCCATCGTGACCCAGTACGAGATGCACGGGGTGGAGGACCTCGGCCTCTTGAAGATGGACTTCCTCGGGCTGCGGAACCTCGACGTCATCACCGACACCGTCGAGCTCATCGCGAAGACCCGCGGCGCCCGGGTCGACATCGACCACGTACCGCTCGACGACCAGCCCACCTACGAGCTGCTGCAGCGCGGCGACTCCGTCGGGGTGTTCCAGCTCGAGGGCGGCCCGATGCGCACGCTCATGCGCTCCCTCGCCCCTACCTGCTTCGAGGACGTCGCCGCGCTCGTCGCCCTCTACCGCCCCGGGCCGATGGCGGCGAACATGCACTTCGAGTACGCGGAACGCAAGAACGGCCGAAAGGAGGTCGAGTACCTCCACCCCGACGCGGAAGCGGTCCTGTCCGACACCTTCGGGCTCATGATCTACCAGGAGAAGCTGATGCGGGTGGCCCAGCAGTTCGCCGGCTACTCGCTCGCGGAGAGCGACCTGCTCCGCAAGGCCTGCGGCAAGAAGGTGCGAGAGGTCATGGCGAAGGAGCGCAAGCGCTTCGTCGAGAGCGTCGAAGCCAACGGCTACACCAGAGAGCTCGGCGAGAAGTGGTTCGACATCATCGAGCCGTTCGCCGACTACGCCTTTCCGAAGGCGCACGCCTTCGGCTACGGGCTGATCGCCTACCAGACCGCCTACCTGAAGGCGAACTACCCGACCGAGTACCTCGCCGCCCTCCTCACGAGCGTGCGCGAGAACCTCGACCGCGCGGGCATCTACCTCGCCGAGTGCCGGGCGCTCGGGATCACGGTCTCGGTTCCCGACGTCAACCGCTCGGCCGCCGACTTCACGCCCGTCGTGCCCGAGGCGTCCGGTGGGGCCTCGGGCGAGGGCGGTGCGCCGGTGAAAGGAGCCATCCTCTTCGGGCTTGCCGCGGTGCGCAACGTCGGCACCTCGGTCGCCGAGGCCGTCGTCGCCGAGCGCGAGGCGAGGGGGACGTTCGTGGACTTCGTCGATTTCTGCGAGCGCGTCCCGATCGCCTGTCTGAACAAGCAGCCGATGGACGCGCTCATCCGGGCGGGCGCCTTCGATTCCCTCGGCCACACGAGAAAGGGCCTCCTGCACGTCCACGAGCTGATCGTCGGCCAGATCGTCGCCAGGCGGCGAGAGCGTGAGCAGGGGGTGCTGTCACTCTTCGGCGACGCCGACGGGCGCGCTCCGTCCTTCGACCAACCCGTCGCGATCCCCGACGTCGAGTTCGACAAGAAGGAGCGCCTCGCCCACGAAAAAGAGATGCTCGGGCTGTACGTATCCGACCACCCGCTCCTCGGCCTCGAGGCTGCCCTCCGGCGGCGGGCCGACGGTTCGCTGAGCGAGGTGACAGAGCTCCCCGAAGGCACCGTGCGGACCTTCGCAGGCGTCATCACCGGGCTCCAGGTGAAGTGGACCAAGCGCGGCGAGCAGATGGCGGTCTTCACCCTCGAGGACCTCGAGTCTTCGATCGAAGTGACCGTCTTCCCGAGGACCATGGTCCAGTACGCGGGCGTGATCGCCGACGACTCCGTGGTGAGCGTGCGTGCGAGGGTCGACAGACGCGACGACCAGCCCAAGCTCATCGCATCCGAGATCACCGCGTTCGCGGGTGCCTCCTCGTCTTCGTCCGACCCGCTCCGCGTGCGCCTGCCGGTGGGCTCGATGAGTGCCTCGGTTCTCACCTCCCTCAAGGAGGTGCTCTCGGCACACCACGGCGAGGTGCCCGTCCACCTGTACCTCGCGGGCACCGGGGCGAAAGGGTTCCGCCTCCCGCGCGAGTACTGCGTCGACACGTCGAACGGGGTGGTGGCCGCCTTGCGGGTCTCGGTGCCGGGGATCGAGATCCTCGCGGAGGCCCCCGTCGCGGACGCAGCCGGGACGTAGCGCTGCATCCGCTTCCCTCCCACCGGTGCGAGCTGACGCTGACGACGACACGTGTCGCGCGGGACGATCGGCCGCGAGGTCGTCCTCCAGCGAGTGACCGGGCGCAAGTTGTTGAAATACCTTGACGATTCGGCTCGTCCCTGTATCGTGTCCGCGTGAACTGGCTCTCGGGACAACGAAAGGACGGAGCCCATGAACCGTCGTGAGCTCATTCGGGCCGTCGCCGCGTACACCGCAGACGACGTGAAGCATGTCGAGGCGGTGATCTCCGGCGTGACCGATGTCATCACGGCGGTCGTCGCGAAGGGTGAGCCGGTGACGATCCAGGGCTTCGCCAAATTCGCGAAGGTCGAGAGGGCCGCTCGCATGGGCCGCAATCCCCGCACCGGCGAGGCCATTCGCATCAAAGCCTCCAAGCGTGTCCGCGTCAGCCCGATGAAGGCCTTCAAGGACACGGTCATGGCTCCGAACTCCGCCCCCCGCCTCGCAACCGGCGTCTACCCGACCTCCCTCGAGCTCCTCGCCAAGCAAACGGCCGAGCGTCGCGCCGCGGCTTCGGCCGTCAGGGCCGCCGCCGGCGGGACGAAGAAGGTCGCCGCGAAGAGGGCGGCCGGGACGAAGGGCGTCGCCAAGCGGGCGGCGGCGAAGAAGACGGTGAAGGCGGTGAGGACGGTGAAGAAGGCGGCCCGGGCGACGACCCGTCCGGTCACCAAGCGCGCCGGCGTGGCGAAGCGGGGCGCCGCGACCAAGCGCACGGTCACCGCCAAGCGGGCCGCGACGAAGAGATCGCCCGCCAAGCGGGCGGCGAAGCGCACTGCCCGCCGCTGACCCGACGGGGACGGGGCGCCGTCCCCACGTGATGCGGTACTTTGGCCGGGCTCCGGTCGGCGGCCCGCGTTCAGCTCTCGGTGTCGAGCTCCCCGTCTGCCGGTTCCTCGTCATCGTGGCGGTCGATGAGGTGCGCGAGCCCCTCGGCGAGAGTTAAGAGCCGTCGGCCGAGCATGCGGCTTGTCGTCCGTGGCACCGGGCCGACCGCGGGGAGCTCGCCGGTCCACTGCACGCGCGTACCGCCCAACTCGCGCTCTTGCGCGTGCAGCGCCACCTCGGCGTAGAGGGACCGCCGGGATCCGCCGAACATCAGGTCCACATCCCCCGCCGAGGTCGCAAGCGAGACCGTCCCCAAAGGGTCGCCGACGCGCCGGGGAGGGTCGTCGCCCGCCGCCTCCTTCACCCGCGTCGCCTCCGGAACCCGAAGCGTCGACTCCAGCCGGTCGAGCGCACGGCCCAGGGCCTCGAGGTTCGTCGGGTGGCGGGAGACCACGAGGCGGAGCGGGTGGCCCGCGACAGGCTCCCCGACGACGACGAATTGGACGTTCGCGTCGGACAGCGCGCGGACCACGGACGCGACGTCCGCGCCGTCGGCCGTCACCGTCATGTCCCTTCGCTTCCACGGCGGTGCAGACGGCCCCGGCCGGTCCCTCGCCCGGAATGCGCGGGTACGGAGGGCGACGGGGCACGGTTCCGACTGCGGCGCCACGACGACAGCTCGCTCATCCGCTCCTCCCGACGTCTCGCCGGAGGCGTGCCGACGCATTCACGTTACACGGCACTTGCAGGTCCGGCGGGGTGGACAGGCCCGACGGAGACCGGGCGGACCGGCGGCGCCTCAGCGGCCTGACCGCCGGATCGAGATCGAGCCCCGGAGCGCCACCCGGACGATCCGCCAGGCCGTCCGCAGGACCGCCCCCGAGACGAAGACGACGAGCGCAGCCCCGCCCACGACCTCGACGACGAGCAGACGGACCGGAGAGGAGCGAGCCGACGCGACCGGGTGGGCGGCGAGGAGGCCGACCAGCGTCGCGCGCTCGACGAGCTCGACGCCGTGCGCCGAAGCCAGCGCCACCGCTGCCGGCGTGCAGGTGGAGTTGGTGACGACCAGTGCACGCGGGGCGCCGTAGTAGCGGGTGGCGCCGACGACCTGCTGCACCGCTTCGATGCCGACCGAGCCGTCGTAGCGCTTCGCCTGCACGACCATGCGGACGCCGGCGGATTCCAAGAGAAGGTCCGCCCCGAAGTCTCCGGTCGCAACCGTGCGCGTGACCGCGTAGCCGAGGTCGGAGAAGAGGACGGCGAGCCGCTCTTCGAACTCGCGGCCCGCCATGAGGTCGACGTCGTCGATGCCTGCTCGGGCGGCCTGCTCCCTGCGGACGGCGGAGGGTACGCCGAGGAGCGCCAACGCGCCGCACGCGTCCGTCGCCGCCGCAGCGTCACCGAGCCACGCCCACTTCCCGTCCCCGAGGACCGCGGCGTGCAGGTGGAGCGCGCAGACACTCGCGGCAACCCCGAGGGCGGCCACCACGACAAGCGGTGCGAGAACCGCGCCCGCCGTCGCGCACCGCGCGCCCGCTGTCGCGCGCAGCGCACCCGCATTGCTTCCCCGTCCCACGCGCGGGAAGCATACGGATCGGGTGCCACAGTGCCGCCCGGTGGCGCCGGGAGCCTCACGGTTGCGGGGCGGCTCCGGGCGGTTCGTGGGGTGTGGGCCGGTCCCGGGCGCAACTCCAGCGACGTGTCAGATATCGGCGCCCGCGGCGTCGGGAAGGCCGGACTTCTGGTAGAGGGGCAGCGTGTCGAACACCGCAGGCGGGTCGCGCCAGAGCGGCCGGCCGCCACCGGCGGCGTCGGCCTCCGCTCGCGCGGCTTCGACCGCGCGCCACACCCGCTCAGGGGTGCACGGCATGGCGACATGGCGGACGCCGAGGTGCGCGAGCGCGTCCACCACGGCGTTGTGCACGGCTGGGGTCGACCCGATCGTCCCGGACTCCCCGATGCCCTTCGCCCCGAGGGGATTGAGGAAAGTCGGAGTCTCGGTGTTGGTCGCCTCGAAAGACGGGAGCTCCGCGGCGCTCGGCATCGCGTAGTCCGCGAGGCTCGCCGTCACGGGGTTTCCCGCTCCGTCGTAGAGCTTCTCCTCCCAGAGGGCCTGCGCCATCCCCTGCCCGATCCCGCCATGCTGCTGGCCGGTCACGAGGAGAGGGTTCAGGATCCGCCCGCAGTCGTCGACCGCGACGTGGCGCACGGGCCACACCTTGCCGGTCTCGGTGTCGACTTCGACCACCGAGACGTGCGCGCCGAAGGGGAACGACGAGCCGGTCTCCTTGAAATCGAGGGCCGCGGCGAGGGGACCCAGCCCGCTCGGCCTGCCGTCCGAACCGCCCGCGCCGTCGACCGCACCGTCCGGCCCTTCCTGCGGCCCCGTTTGCGCCGCGAGCCGCGCGAGCTCTCCCCAGCCGAGCGCCCTCGACGGCACCCCCGCGACGCCGATACGCCCTCCGTCGAAGACGACCACGTCCTCGGGCGACGCCTCGAGCTCCGCCGCCGCGAGCGATCGCGCCCGGTCCAGCACCTCCTCGGCCGCGCGCAGGACGGCGCTGCCGCCGATCTGCAGCGAGCGCGAGCCGCCGGTGCCGCCCCCGCGAGGGACCAGCGCGGTGTCGGACTGCACGAAACGGACGTGCTCGAGCGGGATGCCGAGGGTGTCCGAGACGATCGTGGAGAACGCGGTCGCGTGCCCCTGGCCGTGGGAAGAGGTGCCGACGCGGACGGTCGCACTGCCGTCCTCGTGGACCTCCACCACGCCGAGCTCGGATCCCCCGCCCGTCACCTCGACGTAGACGCCGACGCCGATCCCGAGCTGCACGGTGTCGCCGCGCGCCCGACGCGTCGCCTGCTCCGCCCGTAGCGCGTCGTAGCCTGCGACCTCGAGGGCGCGCGCGAGAGCGGCTTCGTAGTCTCCCGTGTCGTAGGTGGTGTCCACCGACGTCGTGACCGGCTCGGCGAAGGCAGGTCGAAGGTTCAGACGGCGCAGCTCGACCGGGTCCCTCCCGAGCTCGGCCGCGGCGATGTCCATCATGCGCTCGAGCAGCTCGGCGGCCTCGGGGCGGCCCGCGCCCCGGAACGCCCCCATCGGCGTCGTGTTGGTGACGGCGGCGGCGACGTCGAAGCGGACGACCGGGATGCGGTAGACGCCCTCGGCCATCATCCGCGTCGGGCCGAGGGCGAGCCCCCCGCCGAACCCGGCGTACGCACCGGCGTCGCCGACGACACGGCAGTGCATGCCCGTGATGCGGTCCTCGCCGTCGAAGCCCAGCTCGACCCACTGGACCTGCCCGCGCCCGTCCGGCATGGCGAGGAACGCCTCGGACCGGGTCTCCACCCAGCGCACGGGCCGTCCGAGGCGGAGGGCCGCGGCGACCACCGTCGCGTGCTCCGCGCCCAACCCGACCTTGCTGCCGAAGGCGCCTCCGACGTGCGGCGCGACCACGCGCACCGCGGCCTGGTCGATTCCGACGTAGCTCGAGAGCTGGCGCCAGAAGGCGTGGGGCATCTGGGTCGACACGTAGACGGTGAGCCGGTGTCCCTCGCCGTCGTCGCCCGGCACCGCCGCGATCGCGTCGGCCTCCATCGGCACCACCGCGACCCGCTGGTTCTCGAGTTGTGCACGGACCACCTTGACCGCGCCCTTGAAGGGGTCGGGCTCCGCCGGCGCGACGAACCCGGCCACGACGTTGGAGCCCAGCGCTTCGAATTGCACCGGCGCGGACGGTGCCACGGCCTCGACGGGGTCGACCACCGCTTCGAGCGGCTCGTAGTCCACGACCACGAGCTCCGCGGCGTCGTCCGCGGCCGCCTGGTGCTCGGCGACCACCACCGCCACCGCGTCGCCGACGAAGCGCACCTTTTCGGTGGCGAGCGGCGGGCGGGCGCACGCCGCGTTCAGCGTGAAGAAGCCGGTCACCGGCGCGAGGTCGAGATCGGCCGCGGAGAAGACCGCGACGACGCCGGGAGCGCAGGCCGCCGCGGCGGTGTCGACCGACCGCACCCGGGCGTGGGCGTGCGGGGAACGGACGAACGTGGCCGCGAGGCAGCCGGCGATCTTCAGGTTTCCGACGAACGTGCCGCGCCCCGTGAGCAGGTCGGGGTCCTCCACCCGACGGACGCGGTTGCCGAGGAGGGATCCGGGCATCGCCGCGGGAGCCTATAGGCGGGCCGGTAGGTCCCCGGAGGGGCGGCGGTAGTGGGTGACGTAGCCGGGCACCGGCAGGTTCTCGACGAGCGGGTCGTCGGGCACCGGCACGCCGGGCACGAGCGTGAGCGGGAGCTGGCCTGCCCAGATGCCGCCGGCCTCGACGTCCTCGGGCTCCTCCTTCGGCCCGCCGGTACGGATCTTCGCCGAGGCCTCGTCGATGGAGATCCGCACGACGCGGGTCGCGCGCAGCTCGTCGTCGCTCGGGCCCCGGGCGTCGGCCGTGCGCCCCGGCACGATCTGCTCGACCACCGCGTCGAGAGCGGCGCACTTCTCGACCGGGTCGCGGACTTCCGTGGCGGTGCCGTAGACGACGACGGAGCGGTAGTTGATCGAGTGGTGGAAGCCCGAGCGCGCCAAGACGAGCCCGTCCACGAGCGTCACCACGAGGCAGACGGGCAGCCCCGTCCCGACGGTCCGCAGCGCGTGGTTGGCGGGGGCTCCGTGGACGTACACGGCGTCACCCACCCGGGAGTAGCCGGTCGGAAGGACGACGGGCCCCTCGTCCGTGCAGAACCCGAGGTGGCAGACGAACCCCTCGTCGAGGATCGCCTCGATCGTCTCGCGGTCGTAGGCACCGCGCTCGGGAAGGCGGCGCACCTTCGAGTGCTTCCCCCTCCGCCACGGCTTCGCCGACGTCGTCATGCGGTCTGTCCTTCCTCGACTCGGGCTGTCAGGATAGAGCGCCCCGACGGGCCCCCAGGGACGACGCGCCGGGGAGGGCAGCCCG
>JASHUY010000126.1 GCA_030039755.1 Acidimicrobiales bacterium
CTGGGCGGCGAAGTCCTACCTCCACTCGATCCCGACTGCCGGCAACGACCTGCTGCTGGTCGGCGTCTGCGCCGGGGCCGGCATCACCCTCGGAGCGCTGTGCGGGATGCTGACCCGGGTCCAGGCGGGACCCGACGGTCTCCCCTTCGCCAAGGCGGGCGTGGCCGCGGCGTTGCTGTGGGTCCTCGGCGTGGGTACCCGTTTCGCCTTCCAGCTCTACGCCAGCCACGGTGGCGGCGCATCCATCGTCCGCTTCTCGGCCTCCCACGACATCACCTCGAGCCAGGCCTGGGTGGCGGCGCTGATCCTGATGGCACTCGGCGAGGCCCTCACCCGTACCGCCGTGGTGGCGGCCCGGGCCTACGCAGTGTCCCCGCAGCACTTCCTCGGAAGTGCCGCCGACCGGGGTCCCCGGCGAGCCATCATTGGGGCCCGTGATCGGTCTTCGTGATCCGAGGGACAGCATCAGCGCGCTGACGGCGACCATCAACCTGGTCGCCGTCGGCCTGCTGATCTGGGGAGTCGCCTCCGGCGCGCAGCCCGGTCATCCGGGGCGCGATCTCACTGGCGTGGTGACCCTCGTGGTCGTCTCCATCGCGTGGGTCGTCTGGACCGGTGCGAGGATCGCCTCCCTGCGCACCCTGGCGGTCGTCTCGCTGGCTGTGATGGCCGTCTCTGGCGGGATCCTCGCGGGTTTGTCCTCGCTGGCGGAGGTCTTCGTTGGCGTGGCAGCTCTCGGTGCCACGATGGTCCGGCCGCTTCCGGTCAGCATCTGGACCGCCGCCGCAGGGCCTCTTGCAATGCTCGTCACCAGGGCGGTCGCAGGGCTTCCCTTGAGCTACGCGCTCGGTGGGCTGGGCGCCGCCTCGGCCGGAACGATCCTGGGGGTGACCCGGCGGGGGTCCGTGGAGCGCGCCGAGCGACAAGCGGAGCTGAAGGTGAGCGAGGCCCGCGCCGACGCCGAGCGCGCCCGGGCGGAGCTGCTCGCAGGGCGCAACCATCTCGCACGGGAGCTGCACGATGTGCTCGCCCACACGCTTTCCGCTCTCTCGTTGCAGCTCGAGGCGCTGGACGCCGTCCTCGGTCGCGAGAGTGCGGTCCCGCCAGCGGTCACGGAACAGCTCGAGGCGACCAAGCGCTTGCTCCGCGAGGGGCTCGAGGAGGCACGGGGAGCGGTGCGGGCACTCCGTGAGGACTCTGTGCCGCTGGAGGACCAGCTCGCCAAGCTTGCCGGTGACAGGGGGGCGACGATGGAAGTTGTGGGATCGTCGCGCTCGCTCGGCAGCGACCTCTCTCTCGCGCTCTATCGCGTGGCTCAGGAGGCGCTCACCAACGCGGCCAAGCACGCGCCCGGCTCCTCCGTCGCGCTTACCCTTGGGTTCTGCGATGGAAACGTGAACCTGTCGGTGTCCAACGAGCTGGCCCCCGTCGCAGGGAACGGATCGCTCCTTGCAGCCTCGGGCGCCGGCTATGGACTTCAGGGGATCCGGGAACGGGTGCTGTTGCTCGGTGGCACGGTCGAGGCCGGACCGCGCTCGGGGAGCTGGGTGGTCGACGCCAGGGTGCCCGGATGAGGTTGGCGTGAGGGTCGTCGTCGCAGACGACCAGCGAGTCGTGCGAGAGGGCCTCGCCACCATCCTCGAAAACCTTCCCGGGATCGACGTGGTAGGGCTGGCGTCGGACGGCGCCGAGGCCGTGGCCTTGGTGGCCCGGCACGACCCCGACGTGGTCCTCATGGATCTTCGTATGCCGGTCATGGACGGCGCCGAGGCGACCGCCGCCATCAGGCGCTCGCATCCGAGGACCCATGTGGTCGTGCTCACCACGTACGCGGACGACGATTCGATAGTTGGAGCGCTCAGCGCCGGGGCGAGCGGCTACCTGACCAAGGATGCGTCGCGAGAAGACATTCACCGGGCCATCGACGCCGCCGCCGCTGGACAAGCCGTGCTCGACCCGGCAGCCCAGGCGACCCTCCTGCAGGCCGCTCGTTCGGGTTCGTCGCCCCGCTTGCCGGCCGGGCCGCTCCCCGACGGGCTCACGAAGCGGGAGGCGGAGGTGCTGTCGCTCATCGCGCAGGGCCGGTCGAACTCCGAGATCTCGGAGCAGCTCTACGTTTCAGAGGCGACCGTGAAGACGCACGTGAACCGCATCTTCGCCAAGACCGGGAGCCGCGACCGCGCGCAGGCCGTGGCGTTCGCGCACCGCAACGGCCTCACCGGGTAGCGGGCAGGGGTCGCGGCCGGCGTTCGCGCCGCGCACGCTGCGACGTCGTCGTGCGCCCTACCCGTCCACGCTCGCCGTTCGGCCGCTCAACGATCCGCTTCGACCTCGACCCAATGCCGGCTCGAGTCCACGACCTCGACCTCCGGATGGGACCAGACGAACCGCTCGGTGCGGTCCAGCAGCTCCCCCGCGTGGCCTGCGCTCGGCGCGACCACCGCGAAGCCCAGAACCGCCAGCTGCCACCGGTCCTGCTCGGCGACCTCGCACGCGGAGACCCCGAACCTGCGCCGGGCCGCCTCGACCAGATGCCGGACGACCGACCGCTTCGCCTTGAGGGAGTTGCTCTGAGGAATACGGAGCGTGATCTGGAGCGCGGCGACGTGCATGCCCACAGCCTGCCGCGGCGAACCGGGCATCGCCGACCGCCGACGCCGGAGCCCGGTCGACGTCCGCCCCGTTCACCCGCCCGGTCGACGTCCGCCGACCGCCGCCTCCCGGTCCTGGTCCATACGCCGCAGCGTGTGCGCGGCCGCGGCCAGGTCACCGGGTCCGCGACGCCGGCGCAGCTTCTCCACCACCGCACGGCGGTGCGCCAGGTCCACGTTCCCTCCGTACTTGAACTTCGCGCGGACCTCGTCGAGCGGGACACGAATTCCTCGGATCGTCCGGAGTTGCTGGCGGTGCGCCACAGCCGGATCCGCGACGTCGACCCCGGGCTCGATCCTCTCCAACTGCACGCGCAGGATCTCGGCCACGCCGTCGGGGTCCTCGACGACCGAGGCGGTGCCGACGAGCTGCACCGCGGCGTAGTAGGTCGTCGGGATTCCGAGCAGCGGGTCCTCCCCGTCGATCGCCTTCCATGTCGACGGGATGAACGCCCAGTCGCCTGCCACGCTCATGAGCACACGAGGCTGCTCCGCGATCGCCTCGAAGACCGGGTTGCGCGCGACGAGGTGGAGGAGCAGTTCCTCGCCCTCGAGCACGAACTGGGTGGGCACGACCACGGGGACGTCCCGGCCGCGCCCGGCCGCAACGAGGTGACCGAAACCCTGTGCCGCGACGAACGTCCGCCATTCGCTCTCGTCGACACCGGCGTCCGCTGGGGCGATGTACATGCCGTCCATCCTCGCCGATGGACCGCCCTCGGCGCGTCAGCTCCCGTGGTCGCGGCCCGCGCCGGCGTCGAGGAGCTGCGGCCGTCCGCCCATGTGGCCGATCGCCCGGACCGCCGTCTTGACCG
>JASHUY010000127.1 GCA_030039755.1 Acidimicrobiales bacterium
AGCGAGGCGACCTCGTCGGGCCGCCGCAGCGCGCGGAGGCCCGCGATGGTCGCATGGGCGACGTTGATCCCGTTGGACGAGCCGAGCGACTTGGCGAGGATGTCGCGGATCCCGGCCATCTCCAGGATCGCCCGCGCGGCGCCTCCGGCGATGACGCCGGTGCCCGGCGCCGCGGGCTTGAGCAGCACGCGACCCGCGCCGCTCTCGCCGATGACCGGATGCGTGATCGTGGACCCGGCGAGCGGTACCTCGAAGAGGTTCTTGCGGGCCTCTTCGATGCCCTTCTGCACCGCGAGCCCCGCCTCCTTCGCCTTGCCGTAGCCGAGCCCGACCTTCCCGTTGCCGTCGCCGATGACCATCAGCGCGGCAAACGAGAACCGGCGGCCACCCTTCACGACCTTGGCGACGCGGTTCACGCGGATGGTCCGCTCCTCGAACTGCACCTCGCTCATCAGAACTCCAGTCCCTCGCTACGGGCGGCATCGGCGAGCGCCGCGACCCGGCCGTGGTACTTGAACCCACCCCGGTCGAAGACGACCCTGCTCACCCCGGCCGCTTTCGCCCGGGCAGCAACGAGGCGGCCCACCGCCTCGGCGGCGCTCACGTTACCGCCGCTCTTCCCCGAGAGGACGTCGCGCAGCTCGCGGTCGGCGGTCGACGCCGCCACCAGCGTGCGGCCGGCCGAGTCGTCGATGACTTGCGCGGTGATGTGCCGAAGGCTCCGGTTGACGGCGAGCCGGGGACGTTCGGGCGTGCCGGACACCTTCCGGCGGACCCGGGTGTGACGCCGCATACGAAGCACCTTGTCGCGATCGGTCCCCGCCGTCACTTCGCCGCCTTCCCCGCCTTGCGCAGGACGCGCTCGCCCGCGTAGCGGACCCCCTTGCCCTTGTAGGGCTCGGGCTTGCGGATCTTGCGGATGTCGGCCGCCACCTGCCCGACGAGCTCCTTGTCGATGCCGCGCACGACGATGCGCGTCGGGGCGGGCACCTCGAAGCTGATCCCGTCGGGCGCGTCGACGACCACCGGGTGCGAGAAACCGAGCGCGAGCTCGATGGCCTGGGGGCTGCGCGCGTTGGCCCGGTAGCCGACGCCGACGATCTCGAGCTCCTTCGAGAAGCCCTGGGTGACGCCGGTCACCATGTTCGCGACGAGCGAGCGCGTGAGACCGTGCAGCGCGCGCTGCTCGCGCTCGTCGTCCGAGCGCGCGACGCTGAGGACGTCACCCTCCCGGGTCACCGTGATCCCCTGGGGCAGCCGGCGCGCCAGCTTTCCCTGCGGGCCGGTGACGGTCACCGCGCCGTCCTCCAGCGCGACGGTCACCCCCTGGGGGACCGGGATCGGGGACCGCCCTACACGGGACATCTACCGCACCCCTTCGTCTCGGACCGCGACGTCGGCCGCGGCACGCTCCCGGTCGTCCGGCGTCCAGGCGCTACCAGACATGGCAGAGCACCTCGCCCCCGAGATGACGCTGGCGCGCCTCACGGTCGGTCATGAGCCCGTGGCTGGTCGAGACCACGGCGACCCCCATGCCCCCGAGCACGCGGGGCATCTTGTCGGCGCGCGCGTAGATCCGGAGCCCGGGGGTGGAGACCCGGCGGATGCCGCCGATGCTGCGCACCCTGTCCGGGGAGTACTTCATCGTGATCTCCAGGGTGGAGCCCGGGCGACCGGGGTCGCGGTGCACGGTGAAGCCCTCGATGAAGCCCTCGCGTTCCAGGATCTGCGCGAGCGACTCCTTCAGCTTGGAGCCCGGCATGCTGACGCTCTCCTTCTGGGCGCTGCTCGCGTTCCGGATACGGGTCAGCATGTCTGCGATCGGGTCGGTCATCGTCATCGGCCGCGCTCCTACCAGCTCGCCTTGGTCACGCCCGGCACCTCGCCCGCGTGGGCCATCTGCCGGAGGCAGATCCGGCAGAGGCCGAACTTGCGGAACACGGCCTTCGGGCGGCCGCACCGCTTGCAACGCGTGTACGCGCGAACCTTGAACTTCGGCGTGCGCTGCTGCTTCTCAATGAGTGCCTTCTTCGCCATGATGCTTATCGGGTCTCCTGTCGGAACGGGAAGCCGAACGCCCGGAGGAACGCTCGGCCCTGCTCGTCGGTGCGGGCGGTGGTGACGATCGTGATGTCCATGCCGCGGACGGTATCGATGCGGTCGTAGTCCACCTCGGGGAAGATCAGCTGCTCGTTCACGCCGAAGGTGTAATTCCCGCTGCCGTCGAAGGCGCGGGGGGAAAGCCCCCGGAAGTCGCGGATCCGCGGGATCGCGAGGCTGATCAGCCGATCGAGGAACTCCCAGCCGCGGTCGCCCCGCAGCGTGACCCGGACCCCGATGGGCATCCCTGCCCGGAGCTTGAAGCCCGCGATCGACTTCTTGGCACGCGTGACGACCGACTTCTGGCCCGTGATCACCTCGATGTCGCGCTGGGCCCCCTCGATGAGCGACGGCTGCTGGGTCGCCCGGCCGACGCCCATGTTGACGACGATCTTCTCGAGAGTGGGCACCTCCATCACGTTCTTCAGGCCCAGTTCCTGCTTGAGCTGCCCCCGCAGATCGTCGCGGTAGCGCGACTTGAGGCGCGGGACCGCCTGCCCGGCGCTCCCGGCGGCACGCCCGGCGGTGCGCTGGATGTCGGGCGCGGCGCGGGTCCCCGCCGCCTTCGAGGACTGGGGCTGGACGGAGCGCTGGCCGCCGGTGCGCGGCGCGCTCTTCTTCGCCGCAGCGGCCTTCTTGGTCCCCGCCTTGGCGCCGGCGGCCTTCTGGGTCTTCGCGCCGGTCTTCCCGGGGCTCACAGCTCGGTTCCACACTTCCGGCAGACGCGGACCTTGCGGCCCTGGTCGTCGATCTGCATGCCGATGCGCGTCGGGCCGTCGCACACCCTGCACACGACGGACACGTTCGAGACCGGCAACGGCATGAATTTGTCGATGAT
>JASHUY010000128.1 GCA_030039755.1 Acidimicrobiales bacterium
CCGGCCGCGGTGGCGACCACGTCCAGAGCGACGCCAAGGCGGGTTGCCACCGCCGCGGCCTCGGCCGCGGCCTCCACTTCGAACGCGAGCCACGTGTTCAGGACGAGCTTGAGGCGGCTGCCCGTTCCGGCCTTTCCCAACCACAGGGTCCGCCGCGACAGCACGTCGAAGACCGGCTCGACCAAGGGCCTCGCCGCCTCGGGGCCGGACGCGAGCACCAGTAGCTCACCGGACTCGGCCGGGTGGCGGCTGCCCGAGACCGGCGCGTCGACGAACAGCACGTCCGGACGGTGGCGCGCGGCTTGTGCGGCGAGCGACTCGGTTGCCTCGACCCCGATCGTCCCCATCTGGGCCCAGACCGCGTCGGGGGCCATCGCGTCGAGAGCTTCCCGGTCGAGGATCACCTGGCTCACGGCCTCCGGAGTCGGCAGCCACGTCAGCACGATCGCAGCCTCCGACACCGCCTCCTTCGGGTCGTCGAAAGCGGTCGCTCCGGCCTCCGCCAGATGCATGGCCGCTCGATGGTCCCGGTCCCACACGCGGACCGCCGTCCCCGCAAGGAGAAGCCGCCGCGCGGTGGCGCTTCCCATCGTGCCGGTCCCGAGCACGGCAACAGTTCTGGGGTGCTCTCCGTCACCCGAGTGCGTTCTCGTCCCGGTCTCCACGTTGCTCCTTTCGGCTGCACCAGTGTTTGCGGACGTCCCTGGCGCCGGCGTCACATCCCTTCGGGTGCCGGACCGGCGACCCGAACCGCGCCGGAGAGGATCCGCTCGATCTCTTCGAGGTCCGATGGCGAGAGCACGATGTCGGCGGCAGGTACCAGGCCTTCGACCTGGGACGGGCTCCGGGCGCCGACGATGGCGACGTCGACGTCGGGATTCGCGATGGTCCATGCCACGGCGAGTTGGGCGAGCGGGATCCCGCGCGCTCCGGCGAACGCCTTCAGGCGCTCCACCACACCCAGGTTCTGCGTGAAGTGCTCGCCGGTGAAGTCCGGGCTGTGGCTGCGCCAGTCGTCCGACGGGAACGTGGTCTCCGTGGACATCCGTCCCGCGAGCAGCCCGTGCGCGAGCGGGCCGTACACGAGGACGCCGATGTCGTGCTCGGCGGCATAGGGAAGGACGTCGTCCTCGGCGTCGCGGTGGAACATGTGATATGGCGGCTGCACGGTCTCCAGCCGGACATAGGCGTCGAGCTCGTCCATCTGGGCCGGGCTGTAGTTGGAGACACCCACGTGGCGCACCTTGCCCTCCGCGACGAGCGCCTCGAGCACCCCGGCGGTCTCCTCCGGAGGGGTGCGCAGGTCCGGCCAGTGGACCTGGTAGAGGTCGACGTAGTCGGTGGACAGGTTCTTCAGGCTCGACTCGACGCCCGACCTGAGCCACTCGGGGCTCGCGTCGCGCAGGAGCTCGTCGCCTTCCACGCGCAGGCCGCCCTTCGTCGCGACGACCACCTCGTCCCTCTCGACGGCGCCCCACAGCGCGCCGGCGAGGAGGCGCTCGGCAGCGCCGAAACCGTAGGCCTGCGCGGTGTCGAAGAGCGTCACCCCGAGCTCGAGAGCCCGGCGTATGGTCGCGACCGCGTCGTCGTGATCGAAGTGACCCCAGTCGCCGCCGTATGCCCACGTGCCGAGAGCGACGGCGGAGACGTCGAGGCCGCTCCTTCCCAGCCGTACGGTTCTCATTGCGGTCCCTCCTGCGAACGTGAGCGTCAGTGATCGGTCATATCACGGCCGGGACGAATCGCAGGCCGATCCCATGCTCGGTGATGAAATAGCGCGGTTGCGAAGGCTCAGGCTCGAGCTTGCGGCGGATCTTCATCAGGAAGACCCGTGGCAGGTTGCTCTTGATGCCGCGTAGCCCCCACACGTCGGCAAGCAGCTGACGATGCGTGACGAGTCTTGTGGGGTTGCGCGCGAACAGCTCGACGATCTGCCACTCCGTCGCCGTCAGGCGCACGTCGCAGCCGTCTCGCTTCGTGACCCTCTTTTCGCCCAGGTCGATCGAGAAGTCGCTCGTCGCGACGACCGCCGTCTCGGCCGCTCCCGCGGGCCGGCGAAGCGCGACGCGGACGCGAGCCATCAGCTCCTCCATTCCGAACGGCTTGGTAACGTAGTCGTTCGCGCCCGCGTCGAGGGCGAAGACCTTCTCTTCCTCGCCGGCGCGGGCCGACAAGACGATGATCGGCATTGTGGACCAACCACGGAGCCCGCGCACGACCTCGATGCCGTCCATGTCGGAGAGACGGGGGTCGATGACCACGGCGTCGGGGTGCTGGCGGGCGGCCATCGCCAACGCCACATGTCCGCTGGAGGCGAACTGCGCACGGTAGCCGCGAGCACGGAGGTTGACCCCCATCGTGCGCAGGATCGCGGGCTCTTGGTCGACGACGAGGACCGTGCTCATGTCCGGATCCTCCAGCAGGGTGGAGCCGAACCGGGAGATCTCACAGGATGCGGTTCTCCGCGCTGAGCATCCAGGCGTGCTTCTCCAGTTGGTCGATGATGACGTGGAGAAGGTCGGAGGTCGCCGGGTCTTCGGCGTCCACCTCGTCGTGCACGTCGCGCATGGTGTGGACGGCGACGTGCAAGCTGTCGGTGACGAGGTCCACCGCCTGAGCCGTGCTGAGCTCGCCGGACGGCAGCGGCGTGAGCGCGGCAGTGGCTGCCACCGTGGGCGCCCGGCCGTCGGGGACCGCGTCCAGGGCGCGCATGCGTTCGGCGATGGTGTCGCTCGCCTCCCGGGCGTCGTCGACGATCTCGTCGAGCTGGAGGTGGAGGTCCCGGAAGTTGTAGCCGACGACGTTCCAGTGAGCCTGCTTGCCTTGGAGGTGCAGGGCGATCAAGTCGACCAGGACCCGTTGCAGGTCGCCGGCGAGCCGTTCGCTCGCGACGAAGGGCCCGGCGGCCATCGGCTTGGCCTCCCCGTTGAGAGTGGTCGCCACATCTGGCTCCTTTCCGCCTGGACGCAGCAGGGTCCTGCTCGTTGCACCCAGCAGGATCCTGCTCGCGCTCATCGTTGGCATGGCTGGATGGTTTGCCCGCCCCAGTCCCCGACGCCGGTGAGAGCGCCATTGCCCCACGACGACGGTCGCGTCGTCGTGGCGGAGTCGGGGTGGTGGTGGGCCTGTTTCGAGGACGCCGTTCACGACCGCCTTGAGGTTGTGCAGGTCCGGGTGTCCCGGTCGGGAGATCGCGATCCCGTCGGTGTACACCACGAGACGGGAACCGGGACCGAGCCGGTGAACGTCCAGGACCGGAGCCGCACCGACGCCCAGGGGGAGCGAGGGCCGAGACGGAGGAAGCTTGCGCCACCGCCCCGCCGCGTCGGTCGCGAGCGGCCAGGGGTGCCCGCAGTTCGCGACGGCGACCATTCCGTCGGGATGCAGGTCCAGGAAGCAGGCGGTGACGTAGGCCTCCGCTGTCCCGCGGAGCGCCACCAGCATGTCGAGCGTCGCCGCGAGGGCGGTGAGATCGTCGCCTGCGCCACCTGCGAGGTCCGTGAACGCCGAGTGCAAGGAAGCGGCGAGGGGTGCCGCCTCGTGGCCATGTCCGGCGACGTCGGCGACGAGCACTCGCAGACGACCACCGGCGCTGACGACCGCCGCGACGTCTCCGCAAACGGGCACGTCCGGCCACCCTCGTGGTCGGGAGCTGCCGGCCGGCTGGGCTTCGGTCTCTTCGAGCGAAGGGCTGCTCCACGCACCCACGCTCAACGTTCCCAGACGGACCATGGGGGCGGGCGCGCCGGCGGGTCGGTCCGCGTGGGCACGCCTCCGAGCGGTCTCGATTGGAGTGACGACTGTCATGCCTTGGTCCTCTCCGCCTCGGTCGCTCGGGGCGACGGCTCGAGGGCGATGGCGTCTTGCAGCGGAGGTGTAGGAGGCGCCACCTCCCATCGTCATCCGCTCCGCCCGCTCCGTCATCGAAGGCAGCACGAAAAGGTTGTGGGGGCCGGCTGGCAGCGGGCTCTTCCGGCTAGCTGGAACGGGCGGGGAGAAGCGCTGGTCGCGGGTTCTGCGAGCGCCGCAGCGCGCCCTCGGCGGGTTGTACCGTTTCGTTGCCGAAGCCCGGGTACGTGAGGAGCGGCCGGTGTCGCTACCAGGGGAGCCCAGCGCCGGTCGTGCGGGAGCTCGAATCGTGCTGGCCGACGACGACGTCCTCTTGAGAGCGGGGTTGGCCAGCTTGCTCGCGAGTTGGGGGTTCGACGTGGCGGGGCAGGCGGAGAACGCCGTCGACCTGCTGACCCTCGTGAGGGAGCACCGGCCCGATCTCGCCATCGTCGACGTCCGGATGCCTCCGAACCATTCGACCGACGGGCTCGACGCTGCCACCCGGATACGTGATGAGTTCCCCGACGTTGCGGTGCTGGTGCTCTCGGCCCACGTCGAGGCGGAGCAAGCCATGGAGTTCGTCGCGAACGGCGGGGGGACGGGCTACCTGCTCAAGAGCCGGGTCGTGGACATCGAGGCGTTCATCGGATCCGTGCGTCGAGTGCTGGGAGGGGGATCCGTCGTCGATCCGGGTTTGGTGGAGGAGCTCCTGGCGATGCGGCGCCGGCAGGACCCCCTCGTCACACTGACCGCACGCGAGAGGGAGGTCCTTTCGCTGATGGCCGAGGGCTACTCGAACGGCGGTATCGCGAGCCGCATCTCGGTGTCCGAAGGCACCGTGGAGAAGCACGTGCGAAGCATCATGATGAAGCTCCATCTTCCTGAACGTGAGGACGACCACCGCCGGGTGCTTGCGGTCCTCACGTTCCTCGAGCACCGATGAGACACGGTCAGGGTTGCCGCTGGAGCGGGAGCGCGATCTCGAGGATCGTCCCTCTTCCGGGGGGGCTGTACAACGCCATGCGCCCGCTCAGCGTTCGCACGCGGTCCTTCAGCCCTTCGAGGCCGGATCCCCGATCGATGTCGGCACCTCCGCACCCGTCGTCGCTCACACACACGTGCACGAAGTCCGCGCCCGCCTTGACGCTCACGTCGACCCCCGTGGCCCGTGCGTGCTTGGCGGCGTTCGTCAGCGCTTCGGCGACTGCGTAGTAGGCGGCGAGCTCGACCTGCTCGGGTAGCCGGCCGTCGACTGTGACGTCGAGGGTGACGTGGAGGGCGGAGCGGCGGGCCAGGGTCTTGAGCGCCGGGCGCAGCCCGCCGTCGGCCAGGATCCCAGGGTGGATGCCGCGGGCGATCTCCAGCAGCTCCTCCATCACGCCGACCATCCCGTCGGCGATCCCGTCGAGCTTCCGTACGAGCTCGGCACTGCCGGCCGGCGCCGCCGACTGGACGGCTCTCAACTGCAGGGCCAGCGAGACGAGCCGCTGTTGCGCGCCGTCGTGCAGGTCCCGCTCGATGCGGCGGCGGGTGTCGTCCGCGGCGGCCACGATGCGGGCGCGCGAGTCGGTCAGCTCGGCGTGGGCATGGGCGTTGCCCACCGCGGTGGCGACCAGCTCGGTGAATTCGGTCAATCGCAGCTCGGTATCGGCCGGCAACGAGTCGGGTCGCCCGATGGCCACGCTGGCGATTCCCCACAACCGGCCGTCGACGAGGATCGGGGCGCCGACGGCCGAGGAGAAGCCGAACTCGCGGGCAAAGTCGGCGGCAGGACCGAATGCCTCGACGTAGTCGTCGATGCGCGCCGGTCGACCGCTCTCCAACACGAGGGCGTGGAGGTTGTGCCCGCTCGACCCGAGGCGCGCCCCGACAGGCGTGCGACGCTCGTCAACCTTGTTCCACCCGCCGATCACCACCGCACAACCGTCGTCTTCGTAGCGGCTCAGGACGGTGAAGTCGACGTCGAGCACCTTGCCGATCTCGGCGGCGACGGCGTCGAACACGTCTTCGGGCGAAGCCGCCCTCGCGACGAGCGTCGCCACCCTCCGCAGCGCAGCCTGCTCTTCGGCGTAGCCCCGCAGCTCCACCTGCGCCTGCGCGTTGGCGATCGCCGTGGCGACCAGCTCGGTGAATCCCGAGAGCCACCCTTCGGTGCTCGCGGGCAGCGGCCCCTTGTCCCGGGTGGCGACGCCGATCGCGCCCCACAGGTGCCCGCCGATGTGGATGGGGACCCCGACGACCGAGCCGATCGCCCACTGCCGCGCCACGGACCCGACGATCTGGTCGTCGGGGTAGTCCTCCACTCGAGACGGACGGCCGGTCCGGTGCACGAGCGCGTGGACGCTCGTCCCGCCGCCCTCGATCCGGCTACCGGTAGGGAAGGGGTGCTGGGTGCCGAGCTTCGCCCAGGCACCCACGACCGTGGCGGAGCCGTCGGGTGCGTACCGGCTCATCACCGCGAAGTCCGCGTCGAGCAGCCGGCCCGCTTCACCTGCGACGGCGGCGAAGACCTCCTCGGGGGGAGCCGCCCGGGAGACCATGCTCGCCACCCGGCGAAGGGTCGCCTGCTCGTCGGCGATGCGGCTGTGCATCTCCCGTTCCCGTCTGAAAAGGCGGCTCTGGGAGATCGCCACGCCGGTCTGGTGCGCGAGAGCCCGTAGGAGCGCCTGCTCGTGCTCGGGCGGGGCTTCGGGCGAGGCGACGACGAGGCAGCCTTCGGCGCCGCCCCGGCTGGTGACGGGGAACGCGTACAGCCAACCGTGACCCGCCGAGGAGAGCATCCCCCC
>JASHUY010000129.1 GCA_030039755.1 Acidimicrobiales bacterium
CCTCGCTGCTCCACACCGACCCGCTGCACCCCTACACCGCCGCCCTGGCCAAAGCCCGGCCCGACATCGCGCACACCGCCGCGCGGCTGCCGGCGATCCCGGGCCGCCCCCTGTCGTCGTTCGAGGCGCCGGAGGCCGAGTGCGCGTTCGCCCCGCGTTGCGGGTACGCCGAGGAGATCTGCAGGACGGCGCTCCCCCGGCTCGTGGAGATGGACGGGGGGCTCTGCCGCTGCGCGAGGGCGGTCGGGCTGCGCGGCACGCTCGCCACGGACGGCGCGGCACGCGTCGCCTTCGAGGGGGTGCGGCGGTGAGCGGCGCCGTGCTCGACGGGGCGGCCACCGGCGAGGGCGACGCTGCGGGCGACGCGGCCACCGGCGAGAGCGACGTCGAGGGCGGGACCGGTGCGCCGGTGCTTGCGGTCTCGTCGCTCGAGAAGAGCTTCGGCGACGTCGTCGCCGTGGACGACGTCACGTTCCAGCTCGCACCCGCCGGCTCGATGGCCATCGTCGGCGAGTCGGGCTCGGGGAAGACGACCATCGCCAAGATGATCGTCGGGCTCGAACGGCCGACGGCGGGCTCGATCGTCGCCTGCGGGCGGGACCGGTCGCGCCCTGCCCGCTCGGCGACGCAGCGACGTGCCCGGGGACGCGAAGTGCAGATCGTCTTCCAGGACCCCTACACGAGCCTCGACCCGCGCCAGACCGTGGAGCAGGCCCTCGACGAGGTGGTCCGCCTGCACCACCGCTTGGAGCCCTCGACGCGGCGGGCCCGGGTGCGTGCGCTCACCGAGCTCGTCGGGCTCGACGCCCGCCAGGCGCGCGCCCTCCCGCGCGGCCTCTCGGGGGGCCAGCGCCAACGGGTCGCGATCGCACGGGCGCTCGCCGCGGAGCCGAGGATCCTCATCCTCGACGAGGCCGTCGCGGCGCTCGACGTCTCGATCCAGGCACAGGTGCTGAACCTGCTCGCCGACATCCGTGAGGAGACGGGCGTCTCCTACGTCCTGATCAGCCACGACCTGGCGGTGGTGCGCCAGCTCACGGAGGAGACGATCGTCATGCGCCACGGGAAGGTCGTGGAGCGGGGCGCGACGTCACGGGTGCTCGACGCGCCGCAGGACCCCTACACGCGCCTCCTGCTCGAGAGCGTCCCGCGTCCGGGCTGGCGACCGGCCCGGCACCTGAAGGCCCGGCCGGAGACCCAGAAGAACGGGAGTGCCGCCGCCGACAGCGTGGTCGGCGCGCCGGCGGCGGGACGAGCAGCTGCAGCCACAGCCACAGCCACCGGAACCACAGCCGGATCCAAAGGAGGAGGAGACACTTGACCGACGACCTCGCCTACACGGGCGCGCAAGAGGCACTCGAGCTCTTCCGCGCAAGGAAGCTCTCCCCCGTCGAGCTCCTCGAGGCGCTGATCGCCCGTGCGGAGCAGGCGGAGCCGATCATCAACGCCTTCGCCGACACGTTCTACGACGCCGCGCTCGACCAGGCGCGAGCGGCGGAGCGGCGTTACGCCGACGGCACCGCGAGGCCCCTCGAGGGGCTCGCCGTCGCGGTGAAGGAGGAGGCGCCGATCGCCGGCCAGCGGCACACCCTCGGGTCCGTCCCCCTCCGTGACGTCGTCGCCGAAGAGACGGCCGTCTTCGCCCAGCGGATCCTCGACGCCGGCGGGATCGTGCACGCCCGGACGAAGACGCCCGAGTTCTCGTGCGCGCCGTTCACCTGGTCGATCCTCTGGGGCGTCACGCGCAACCCGTGGAACCCCGCCTTCACGCCCGGTGGCTCGAGCGGGGGCTCGGCCGCGTCGCTCGCCGCCGGGACCACGACGCTCGCGACGGGCTCCGACATCGGCGGGTCGATCCGCATCCCCGCGTCGTTCTGCGGCGTCGTCGGCTTCAAGCCCCCCTACGGCCGCGTGCCCGAGGTCGAGATCTTCAACCTCGACCACTACTGCCACGAAGGGCCGCTCGCGCGGAGCGTCTCGGACTGCCGCGTGCTGGAGAACGTCATCGCGGGGCCCCATCCTTCCGACGTGGTGTCGCTCCGCCCGAAGCTCGAGGTCCCCGAGCGGCTCGAACCGGTCGAGGGGCTGCGCATCGCCTTCTCGCCGGATCTCGGGTGCTACCGCGTGGACGCCGACGTGGCGGAGAACGCGCGCCACGCGGTCGAGCGGCTCCGGGCGACCGGTGCGACCGTCGACGAGGTGGACCTCCCGTGGAAGCTCGCGACACTCAACGGAGCCGCGCGCACCCACTACGGGATGATCTTCGGCCCCTCGATCGCCGAGCTCTACGAGGCGCACCGCGACGAGCTCACGCCGTACGCGAGGGACATGTTCGAGGAGGCCGAGGAGGTGCGCAAGTCCGACTTCGTCGGCGGGCTCGCCCTGGAGGGCCGGCTGTACCGGCCGCTCGGCGAGCTGCTGGAGCGCTACGACGCGCTCGTCTGCCCGACGTTCGCGATACCCGCGTTCACCGCCGAGTGGGGCACGTCCGACCCGCTCGAGGTGAACGGCCAGACGCTCGAGGACTGGTTCGACGTCATGATGACGATCCCCTTCAACATCGCCAGCCGCTGCCCCGTGATGAGCGTCCCGTCGGGGCGGTCGAAGGACGGCGTCCCGACCGGCGTCTCGATCGTCGGGCGCACCTACGACGACGTGACGGTGTTCAGGATCGCCGACGCGCTCGAGCGGGTCGAGCCGTGGCTG
>JASHUY010000130.1 GCA_030039755.1 Acidimicrobiales bacterium
ATCGTCAGCGGTGGCCGAAGGCGTGGACCACTGGCGCAGGCGGCCCGAGGAGAGGGTCCTCAGCCGTGGCCGAAGGCGTGGACCAGGTAATAGGTGGCGGGAAGGACGAAGAGCAACCCGTCCACCCGGTCGAGGAGCCCGCCGTGGCCCGGGAGGATGCGGCCCATGTCCTTCAGCCCGAGCTGGCGCTTGACGAGCGACTCGCACAGGTCGCCGACCGGGCTCACCACCGCGACGACGACGCCCAGCACCGCCGCCTCCCCGAGCGTCCAGGGGTGGACGAGGTGGACGACCACGAGGGAGAAGACGATGGCGGCGACGGCTCCGCCGAGCACCCCCTCCCACGTCTTCCCGGGGCTCACCGAGCTGAGAGGGCGGCGGCCCACCCACGCGCCGACCGCGAGCGCGCCGACGTCGTAGGCGACGGCCGCGATGAGCGCCCCGAGCAGGTACGCGATGCCCGTGCGATGCGGGAACAGCGAGGGTGCGAGGAGCACCGCCGCGAACGAGCCGAACACCCCGACCCAGCAGAAGACGAGGAGGGTGGCCGCGGTGCTCCGCACCGGCTCGGCGCGGCGGTCCACGCCGACGAGATGCCACAGCATGGTCGCGGCCAGGAGCAGCACCACGACGACAGGCAACGCGACGAAGGGTTCGTCGTAGCTCCCGACGACGACCCCTGCGACGGCGACGATGCCGAGCAGCGTCGCCGGGCGGTACGCGCGCCCGAACGCGGCGTAGGCCTCGACCGCCGCGGCCGTGATGACTGCCGTGACGACCACCATCGACGGCACGGTCCCGAAGTGGAACGCGAGCAGCGCGAGCCCGCCGACCACGACGCCGCTCACGATTGCGGCGGGGATGTTGCGCCCGGTCCGTTGTGACAGGGCGTCCTCGCCGTGCCGCGCCACGGAAGAGACGTGGTGGCCGGGGGCGGGCCGGGCACCGACCCCCCGTGACGGCCCGGTCGCACCTCTCGGGGAACCGGCGACCGCCGCCGAGGCGGCGGCGACTGCGGCCGCGTCGGCGGCGACGGCTGCCGCGTCGGCGTGCTCCCCCCGACGATGGCGGACGTGGGTCCAGGACGGCGCGGTCCGTGCGCGGCCGCGCGGACGTGGGCCCGCCGACGCCGCAGCCCCCCGCTCCTCCCCTTCGCCTTCGCGGTCGTCGTCGACGGGCACGACCCCTTCGACGACGATCTCTTCTACGACGTACTCCGCCCCCACCCCACCGGCCCCGCCGCCTGCACCGCCCCGACCCGGAAGGTGGAGCACCGACGTCGGCTCCCTGCCGGTGTCGTCGAGGGCCCGCTCCGTCTCTTCGTCCTCTTCGTCCTCCTCGTCGTCGCCGACCGGCGGCGGTGCGGACGCGCCGAAGAGCTCCCCGGCCGCCAGGTCGTCGAGGTCCTCTCCGTCCGTCGAGAAGCCGGCCGCGGCCGCCCCGAGGTCGAAGCTCCAGGGCTGACGCTCCTCCTCGTCGGCCTCCGACAGGAGCGGGGGCTCGTCACCGTGACCGGCCAGCAGCGACGGGGCGAGCGGCTCCTCCTGCTCCCAGTCGTGCCGCTCCTCGCGCCAGGTCGGCTCGGGCAACGACGCCCACGGGTCGTCCTCGCCCGCCTCCTCGCCGCG
This sequence comes from Acidimicrobiales bacterium, assembly GCA_030039755.1. Classification (GTDB taxonomy): domain Bacteria; phylum Actinomycetota; class Acidimicrobiia; order Acidimicrobiales; family RAAP-2; genus JAJYVT01. Next base: position 1,629 of record JASHUY010000130.1, read on the forward strand.
CGCGAGCACTGCGGGGACCTCACCGGTCGGCGCGTCGGACCAGTGCGGGAGCTGCGGTTCCGCCGGTACGGACCGGTCCTCGGGTCCCGACCCCTCGTCCGGGGCCGTGTCTCCGGCGCCGGTGCCGGTGCCGCTCCGCGCGCCCGCGTCCGGGTCGGTGTCACTTGGCGTCCGGCCTATCGCGTCACCGGCGCGCGCCGCGCCGACGATCCGCACCTGTTCGGTGCGGGGGGCGTCGTGAGCCTCGTCGAGCTCGTGGGGGTCCTCGGGGAGTGTGTCGCTTGTCATGACGTCCGTTGTCACCACGTCCCCCGCTCCAGGGTCTGCGCCCCTCGTTCGTCCTTCTCGAGCCTCACGGCGCCCCCGGGCTCGCGCAGGTCAAACTTCGAGCAGCTCCTTCTCCTTGTGCGTGAGGAGCTGATCGACCGCCGTCACCTGCTGTTGCGTGACCTTCTCGATCTCCTTCTCGAACCTCTCGAGCTCGTCGGAGGAGATCGACCCGTCCTTTTCGAACGCCTCCAGCTCGTGGCGCGTCGAGCGCCGGAGGTTCCGGATCGCGACGCGTCCCTCCTCGGCCTTGTGGCGTACCACCTTCACGAGCTCCTTGCGCCGCTCCTCGGTGAGGGGAGGAAACGCGAGACGGATCACGGTGCCGTCGTTCGACGGGTTGATGCCGAGGTCCGATGCCTGGATCGCCCGTTCGATCGCCGTGAGGGAGCTCTTGTCGTAGGGGGCGACGACGAGCAGCATCGCGTCCGGCACCGTGAAACCGGCGATCTGCCGCAGCGGCGTGGCCGTCCCGTAGTAGTCGACGGTCAGGTGCTCGACGAGGGCCGGGGACGCACGACCGGTGCGGACGGCGGAGAACTCGCTCCGGACATGGTCGACCGCCTTCACCATCTTGTCGCGGGCTTCCTCCACGACCACCTCGACAAGGCCGTCGTCCGTCATTGCACAAGCGTACCGATTCGCTCGCCGCTGAGCGCTTTGCGCAGATTGCCCGGCTCCATGAGGTCGAACACCAGGATGGGAAGGTTGTTGTCCTTGCAGAACGTGATCGCGGTGAGGTCCATGACCCGGAGGTCCTTGGCGATGACGTCCATGAAGGAGATCTCGTCGAAACGCGTCGCGGACGGCTCCTTGCGCGGGTCCGCGCTGTAAACGCCGTCCACTCCCCCGTGGGTCCCCTTCAGCAGGAGCTCCGCTTCGATCTCCGCGGCTCGCAACGCCGCCGAGGTGTCCGTCGTGAAGTACGGGTTGCCCATGCCCGCCGCGAAGATCACGACGCGGCCCTTCTCGAGGTGACGGATCGCGCGCCGGCGGATGTACGGCTCGGCGACCTCCGCCATGTGCACCGCGGTGAGCACGCGAGTCGGCTGGTCGCGGTGCTCGAGCGCGTCCTGGAGCGCCAGCGAGTTGATCACCGTGCCGAGCATGCCCATCGTGTCCGACGTCGCCCGCTCCATCCCGGCTCCCGCGCCGGTCGTCCCGCGCCAGATGTTGCCGCCGCCGACCATGACGGCGAGTTGGATGGGGAGCTCGCGGAGTGCCTCCGTGATCTCGCCGGCGATGCGCTCGACCACCGGCGCGTCGATGGTCTCGTCCGACGCGGACGACGCCAGCGCCTCGCCCGACATCTTGAGGACGAGACGTCTGGGCTCACCCATGGCGGATGGGCCTCCCGCTCCCCGGGGTCGCGGCCGGCGCGCTCAGGAGCCGACCACCACCTGCGCGAACTGCACGATCGTCGCCGTTCCGAGGAGGTCCGAGATCGATCTCTTCTCGTCGCGCACGTAAGGCTGCTCGAGAAGCACGCGCTCTTTGAACCACCCGTTCATCCTTCCCTCCACCACCTTGGGCAACGAAGCCTCGGGCTTCCCTTCGTTGCGCGAGATCTGCTCCACGGTGGCCCGCTCCGCGGCGACCTCGGTCTCGGGGACGTCCTCCCGGCGCAGGTACTCGGGCCGGGCGAAGGCGATGTGCACGGCCACTTCGTGCGCGAGCTCCTGAGTGCCACCCTGCAGGAGGACGACGACCGCGTTCACGCCACGACCCGACTGCAGGTGCACGTACGTGTCGAGCAATTCTCCCTCACCGCTCTCCATGCGCACGACGCGCCCGAGCGAGATGTTCTCCTGGAGCGACGTGCGCAGCTGGTCGATCTCGTCCTGACGCTCGGCGACGGCCTCCTCGCCCTTGGCGGCGACGAGGGCCGCGAGGTCGTCGACCAACGAGACGAATTCGGGCGACTTCGCCACGAAGTCCGTCTCGCACCGCAGCTCCACGATGGCTGCGCTCGATCCCTGGCGCACCGCTGCGACCGCACCCTGGGACGCGTCGCGCTCGTCGCGCGCGCCGGCTTTCGCCAGCCCCTTCACCCGGAGCCATTGGATGGCGTCGTCCATGACGCCACCGGTCTCCTCGAGGGCACGCCTGGCGTCCAACATGCCGACGCCCGCGAGGCGCCGGAGCGACTGGACGTCCTTCGCACTGAAATCGGGCACTTCTCAGGCCTCCGTCGTGATCGTGGTGTGCCCGGCCTCGGGTGCGTCGGCACTCGATGCGGGAAGGGGCTCGGCCCGCGCGGGCGGAGACGAGGGCTGGGGCGGCGCCGGCGGCGGCTCGGGCGGCGGCTCGGGATGTGAGGCGTCGACGTT
>JASHUY010000131.1 GCA_030039755.1 Acidimicrobiales bacterium
CGGGTCACTCACCGTCACCCTCACCCGCGCCACCCGCGGCGGGTCCGCCGGCGCGCATCGGCAGCGTGGCGCGCCAGACCCCGTCCGCGTCGTGCAGGGCCCCGGCGACCGCCCCGGCGGTCGGGACGAGCCCGATCTCCCCGACTCCCTTGATCCCATAGGGGGAGCGGGGCTGGGGCACCTCGACGAGGATGACCTCGATGGGTGGGACGTCCTTCGCCCGCAGGATCCCGAGCGACCGGAGCGTCGACTTGGTCGGAAAGCCGCGTTCGTCCGCAGGGAAGTCCTCGGTGAGCGCGTACCCGAGCCCCATGTGCACCGAACCCTCGATCTGCCCTTCGCAGAGCATCGGGTTCACCGCTCGACCGACGTCGTGCGCGGCCACCACGCGCTCGACCGAGAGGGATTCCTTGTCCATCACGACGAGCTGTGCGGCGTAGCCGAAGGCGGCGTGGATCGTCGGGTGCTCCACCTCTCCGAGATGCTGCGTCCAGTCGACACGGTGCTCGCCCACGTAGTCGACGCCGGGCGCGCAACCTGCAGCGAGCGCTTTGCGGCACGCGTCCGCCACGGCGCCGGCACCCATGAGCGTGCCCCTGCTGCCGGTGGTCTGACCCTCGCCGAGCTCGCGCGAGGTGTCGACCATCACCGAGACGCGGTCGGGGTCCACCCCCAGCTCTTCGACTGCGACCTGGAGGGCGACGGTGTGCACGCCCTGGCCCATCTCGGTCCATCCGTGACGCACCTCCACGGTGCCGTCCTCTCCGAAACGGACCACCGCCCTGGTCACCTCCTTGAAGCCGTTGCCGAGCCCGCTGTTCTTGAGCGCGAGCCCGATGCCGACGGCCTTCCCTTCCGCCCGGGCGGCCGCGTAGCGCTCCGCGAGCGCGTCGAGGCAGCGCTCGGCGCCGGCGCACCCCTCGTCCATCACCTGGCCCGGCCCCCACACGTCTCCGGGGTGGATCACGTTGCGCTTGCGCATCTCCCATCCGCTGATCCCGACCAACTCCCCGAGGCGGTCGACTACCCCTTCCATCGCGAACTGGGCCTGGTTCGCCCCGAAGCCGCGGAAGGCGCCGCACACCGGGTTGTTCGTGCGCACCGCGACGGACTCGACGTCGACTGCCGGGAGCCGGTACGGCCCGCTCGCGTGTCCCGCCGCGCGCTCGAGCACCTTCATCCCGACGCTCGCGTACGCGCCGGAGTCGCCCACCATGCGTGCCCTGAGCCCGGTCAGGTGTCCGTCGGCATCGCACCCGGCCCAGTACTCCATCCGGATCGGATGACGCTTCGGGTGCACGAGGAAGCTCTCCTCGCGTGAGAGCGTGCACTTCACCGGGCGGCGTAGCAGCCACGCCGCGAGGGCCGCCTGCGCCTGGTTCGACATGTCCTCCTTGCCGCCGAACGCGCCGCCGTTCGAGACGAGCTCGACGCTCACGTCGCCGGTGCCCACGCCCAGCACCGCTGCGATCTGGTCGCGGTCGTCCCAGACCCCCTGACCGCCGGAGTAGACGTGCAGGCCCCCGTCCTCCCGCGGCACGGCGAGGGTGGACTCGGGTTCGAGGTACGCGTGCTCGACGCGTTGGGTCTCGAACACCTCGTGGACCACGTGGGCACTCGCCTCCAACGCCGCGTCGACGTCCCCGCGGGCGTAGGCGGAGCGCGACAACACGTTCGAGTCCGTGCCCCACACCGACGCCTCGGGCGACGCGATCGCCGCCATCGGGTCGGTCATCGGACCGAGGTCGTGGTAGTCCACCTCGACGAGCGCCGCGGCCGCTCGCGCCTCGAGCCGGCTCTCGGCGACGACCACCGCGATGACGTCCCCCGCGTACGAGGTCCTGCCTCCCTCGGGGATCAGCACGGGCCAGTCATGGTGGATGATCCCGACGCGGAGCTCGCCCGGCACGTCGGCCGCCGTGAAGACCGCCACCACCCCGGGCGCGCTCGCCGCGGCGGAGGTGTGGACCCGGACCACCTCCGCACGGGCATGGTCGGTGAAGCGGAGCGCCGCGTGGAGCATCCCCGGGACGCGCAGGTCGTCGACGTAGCCGCGGTCGCCTAGCGCGAGGCTCGTGGCCTCGTACTTGGGAAGCCGCGCCCCCACTCCGGCGTGGGCGCGGGGCGCCGCCTCGGGGACCACACCGGTCGCCACCGCGTCGATGGCGTCGAGGATCTTCACATAACCGGTGCACCGGCAGAGATGCGCGCCGAGATGGCGCGCCATGTCCTCGCGCTTGAGCGTCGCGCCCTTCTTGTCCACCTGGGCCTTGGCGCGCATCACGATGCCGGGGATGCAGAAGCCGCACTGGAGCCCGCCGCACGCGGCGAAGGCGTCGGCGTACCGGCGGCGCTCTTCCTCGGGGAGCCCTTCGAGCGTGACCACCGTGCGCCCGGCGGCCTTCTCGAGCGGGTACTGGCAGCTCACCTGGACCTTGCCGTCGATCATCACGGTGCAGCAGCCGCACTGGCCCGAGGGTGAGCAGCCGTCCTTCGCAGAGGTGACCCCGAGCTCCTCGCGCAGCGCGGCGAGCAGGTGCGGGTGATCGGCCCGGACTGCCACCTCCTCGCCGTTCACCGTCAGGACGACGACTTCCTGGTCGAGCACGGTCACGGCGCCGCCTCCGGCCCGGACGCGCCGGCCGCCGCGGCGGCGGTCGGTTCACCACCCGCGCTCTCGCTTTCGCGGCCGCCTCTCGGCTCGCAGATCGCCCCGTAGACCTCGGGGCGCCGGTACCGGGCGAAGTCGAAGAGGGTCTTCTTGTAGTGGTCGCACCAGTCGAGGTCGCACTCCGCGACGACGACCTCGTCGCCTGCGGTGAACGCCTGCGCGACGATGAGACCGGAGGGGGCGATCACCGCGCTCTGCGCGAGGGAGTCGACGCCCTCTTCCACGCCCCCCTTCGCCGAGGCGACCACCCAGGTGCCGTTCTGGTACGCACCGGCCTGCATGACGAGGTGGTTGTGGAACGCCTGGAGCGCGTCCTGTGACGGGTCGGGCGCGTAGTGGACCGGCGTGTTGTAGCCGCAGAGGATCAGCTCGACACCCTGCAGGCCCATCACACGGTACGTCTCCGGCCACCGCCGGTCGTTGCAGATCATCATCCCGACGCTCCCGCCGAAGGCGTCCCACACGCCGAAGCCGTCGGGGCCGGGCTCGAAGTAGTACCGCTCGAGGTGCTGGAACGGACGCCACGGCTCGTGACGTTCATGGCCGGGGATGTGGACTTTGCGGAACGTGGCGACGGTCGACCCGTCGCGCTCGACGAGCACCGCGCTGTTGTAGCGGTGCCCGTCGGGCGTGAGCTCGGCATAGCCGAGGAAGAAGCCGACCCCGAGCGCGGCGGCCTCTTCGAACAACGGTTTCGTCGCGGGCCCCGGCATCTCGGTCTCGAACCAGTGGTCCGCCTCGGCCAGGGGCTCGGTCCACCAACGGGGGAAGAACGTCGTGAGCGCGAGCTCGGGGTACACCACGAGCTCGGCGCCCCTCCGGTGCGCGTCGTGCAGCAGGGCGACCAGCCGGTCCACCACCGCCTCGCGCTTCTCGTCGCGTCCGATCGGGCCGAGCTGCGCGGCGGCGACCGTGATGGCGCGGTTCACGAGACGATCTCCTCTTCGGCGAGCCGGTGCAGCACGTGCAGCAGCACGTTGGCACCGGCTTCGACGTGCCCGGGGGACGTGAACTCCGCCGGGTTGTGACTGATGCCTCCCACGCTCGGGACGAACACCATTCCCGACGGGCAGAGCCGTGCGAGCATCTGCGCGTCGTGCCCCGCGCCCGAGGGCAGCCGGCGGACCGCGTGGCCGTGCCCGTGCGCGGTCTCCTCGACGAGGCCGACGATCCGGTCGTCGAACTGGACGGGGTCGAAGCGCGCGAGCTGGCGGCGCTCGACCGTCACCCCCTCTTCGGAGGCGATGCGGTCGATCTCTTCGGCCATGCGGCGCTCGGCGTCTGCCAGCACGTCGCCCTCCGTGTTGCGAAGGTCCACGGTGAGCGTCGAGCGGCCGGAGACGACGTTCACGAGCCCGGGGCGCAGGTCGAGCTTGCCGACCGTCGCCACCTGGGGAGGGCCGAGCTCGCGGGCGAGCGCCCGGGCTGCGACCGCCACGGACGCCGCGGCGAACCCGGCGTCGTGGCGCAACGCCAGCGGCGTCGTGCCGGCGTGGTTGAACTGGCCTCCGAACCGAACCTCCTGCCACGAGATCCCTTGCACCCCGGTGACCGCCCCGATCACCTCGTCGTGGTGCTCGAGGACGGGACCCTGCTCGATGTGGAGCTCGACGTACGCGTGCGGCACGAGACCGGGGCACGGGAGGCTCCCCAGGTAGCCGATACGCGCGAGCTCGTCGCCGAGGCGCGCCCCGTCGATGCCGACGAGGTCGTAGGCCTCCTCGACCGGCATGCCGCCCGCGTAGACGAGGCTCCCGAGCATGTCCGGGGCGAAGCGCGAGCCCTCCTCGTCCGTGAAGAACGCGACCGCCATCGGACGCCGGGGAACGACGCCCGCCGAGGCGAGGGTCTCGAGCACCTCGAGGCCGGCCAGCACGCCGAGGTTGCCGTCGTAGATGCCGCCGGTTGCGACGGTGTCGATGTGCGAGCCGCACATGACCGGCGGACCCGGCTCCCGACCGTCGCGCAGGGCCACCACGTTGCCGATCGCGTCCACCTGCACGTCGAGCCCGAGGTCCCGCATCCAGGTGACCACGAGGTCCCGCCCCTGACGGTCCTCGTCGGTCAGCGCCAGACGGGCACAACCGCCGTCCCCGGTGGCGCCGACGCGACCCAACTCCTCCAGCCGGGAGAGGAGCCGCGCGGCATCGATCCGCAGGTCCACGCCACAAACTTGCCCTGACTTTGACGATCTGTCAAGGTTTATTTGGACTGGTTGTCAAGTTCCGGACGCGGCCGGATCGTGTCGCTGCGACACCGGGAGGCGTGTGACGTGCGGCAGGTGCGGGTGGAGTTCACCGTGGAGCCGTTCCGGGAGGGCGCGCTCGGCGCCCACGTCGACGCCGCACTCGGGTCACTGCGAGACGAGGGTTTCGAACCCGAGATCGGCCCGTTCGGCAACACGGTCGAAGGCGATGCCCGGCCGCTCCTCGAAGCGGTGGCCCGTGCCGCCGCGGCGTCGTTCGACGCCGGTGCCTCGGGGATCACGCTGACCGCGCGCGCGGCCGGGGGAGAGGACGCCGAGTCGTTCCTCGCCGCGATCCGCCCCGTCGTGCGCGCGTTCGGTGGGCGGTTGGTGGCGACCGAGCGCATGGGCAGGGCCGCGGTCCCGCTCGTGTGGAAGGGGCGGGTGGTGGGCGGCATCGAGCGCCCCGTGCCGAGCGATCTGCGCAACGGCCTGGCGAGCTTCGTCGTGCAGATCGAGTCCGAGCTGGGCGGGCAGCTCGCGACACTCAGCCGGGTCGACAAGCAGCGCGCCGTGCGGATGCTCGACGAGCGCGGCGCCTTCGCAATCCGCAACGCCGTCGACGAGGTCGCCGATGCGATGGGCGTGAGCCGCGTGACGGTCTACAACTACCTCAACGCGACCCGATCCTCGTCCGGGCCCTGAGCGCGTCCGGGTCGGATTCCTCCCCCGTCGTCCCAGTCGCGCGGCGCGCTAGAGCCTGTCGAAGAGCCGCAGCGCCTGCTCCGCAGCGCGGGCTCGCACCTCGACCGGGTCGACGCGCGTGGCGAGACCTCCTGCGAGCACCTGCTCCCCGTCCACCCAGACGTCGAGCGCCCGCACCCCCGGCGTGAAGGCGAGGCGCCACGGATCGTCGACCATGTCGTAGCTCCAGCGCACGCGGTCCTCGAGCGCCCCGGGGACGAGCCCCCAACCTCCTTCGACCCATGCCCACGCCTCGGCCGGGGTCGAGAGCACGTCGTCTTCGCGCGCCTTCACGTAGGCGAACCGGAATTCCTCGAGCATGTCCGCCCCGATGCCGTCGCTGCCGAGGACCACCGAGCCCGGCCAGCTCCGCGGCCGCGCGTACCCGACCCCGTTGTGCATGTTCGACCTCGCGCAGTGGGCGAGCGTCGTCCCGGCGAACGGCGCGGGAAGCGGACGGGGGAGGTGGACGCCGTGCGCGACGAGCCAGCTGTCCTCGACGAGATCGCCTAACCGCGACGGAGCGCCGACGTCGGCCTCTCCCTCCGCGACGTGGACATGGACGCCGACTCCCAGGTCGCGAGCGAGCCCCGCGGCGGCCTCGAGCGTGGCGTCGGTGCACGTGAAGGCGGCGTGGATGCCCACCATGCCTGCGCCGCCCGCGCGTAGGAAGCGCTCGTTCTCCTCGAGCCCGCGGCGCGCGCCCTCGGGCCCGTGCCGGTCGGTGACGCCGTAGCAGCACCGTACGCGCACGCCCACCTCCGCACAGGCCTGCGCGATCACGTCGAGGCTCCCCTCGACGGCCGACGGCCCTTCGTGGTGGTCGACGATCGCAGTGGTGCCGCATTCGAGCGCCTCCAGTGCGCCGAGCATCGCCGACCACCGCAGCATGTCGAGGTCGAGCGCGACGTCGAGGCGCCACCAGATCTGCTCGAGGATCTCGAGGAACGTCGCGGGCGTGCGCGGGGGCGCGGGCATGCCGCGTGCGAGCGCCGAGTAGAGGTGGTGGTGGCCGCAGACGAGCCCGGGCGTCGTGTCCGCCACCGGCGCAGCCTCGCCGAGGGTCGTCGGACTGTCAACCGGGCGTGGCACCGGCGACCGGCCGCTACAGTCGCCGCCCGATGCCCCGAATCCGTGCCAGGGAGACGGAACGTGCCTGACTGGGTGGTCGAGGGCGCGGCCATCGCCACGGTCGACGCTTCGGGCAGCGAGCACGCGAGCGGCCATCTCGTGATCTCCGAGGGGCGCATCGCGGCGGTGGGCCCCGGCGCGGCGCCCGCCTCCGCCGTTCCCGCAGGGGCGCGTCGAGTGGACGGGACCGGTTGCCTCCTTACCCCCGGCTTCGTGAACACCCACCACCACTTCTCGCAATGGCTCACGCGGGGCATGGCCGCGGACTCCGAGCTGTTCGAATGGCTGACCGAGCTCTATCCGTGGTGGGCGCTCGTCACAGAGGAGCTGGAGCACGTCGGCGCGCTCGGCGCGCTCTGCGTGCTCGCGTCCAGCGGCTGCACGACCACGATGGACCACCAGTACGTCTTCCCGAAGCGCGGCGGCGACCTCATCGCCGCAGAGGTCGAGGCGGCGGCCCGCGTCGGCCTCCGGTTCCATCCTGCACGCGGCTCGATGGACCTCGGCCGGTCCGCAGGCGGACTGCCACCCGACGACGTCGTCGAGGCCACCGACGCCGCGCTCGCTGCGACCGACGACGCGATCTCACGTTTCCACGACGCGTCGCCCGGCTCGATGGTGCGCGTCACGGTCGCGCCGTGCTCACCGTTCACGGTGACGCGAGAGCTCATGACCCGCGCCGCGGATCTGGCCCGGAGCCGTGGCGTCCGCCTCCACACGCACCTCGCCGAGACGACGGACGAAGACGCCTACTGCAGAGCGCAGTACGGTTCGACGCCCGTAGAGTACGCGGAGTCGCTCGGCTGGCTCGGTGGCGACGTGTGGATCGCTCATGGCGTCCACCTGGACGAGGCGTCGCGCGCGAGGTTGGGCGCGACGGGCACGGGTGTCGCGCATTGCCCGAGCTCGAACGGCCGCCTCGGAGCGGGCGTCGCGCCGGTGCCCGAGCTGCTCGCGGCCGGAGTGCCCGTAGGGCTCGGCGTCGACGGGTCCGCGTCGAACGAGTCCGGGGAGCTCTGGGCCGAGGTGCGCGGGGCGGTGCTGGCGGCGCGGGCGCGCGAAGGGGCCGCCGCGCTCGGGACGCGGGAGGTGCTCAGGATGGCGACGATGACAGGCGCGCGCTGCCTCGGGCGTGAAGACGAGCTCGGATCGCTCGAGCCCGGAAAGCTCGCCGACGTCGCCCTGTGGCGCCTGGACACCGTCGCGCACGCCGGGATCGCGGATCCCGTGGCCGCGCTCACGCTGGGCGCCCGCCCGACGCTCGCGCTCCTGCTCGTCGGGGGACGTGCGGTCGTGGAGGAGGGCGAGCTCGCGACGCTGGACGCGGGGTTGGTCGCCCGGGAGGTCGGCCGCGCCGTCCGACGCCTCGGGGACCGTCACGCCGGGTCGCGCTGAGCCGGCCTCTCGCCGGAGCCTGCTCCCACCGCGGGTCGGCGCTGCCGCTCACCGCTCACCGCTGACCGCTCACCGCTCACTTGCACTTTGTGGTGCTGGCGGTCGTGGAGACGGTGCGCGACGAGGTCGCGCTCGAACGGGCGCTCGACCACCGGCTTCCGATCGAGGTGGACACCTCGAAGGTGTACTTCCCGCTTGTCAGTGTCCCGGACGTCCAACCGGTTGTCGTCACCGTCGCGACGCTCGAGTAGCTCCCCGATGTCTTGGACTCGTACACCGTGTAGCCCGTGGCGTGCGTCGCCGCGAGCCAGGTCACCTTGATCTTGGGTGTGGCCTTCGAGACGCATGTCCCTCTCACGTCGGTCGGTGCAGCCGGCGAGGCGGACTTCGCCTGGGCCTCGCTCCCTCCCGCGAGCGGAAGGCCCCACTTCGTGGCCGCGCCGGCTTCGGCTCCTCCGCGCAGCGCAGCGGCCGCGAGCAGGCACCCGGCGAGCGCGGCCACGATCGCCGGGCGGCCGGAGTCGCGCCCCGACGCGGTCGAGCGCTTCAAGACGTCAGCCCGGGCGCCACGCCGGTTCGTCCGTCCGCGTGGGACGACGGTGAGAACCGCGCCGCAAGCGCATCACGATGTCCACTTGTCCGTGGCCGGGCTCGACGCAGGCGTGCCGCTGCCGCCACCGTAGGCTGTGACGCCGGTGAACGCGGGCATCTTGAAGTAGATGCCCTCGCACCTTGTCGAAGCTGTTGTCCCCATGTAGGCGTCGTCGGTGAAGGTGACGGTCAACGGGTCACCGCTCTGGCCGCTGGCTGCCACGGTGAGCGGTGTCTGGAGCACGTGCGCCGAGCCTGTCGTCGCCGTCGAGTAGTGCCACGTGACGTCGCTCCCGGTGAGGGACGGCCCGCACCCCGTCTCGGTCGTGGTGAGCGAGCTGTTCGTGTAGCCGGTCCCGTACGCCGTCTCTTCCGGCAGCTTCACCTTGGTGATCGTCACCGGGAAGTGGTTCGGGTTTGTGATCTGGACGACGACGTCGCCCTCCCCGTGGGGGTACAAGAGGTTCGACGGTGTCGGGGTCGCGATCGCGGTGATCGTGAGGTCCGAGACGGCCCCGGACCTGCCTTGACCGCTCGAATTCGAGCTCAAGCCCACGACCCAGAGCGTCGCGCCGTACGCGGCGGTGCCCGCCAAGACGGTGCCGAGAGCCGCACCGGCGATCTTCCAGCTGAGCGGCCTTCGCGTGGACCCGGCCTTGACGTGCAGCCCTCTCGTGACCACTTGACTCCTCCTCATCCCCTGCGCCGCGCGGCGCGACGCTCCCAAGCGAGGTGGTGATCCCGCCGTCCCGTGTTCCGCCCAGGACATGCGTGGAAGCGTGAGCCCCATCCCGCGCCTTCAGCGGGGATGAGGTTACCACTAAAAGTGCAATATAGGTGGCACCGGCCGAAAAATTTTTGCCGATGTGCCGCACGCCGTGCTAGGTGCGTGCACCAAGTAAGCAACGCGGCACCTTCGCCGCAGGACACTGCGAGCGCGGCGCGGTGGGCCTCCAGGGGCAATACTGCGGGGCCGCGAGGCCGCACGGGAGAGACACGAGAGACACGAGGTACACGAGAGGGGGAGAGGTTGGACGGGTTCATCCGTGGATTGCCGAAGTGCGAGCTGCACCTGCACCTCGAGGGGACGCTGGAGCCGGCGATGGCATCCACCTTCGCCGCGCGCCACGGCGTCGGCGCGGGAGGTGCGGACCTCGGCACCCGCCCGTCGACCTTCTCCGGGCTGGCCGACTTCCTCGGCGCCTACTACGCCGCGATGCAGGGCCTGCAGGCTGAAGCGGACTTCTACGAGCTCACGCGTGCGTACCTCGAGACGGCGCGGCGCCAGGGCGTCGTCTACGGCGAGCTGTTCTTCGACCCCCAGGCGCACACCGCACGCGGCGTGCCGTTCGACGCGGTGGTGTCGGGGATCCACCGGGCGCAGGAGGAGGCGCGCGAGCACGGCGGCCCCGACACCGCGCTCGTCATGTGCTTCCTGCGCGACGAGCCGGTGGAGTCCGCGGCCGAGACGCTCGCTGCGTCCCTTCCGTACCTCGCCCGGGGCTGGCTGCTGGGCGTCGGTCTCGACTCCGACGAGCGGGGTCGCCCTCCCGCCCGGTTCGCCGCGGTCTTCGCCGACGCGCGGGCGGCGGGCTACCGCCTCACCATGCACTGCGATCCTCGCCAGGAGGACTCCGTGGCGCACCTCTGGGAGTGCCTGGACCTGGTCGGCGTCGACCGGGTGGACCACGGCCTCGAGTGCCTCGCCGACACGAAGCTCGTCGCAGAGCTCGCCCGGCGCCGGATCGGCCTCACCGCGTGCCCCCTCTCGAACCTCCGCCTCTACGGCACGCTCATGGCCGACGAGGTGACGGAGCTGGTCGCCCGAGGCGTCCTCGTCACCGTGAACTCCGACGACCCCGCCTACTTCGGCGGGTACATCGCCGAGAACTACGAAGCGGTCCAGCAGGAAGCGGGCCTCGACCGCGCCGACATGGCCCGGCTCGCCAAGCACGCGTTCGAGGCGTCGTGGCTGACAAGGGACCGCAAGGCTGCGTACCTCTCGGCCGTGGACGAGTACGTGGAGGCCGCCGCGCCGTCCGGCGGCGCCGGGGTGCGGCCGTACAAAAAATTCAAGCCCACGCCGGATTGATTGACAGTCTGTTCAGATCCGAGCAAAGATCCACCTCGTGCCCGTTGCACGCGTCGCCGTCCCGACGACGGTCGACGAGGCGGTCCAGGCGCTGAGGGAGACGCCGGGCGCGCAACTCCTCGCCGGGGGGACCGATTTCTGCGTCGAGGTGAACTTCGGGCTGAGGCGGCCGCCCGCCGTCGTGGCGCTGCGCCGGGTGCGGGAGCTGCGACGCTACGAGGTGACCCCGGCGAGCGTCGTCATCGGCGCCGGCACGACGTACGCCGACATGGGCGGCCCCGAGCTGTCCTCCGTGCTGCCTGCGCTCGCCGCCGCGGCGCGGACCGTCGGCTCGCCGCAGATCCGCAACGCGGGGACCCTCGGCGGCAACGTCGCCACGGCGAGCCCTGCGGGCGACACGCTGCCGCTCCTCACCGCGCTCGACGCCCGGGTCAGGCTGCGCGGGCCGTCGGGTGGGCGGACCGTGGCGCTCGGCGAGGTCGTGACCGGCGTGAAGACCACGTCGATCGCGCCGGACGAGGTCGTGGTCGAGGTGGTGCTCGACCGCCGTCCGGGCCCTCAGCAGTTCTTGAAGGTCGGCACGCGCAACGCGATGGTGATCGCGATCGCCTCCGCCGCCGTCGTGGTCGACCTGGAGGCGCACGACGTGCGGGTGGCGCTCGGTTCGGTCGCGCCGGTCCCCGTTCGTGCGGCGGCGGCCGAAGCGCACATCGCCGACGCGATCGACTGGCGTGCAGCAGGCGGGCCGCGGGCGTCGGCGGCGGCGCTGGCGCGCTTCGCCGAGCTGGTGGCGGACGCGGCGTCGCCGATCACCGACCACCGCAGCACGTCGGAGTACCGCCGCCGCGCGGTGCAGGTGATCGCGCGTCGGGCGCTCGAGAGGTGCGTGGCGCGTGCCGCGTGAAGAACGCGTGCCGCGTGAAGAACGTGAAGAAGGAGCCGGGGCGAGCCCCGGGAGGGCCGGCGCCGGCGACGCCTCCGGCGGCGTCCCCGCGTACGTGCAGGCGGACACCTACGAGCTGACGGTCAACGGCACCCGCCGGGCGGTGGAGGACGCGTGGCTGGGCGAGAGCCTGCTCTTCGTCCTGCGCGAGCGCCTCGGGCTTTCGGGCTCGAAGAACGCGTGCGAGCAGGGTGAGTGCGGCTCCTGCTCGGTCCTCCTCGACGGGGTGGTCGTCTGTGCGTGCCTCGTGCTCGGGGTGGACGCCATCGGGAGCCGCGTGGAGACCGTCGAGGGACTGAGCGCGGCGGGCGACGTCGCCGACATCCAGGCCGCGCTCGTCGACGCCGGTGGCGTGCAGTGCGGGTTCTGCACGCCGGGCTTCGTCGTGGCGGTGCACGACCTGCTGCGGCGGGTGCCCGGAGCCGACGAGATGGCGGTGCGCGAGGCGCTGTCGGGAAACCTGTGCCGATGCACCGGGTACGGCCGCATCCTCGAGGCCGTGCGGGACGTGCAGCGGTCGAGAGCAGGGTCCGACGGAGGTCACGGTGCCGGCGCCTAGCGGGACGGGGATAGCCGAACGGGTCGCGGTCGGGCAGGTCGCGGACCGGGTGGGGGCCAGCGCGGCCCGACCCGACGGCGCGCAGAAGACCCGTGGGGAGTTCGCGTTCTCCTCGGACCTCTGGATGGACGCGATGCTGTGGGGGAAGACGCTCCGCAGCCCGCACGTCGCAGCACGCATCCGTTCGATCGACACGCGGCCTGCGCTCGCGACGCCCGGCGTGCGCGCGGTCGTGACCGCAGCGGACGTCCCCGGCCGCCCGACGTTCGGTCTCGAAGTACCGGACCAGCCCGTGTTCGCCTCCGACCTCGTCCGCTACCACGGCGAACCTCTCGCGGCCGTCGCCGCCGACCATCCCGAAACGGCGCGAGCGGCCGCGATGGCGATCGTGGTCGACTACGAGCCGCTCGTCCCGCTCGTCGATCCCGACGTGGCTCTCGAAGCGGCACCGATCCACCCGGACGGGAACGTCTTCCGCCATCTCGTCATCCGCCACGGGGACCCCGGTGCGACCGGTGACGTCGTCGTGGAGGGCACCTACGAGGTCGGCATGCAGGACCAGGCCTTTCTCGGCCCGGAGTCGGGCCTCGCCGTGCCGGCGGAGGACGGCGGGGTGGACCTGTACGTCGCGACGCAGTGGCTCCACGTCGACCGGGACCAGATCGCCGCGAGCCTCGGCCTCCCGGTCGAACGCGTGCGGCTCTACCTCGCCGGAGTCGGCGGCGCCTTCGGCGGGCGCGAAGACGTGAGCCTGCAGATCCACCTGTGCATGCTGGCGTTGCGCACCGGACGACCGGTGAAGATGGTGTATTCGCGTGACGAATCGTTCTTCGGTCACGTGCACCGCCACCCCGCGCGCATGTGGTACCGCCACCATGCCACGCGCGGCGGCGATCTCGTCAAGGTGGAGGCCCGGATCGTCATCGACGGCGGCGCGTACCTGTCGTCCTCGAACGCGGTGATCTCGAACGCCACGTGCTTCGCGCCCGGCCCCTACCGGGTCCCGAACGCGTTCATCGAGGGGTACGCGGCGCGCACGAACAACCCGCCGTGCGGCGCGATGCGCGGCTTCGGCGCCGTGCAGGCCTGCTACGGCCACGAGGCGCAGATGGACAAGCTCGCCGCCGTGCTGTCGATGGACCCGGTCGCGCTCCGGCTGCGCAACGCGCTCGAACGCTACGACCGCCTCGTCACCGGACAGGTGCTCACGGGGGCTGCGCCCGTGCGCGAGGTCATCCTCGCGGCAGCGTCCCACCCGCTCCCGCCCCCTGCGGACCCCGGCGGATCGATCTTGGCGTTGCCGGGGGGTGCCGGCGCGACGGCGGGACCCGGCGACGTGCGCCGGGGCGTGGGGTTCGCGGTGAGCTTCAAGAACGTCGCGTACTCCGAAGGGTTCGACGACTTCGCCACGGCACGCCTCAGGCTCGAAACGGGCGTCGACCACGAGCCCGTCGCGACCGTCACGGTCGCGACCGCCGAAGTGGGCCAAGGCTTCGTCACGCTCGCCCAACAGATCGTGCGGGAGGAGCTCGGCGTGCGCCGCGTGGTGCTCGCACCGGCCAGCACGGTCGACGTCGGATCTGCGGGATCGTCGAGCGCGTCGCGTCAGACCTGGATGAGCGGAGGCGCGTTGCAGCTCGCCTGCTCGACGTTGCGCGCGGAGCTCCTCGTGCGGGCCGCGGAGCTGTGGGAGTGCGCCGCTTCCCAGTGCGTCTTCGACGAAGGGGAAGTCGTGCAGGCTGCGACGGGGGAGCGCCTGTCGGTGCAGGACCTGCTTTCCCCCGCGCCGCTCGAGACCGAGCAGGAGTTCCATCACCGGCCGACCAAGGCCCTCGACGCCGACGGCCAGGGTGACGCACACGTCTCCTTCATGTTCGCGGCCCACCGTGCGGTGGTCGACGTGGACCCCGACCTCGGGCTCCTCCGTGTCGTGCAGGTCGCGACGGGACAGGACATCGGAAAGGCGATCAACCCGGTCCAGGTGACCGGGCAGATCGAGGGTGGGATCGCCCAGGGCATCGGCCTCGCGGTGATGGAGGAGATCGTGGTCACCGAAGGGCGCGTGCGGAACCCGTCGTTCACCGACTACCTGCTGCCCACCATCCTCGACATGCCCGAGGTCCTGGCGACGGTGATCGAGGAGCCGGAGCCCGACGCCCCTTACGGCGCCAAAGGCGTGGGGGAGCCGCCGACCATCTCCTCGGGGCCCGCGGTGCTCGCCGCGATCCGTGACGCGACGGGCCTCCCGCTGACGCGTGCACCGGTGCGGCCCGAGGACATCGCGCTGTCCCACGGGGAGACCACCTGAGCGTGCCCGTAGCGCGAACAATGCAATGCGCGATATGAGTGCTCCCCTGTCCATCCGGTTCGACCCCAAGATCCTCGAACGGCTGCGCCGGCGTGCCGGGGCGGTCCCCGGTGCGACCCCTTAGCCGACGCTCCGTCGGACTGCTGGTGGTCGCGCTCGAGGGTTGGCTGTGCCGGCCCCACGCGTCCAGCCGGCCGGCCGAGGACTGGCTCGTGAAGGCTGGAGGTTGAGCTCGACGACCCGGAGCAGGTGAGCCTCACGGGACGTGTGGCCGGGCGCGTCCTCGCCGGCGCCGGCAACGGCTCCTACGGCGATCGGTCCAGCGGTCGGACGGCCCGCACGAGCGCGTCGAGCGCGTCCGCATCCCCGTCGTCGGTCGCGACCGTGCGCCGCACCTGCCCGGCCCGTTCGACGACGAGCCCGGACCCCTCGATGCTCGAGACGACGTCCTCGGCGCTGAAGAGCACGTCGGGGTCCTGCGGTCCTCCGACGCCCGCAGTGAGGTTCTCCGTGTCGTGGCCGACGACGAGGAAGTGGCCCCCGGGGGCGACCTTCCCGGCGAACGCGCGGAAGACGGCGCGCCGTTGGGGCGAGGGGAGATGGATGTAGAGCAGGGCGACGAGATCGAAGGAGCCGACAGGAGACCATGTCCGGACGTCGGCCTCGACCCAGCCGACGTCCACTCCCCGTGTGGCGGCGAACCGGCGAGCCTTTGCGAGCGCCACCGACGAGAAGTCCACGCCGGTCGCCCGCCACCCTCGCTCGGCGAGCCAGATGGCGTTCCGGCCTTCGCCACAAGCCACGTCGAGGACCGAGCCGGCTTCGAGGTCTGCCGTCTCTTCGACGAGGAAGCGATTGGGCTCGGCGTGCCACAGCAGCTCGGTCCCCGTGTACCTCAGGTCCCAGTCCTCGCGCTCCATTCCGCCGGTCACCGTACCCGGACGAGGTCGGGCGCGGGGAGCCGCCGCCCGAGCCACGGCACCAGCCCGCTTGCGACGACGGCGGTACCCTGGACGCGGTGAAGGGAGACCGAGTGGAGGTGCTCGTCGACGTGGGCTCCGGCGTGCAGCGGTTCGACGTCACCGCGACGAAAGCCGGCCGACGCGTCGAAGTGGCGAACGTCCGCGGCACCGTCGAGGTCACCGAGGTGACCCGGAGCGGCACGCCGGTGAGGACCGCCCGGTTCATGGCGGCCAAGGTCGTCGCGGTGGTCGAGCACCCCGCGCTCGACGGCGACGAACGCGGGCAGCGCGACAAGCGGGCTGGACGTGGTTCCCGGGGCGAGGAGGAAGAAGGTCGCGGTACCCCCGAGTGACGGCAGGGTGGTGGGAGCCTGAGAAGGCCCGTCAGGACCCTGTCCGAACTTGTTCAGGGCCTGCCAGAACTTGTCAGTTCCCTTCGCCCGCTCCCCTCGCCGCCTGCGGCGCCGACCGGCGACGGGCGCCGTCCTGTCGCGTGGACGACGTCGTCGGGCGGACCCTCGGGGGGTCGGCGATGCGGCACGGAATGTCCTCGTCCTCGTCGAGGTGGTAGCTGGCGCAGATCCGGTGGTACCCGTCGGCCACCGTCATCGAGACGTCCGCCACGAGCGCGCCACGTACGAGGAGCACCGGGCTCAGCCGTTCGCCCAGACGCACCTTCCGGAGGTCTTTGATGACCTCGGGGTTCTCCGGGCTCAGGAGCGGGAGCCGGCTCGCACGCAACAGGTCCTTCGCCTTCCGATGGATGATCGGCGCGTCCTTGAGCGCCTTGACCATGCGATCGACGTCCGGTTCGTCGAGAAGAAGGCTCAGGTAGTCGTGCGCCGCGGGGTAGTCGCGCTCGTCCGGCTCCTCCTTCCAGTGCTCCGTCGGCGTGCCGGGGTCCGAGTGGTCCCCATGGTCCCCGTGGTCCGCGCGGTCCCCTCGCCGCCCCGTCGACCCCTTGCGCTTGTCAGGTTTCGCCATGCTCAACCGCCTCTCTGCTCGAGCTTCCTTGTGGCCCCGGCTGGGGAGCTCCCGGCTGGGGGGCTTGCCCGGCTTGCCCGCTGGCCGCTCCCCTCATCGGGAGGAACGCCGAAAGCGATCCTTGCGCCGCGCGCGTGGCGGTGGGGTCCCGGCCGCGCCCGCGCATGACGTAGGCGATGCCGACCGCGGCGAGCATGCCGATCGTCGGTCCTGCGAGGTATACCCAGACATGTGCGTAGTCGCCGCTCACGATCTCCGGCCCGAGCGAGCGAGCGGGATTCATCGACGCGCCGCTGACCGGGCTCGACCACAGTCCCGCGAGCGAGATGTAGCCGGCCACCGCCAGCGCGGAGAGCGGGCCGACGTTCTGGGCGCCCGACGCGGTGCCGAGAATCGTGGTGACGAGGCCGCAGGTGAGCACCGCTTCCATCCACATCGCGCGGATGTTCGACACGTGCGCGCCGGGCACCGTCGCGCCGAGCCCGCCCACCTTTCCGAGCAGCGCCCACAGGAAGAGGCACGCGAGGATGGCGCCGACGACCTGGGCGACGATGTAGAGCGGGGTCCGCCGCCAGGGAAATTCGTTTCGCAAGGCGAAGGCGATCGTCACCACCGGGTTCAAGTGTGCGCCGGACACCGCGCCGATGGCGAGGATGATCGCCATGACCATGAGGGCCGGCGCGACGACCTGCGCGCCCCTGCTGACCGTGCTCCCGTAGACGGCGGCGACCATCCCGCCGCCCGCGGCGACCAGAACGAGGAAGAACGTGCCGACGATCTCGGCGAGGATCCGCCGCCACTCGTAGGACAGGTTGCCGAAGTCCTGCTCCCACGGGGCCGGTCGACGCACCCCGGCGCTCTTGAGGAGCGAGGAGATCTCACCGATGGTGGCCGGTTGCGAGGCCATCGACTGCGTTGCCGTCGCGGCCGTCGGTGCCACCGTGTGCTCCGGCACCTGTTCTGCAGGCGCGCTCACCTCGGGCATCCGCGTCCCCCCTTCCGACGTCGCTTCGCAAGATCCCCGATCGCTCAGGCCTACGCCGCGCGCTCCATGGTACGTCGGGCGCGGTGTGCGGGTCGCCGTCCGGCAGCCTGCGCCTGCAGGTCGACTTCGTCAGGCCTGCGCGCGATCCGCGGCGAACCGGCGCCCGGCTCCAACCGGTGCACCGGTCTCGTGCCCGTCTTCCTCGGCTGTCGCCGTCGCGCCCACGGCCGCGGACGTCTCAGGCATCGAAGGTCCGGTCGCGAGCCACACGTGCCAGCGATGTCTCGAGACCAGGAGCACGACCACTCCGGCCACCGCCAACGCAAGGCCGGCAGCTTCGACGAGCACGTCGCCGAGCTGGCCGGGATAGGCGAGCCAGAGCTTCTCGTCGAGCACCCGCTCGATGCCCCACAACACCATGCCGGTGCCGATGACGGTGCCCGCCGGCGCCGCCATGCCGGAGGCGGAGGCGGAGGCGGAGGCGGCGCGGTCCGCGACGAGCCGCCCGATCCGGCGCTCGACGACGATCAGCGCGCAGAAGATCGCGAAGTCCTCCGCCGCCTGGAAGATCGGGACCGGAAGGCGCTTTCCGACCTCTCCCGCGTAGTACATCCCGAACCACTGGTGGGTCGGGTGCCCACCTCCGGCGTACATGAGCTGCGGCCCGAGGAGGCGTCCCATCGCCCATGCCGACGCCAGGACCGGGGCGACGACGTCCATCGCGGCACCGAAGCGGAGCTGCGGACAGCGCCTCCTGGCCACGAGCACGCCGGTCGGAACCGCGAGCAGGAGGCCGCCCCACGACGAGAGCCCTCCGTGCCACACGGCGAGCACCTGGGCGGGATCGGCACGGTAGTAGGAGAGGTTGGCGAGCACGTGCATCAGGCGGGCGCCGACGACGGCGGCGATCGTGACCCAGACGAAGAGCGCCAACACCCAGTTGGTGGGATAGCCGCGCGCCCGCAGGCGCCGCTCGAAGTAGCGGTACGCGAACCAGAAAGTGACCGCGAGGCCGAGCCCGTACGTGTGCACCAACAGCGGACCGATGTGGAAGGCGACGGGAACGGGCCTCACCGGTCAAGTATCCCCCGCCTGCGCCGGGGAGGAGAACGCGCCCCGGGGACGGCGCCGCGCGGGGCAGCCGGCGGCGCGGCGGATCAGGGCCGCCCGGCCCCCGCGAATGTTGTCCCGAACCGCACGGGGTCGATCCGAACGACTGTGCCGGGGAACGTCGCCTCGATCATCATTCCGCCGCCGACGTACATGGCGACGTGGACGCTGCCACCGGGCCCGTAGAAGAGCAGGTCACCCGGCTGGAGGTCCGATATCGGCACCGGGGTGCTGTCGGCCATCTGCGCGCCCGAGTAGTGGGGGAGGTAGACGCCTTCCTGCCCCCACGCCCAGGCGGTGAGGCCGGAGCAGTCGAAGCCGCCCCCCGGGTCCTCGGCGCCCCAGACGTAGGGAACCCCGAGCTGGGTCTCGGCAGCCTGGACGGCCTGCCCACCCGCCCCGTCCGCGGCCGGGGGTGGCGGGGATGTCGCTGTCGGTGTCGCGGTTGCGGTCGCTGTTGCGGTCGTGGTTGTGGTTGTGGTTGTGGTTGTGGACGTGGGGGCAGGAGCCGCCGCGGCCAGCTGTGCGCGGGCGGCCGCCTGCGCCGCCGCGGCGGCGAGGGCCGCGCGGGCCGCCGCCTGCGCGGCCGCCTCGGCGGCGGCCTGCTGCTGTGCGATCAGGGACGCGATCTCGCCCTTCACCTGGGCGAGCGCGGCGTTCTCCTGTACCTCGAGTGTCTGACCCTTCTGGTAGGCGTCACGCGCTGTCGTGACAGCCTGTGCCGCCTGGGTGTCCTCGCTCCGAAGAGTTTGGCGTTGGGCGTCCAGTTGCGCGATCGCCGTGTGCAGGTCTGCCATCGAGGTGTTCAGGTTCCCGGTGAGGACCTGGCTGTACACCGAGGAGTCCATGGCCGATGTCTGGTTGGTCGAGAACAGCGCGTCGGCGGCGGCAGAGGTCCCCCCCGACACGTACGCCTCGATCGCCGCCTTGTGGAGCACCACCTTGTCGTTGGCGATCTTGCCGGTGGATCGCCGGATCTGCTCCTCGGTCGCCCCGATCTGCGAGTCGATCGACGCCTTCTTCTCGAGCGCGGCCTCGTAACGCTGGTCCAGCGCGTCGATCTGCTGGCCGGTCTGCTGGATCTCCGCCTCGATCTCGGCCGCCTTCGCCTGCTCAGCCGACAACGAGCCTGTCGCCCCGGCGCTCGCGGTCGAGATCGCCACCGGCACCGCCACGGCCAGGAGCCCGGCGACCGGCAGCAGGCGGAGGAGGTGAAGGAGGCGGATCGGCTCCGGGTGGCGCGTCGTCGGGCGCGAACTCCCCCCAGGGCCAGTCACAATGCATGAGATTGTTACGCAAATAGCCGCATGAGGCAACCCAGTTTGTCGAAATGTTTTCCACAAGTTCCCACCGGAGGTAGGAAATCCCCGGCATCCACCCTGGTCAACAAGTTATTTAGGTTACAGAAACATCTGGCAAAGGTTACGCCCCACGCGCGTTGCGCTGAAATGAAGGTTACGGTTGCGGTGCAATGGAGAGTCGCTTGGACTACGGCCGTCCCTGGAAGGCTGAACAGGGGCTTCCGCCGTCCAGGCCTCCCGAGCCAAGCTGTCGGAATGTCGCATCGATCCCGGGATCTTCCCCGCAGGTCGTGCCTGTCCACCCCGGGCTCGACCGGGAGGTTCCTCGCGAAGGCACCGTCGGTGCCCGCGGACATGACGCTCCTCGACCTCGAGGACTCGGTCGCTCCGGCCGAGAAGGTGGCCGCCCGCCGGAAGGTGGTCGACGCGATCAAGAACCTCGCGTGGGACGACCGCGTGCTGTGCGTGCGCGTGAACGCATGGGACACGGAATGGACGTACGGCGACGTGATCGAGGTGGTGGGCGACGCGGGGGAGCGCCTCGACGAGGTCATGCTGCCCAAAGTGCGGTCGGGCGACGAGGTGGTCGCGCTCGACCTGCTGCTCACCCAGGTCGAGAAGAGCTCCGGGCTGCCGGCAGGCCACGTCGGCATCGAGGCTCAGGTCGAGACCGCGCGGGGGCTCGTCAACGTCGAGGAGATCTGCGCCGCCTCGCCGCGTCTCGAGGCGATCGTCTTCGGCCCGGCGGACTTCGCCGCGTCCGTCCAGATGCCGGTCCTGACCGGTGGGGTCGCGGTCGCGGACTATCCCGGCGACCACTTCCACTACGTCTACTCGAAGATCCTCGTCGCCGGCCGCGCGAACGGGCTGCAGGTGATCGACGGCCCGTACCTCTACGTCCGCGACCTCGACGGTCTGCGGGACTACGCGCAACGCACGCGCTTCCTCGGCTACGACGGCAAGTGGGCGCTCACGCCGGACCAGGTCGACGTGCTGAACGAGGTGTACTCGCCGACCCAGGAGCAGTTCGACCGCGCGTGGGACGTCCTCGACGCCTACCGCAAGGCGACCCGGGAAGACGCGAGGGGCGCGGTGATGTTCGGCGACGAGATGATCGACGAGGCGAGCCGGAAGATGGCTCAGAAGCTCGTCTTCCGAGGCGAGCGCGCAGGCCTGCGGCGATCGGCGAGCTGAGCCGTCCGGGCTCTCGAGAGGCGACCGGCACGCCACTGCGCAGCCCATGCTCACGGGCCGGCGACAGCCGATGCTCACGGGCCGGCGACGGCTCTCCGCGCGAGGACGGTCACGAGTGGCGGGAGCACGATCGGGTCGTTCCCGGGATCGACACCGGTCAGGCCCTCGAGGTAGGACGCGACCGGCCCCGGTCCTGCGCCCGCCGGCGCCTCGGCCCACGCGTCCTCGAGCACGAGGCCCGCGCGGCGTACGAGCGCCGGCAGCAGGGCACCCACGTCCGGGTCGCGCGCGTCGGGCATCGAGAGCGGTCGGCCGTCGACACGTCCTGCAGAGGTGACGGGCTCTTGTGCGACGACCCAGCCCCCGGCTCTGACCGCCTCGGCCATTCTCCCGAGCACGGCGACGGGATCGGTCACGTGGAGCAGGAGGAAGCGACAGAAGGCGAGGTCGACGGGCTCGGGCAGGCGAAGGTCCTCGGCGCGCTGGGTGATCGCGAGGACCTGGCTGTGCGCCGAGGCCGCGCGGGCGGTCTCGTCTCTCGCGACGGGGTCGCTGTCGACCGCGTAGACCCTGCCGTTCCTGCCCACGATCTCGGCCAACGCCACGGCGACGTCACCCGCTCCTGCGCCGACGTCCACGACTCTCCAGCCCGCGCCGACCGCCAGGCGGTCGAGTGCCGTGGCCAACGGGCGGCGGTAGACGTCGTTACGCAGCACGGGCGCATCCATGCGCGGCGACGGTAGCCTCCGACGGCGTGAAGGTCACGATGATGCTCTGCGACGCCGCGCAGGTCGCGGACGGCAAGCTCTACATCCTGGGCGGCGGCTGGTCGATGACGGGGCCGGACCCGGTGCCGTCCGCCGTCGCGTTGAAGATCGAGGTCGACTGGAACGAGGCTGATAGGGCGCACCATTGGGAGCTCTTCTTGGAGGACGCCGACGGCCGCCCGGTGCTGGTGCAGACCCCGGACGGGTCCCAGCCCGTGGAGGTGCGCGGCGAGTTCACCGTGAGCCATCCGCCCACGGTGCCGGAGGGCTCGCCGATCGACGTCGCCCTCGCGGTCAACATGGGGCCCATCCCGCTGCCGCCCGGCGCGCGCTACACCTGGCGGCTGACCATCGACGGCGAGCCGCTGCCCGGGGCCGACCTCCGGTTCACCACCCGTCCCCGGCCCGCGGCCGACGCGGATTGAGTGAGCGGGACCGCACCGGACGGTCGCGAGCTGGAGCTCGAGCTGGAGCTCGAGCGCGTGCGCGGCGCCGTTCTGCGTGCCGCCCCGGACCTGTGGCGGGACCTCCCGTGGCGTGAGACGAGGGACCCGTGGTTCGTCCTCGTGAGCGAGGTGATGCTTCAGCAGACCCAAGCACCACGAGTCGTCGAGCCGTTTCGACGGTTCGTCGCGAGGTTCCCGACGCCGGCCGCGTGCGCCGACGCCGGAGCTGCTGAGGTCGTCCGTGCGTGGGCGGGGTTGGGGTACAACCGCCGCGCGCTGAATCTTCATCGGACCGCGGTCGTGCTCGTCGAGCGGCACCTCGGCCGGGTGCCCGACGACCTCGACGCGTTGCTCGACCTCCCGGGCATCGGCCCGTACACGGCTCGTGCGGTGCTGGCCTTCGCCTACGGCCACGCGACCGGCGTGGTGGACACGAACGTCGCGAGGGTGCTCGCCCGGGCGGTCGCCGGGCGCCCGCTGGGCAAGGTGGAGGCCCAGCGGCTCGCGGACCGCCTCGTGCCGACCGGGCACCCCTGGCAGTTCAACCAGGCGATGTTCGACCTCGGCGCGCGCTGCTGCACGGCGCGCGCACCACGTTGCGAAGCCTGCCCGCTGGCGGCCGGCTGCAAGTGGGCGGGAGACCCCGTCGGGTCGGCCGACCCCGCTGCCGCGTATCGCCGCCGTCAGGCGGCGTTCGCGGGTTCTGACCGGCAAGGCCGTGGCCGGTTGGTCGCCGCGCTGCGTCGTGCACCGGTCGCAGAGCGGGCGCTGGCCGACGCGGCCGGATGGCCCGACGACGAGCCCCGTGCCCTGCGCATCGCGGGTGCGCTGGTGGACGAAGGGATTGCGTGCTGGCAGGAACGGTTCCTCGCACTCGCGTGAAGCGCGTAGACGCGGATACCTTGTCGTGATGCACGTGACGTTCTTCGGGGTTCGCGGCTCGTGCCCTTGCGCGGGCGCCGAGTACCGCCGAGTCGGCGGGAACACCTCGTGCGTCCTCGTGTCCGTCGAGGGTGAACCCCCCCTCGTGCTCGACCTCGGGACCGGGCTGCGAGCTCTCGGCGACGCCCTCGGCGGGTCGGGCCGCCCCGAAGGGAAGTTCGTCGCGAACGCGTTGCTGACCCACCTGCACTTCGACCACATCCTCGGCCTGCCGTTCTTCTCCCCGCTCCACGAGCCGCGGGCCCACCTCACCGTCTACGGACCGGCCCAGGGAGACGAATGCCTTCGCAAGGCGCTCGAACGCGTCGTCCAACCACCCTTCTTCCCCGTGAAGATGGTGGAGTTCGGCGGGGAGATCGACGTGCGTGAGATCGCCGCGACCGGTGGGCCCGAGAGGACCGAGCTCGGGCGGGTCCGCGTCGGCGCCGCGCGCGTCCCCCATCCGGGGCACACGCTCGGCTTCCGTGTGGAAGCGGACGGACGCAGCCTCGTCTATATCCCCGACCACCAGGCACCTCCTGATCGCGAGACGGTGCCCGACGCGATCCGCTCGTTGTGCGAAGGTGCCGACCTCCTGCTGCACGACGCGCAGTACACGGACGACGAGTTCGAAGCCAAGCCCGACTGGGGTCACTCGACCGTCGGGTACGCGGTCCGTGTCGCCGCGGAGAGCGGTGTCCGGCGACTCCTCCTCTTCCACCACGACCCGTCACACTCCGACCGTGATGTCGCCGCACTCGCGCGCAAGGCGCGACGCCTCGCGGACGCTCGGCGGCTCGAGGAGGTGGCCGTCGCGACGGAGGGCACGACGGTACCCGTGTGACACGTTTCCGAGACGTGCTCGGCCGGTTCGCGACCGGCGTCACGGTCGTGACCGCCCTCGAGGAGGGCCTGCCCGTCGGCTTCACGTGCCAGGCGTTCGCATCCCTTTCGCTACGTCCGCCGATGGTCGTGCTCGCCCCGGCGAAGACCTCGACGAGCTGGCCGCGCATGGTGAAGGCGGGCGCGTTCTGCGTGAACATCCTGACCGACGCGCAGCAGGCGCTCTCCGAGACGTTCGCCGAATCGGGCACGGACAAGTTCGTCGACGTCCCCTGGCATGTCGGTGTCGCCGGCACGCCCGTCATCGACGGTTCCCTCGCGTGGATCGAGTGCGCGCTCGGCGCCGTCCACGATGCCGGCGATCACGAACTGGTCACGGGCCGGGTCTTGGAGCTCGGGGTGGGCGAAGGGAACCCGCTCGTCTTCTACCGCAGCGCGTACGGCGGGCTCTGCCGCTGAGCCGTTCAGGGCGGTTTCGGCGGCCGAGGCCAGACCCACTACTGTGCGGCGATGCCGTCATTCCTCTCGGGTGCGATCGACGACGTCCTGTTGGTCGCCCCCGACGTCCACGGCGACGAGCGGGGGCGTTTCGTCGAGACGTACCGGCGCCAGTGGCTGCCGCTCGGACGCGAGATGCTGCAGGGCAACCGCTCGGAGAAGCAGGCCGGCGCGATCGTCGGGCTCCATTACCACCTGCACCAAGCCGACTACTGGTACGTGCTGCGGGGCCGCGCCCGAGTGGTGCTGCACGACCTGCGGGAAGGCTCGCGGACCGACGGCGTCACCGAGTCGATCGTCTTGGACGGAGAAGAGGACCGCGGGCTCTTCATCCCCCCGGGCGTCGCCCACGGCTTCGCGGCCCTGACCGACCTCCTCCTTTGGTACCTGGTGGACGGCTACTACAACCCCGCCGACGAACTGGGGCTCGCGTGGGACGATCCCGACGTGGGCGCCGATTGGGGAGTCGCCGAGCCGGTGCTCTCCGCACGAGATCAGGCGAACCCCCGCCGGGCCGAGATCGCCCCCGCGCTCAGGCCCCGGGCCGGGCTGCGGACCTGACCTGCGTGCACGCGGCGTCGGAAGAGCGGCGGGACTCGTCCGGCAACGAGACGCGGGGGTCTCGTCGGCGGCAGGCGTCGGCAAGGACCTGGCACCATTTGGTCGCGTGTGGAGACGTCGCCGGGCGATCAGGACCCTCTCCATCCTTCCTGCCGCGCTGCTTCTCGCCGCAGCGGTGGAGGCACCGAGCGCGTCCGCTGCCGCGCGCCACGAGACGGCTGCCCAGCTCCGCACACTGCTCGTCGAGCCCACAGACGGGCTCGGCAAGATCTACGCGTCGATCGCCGGGGCCAAGAAGAGCATCGACCTCGAGATGTACGAGCTCGCCGACCCCCGAGCCGAGGAGCTCCTGGCCCGAGCCGAGGCTCGTGGCGTGGACGTCCGGGTCGTCTTGGACCACCACCTGGAAGGCGCGCGCAACGCCCCGGCCTACGCCTACCTCGCCTCGCACCACGTGTCGGTGGCCTGGGCCCCTCCGGTTTTCTACGCCGACCACGAGAAGGCGATGGTCGTCGACACAGACGAAGCCTGGATCATGACGCTCAACCTCACGTCAGAGGACTACGCGAACACGAGGGACTTTGCGATCCTGGACACCGTTCCCGCCGACGTGCGTGCGATCGTGACCACCTTCGACGCCGATTTCGCCCATAGGTCCATCGTGCCCTCCCTCGGGGCCGATCTCGTATGGAGCCCCACCAACTCGTCGAGCGTGCTGCTCACGATGATCTCGTCCGCTCGCTCCTCGCTGTGGGTGGAGAGCGAAGAGCTGTCCGACGCGACAGTCGTGGACGCCCTCGCCGCCGCCGCACGTCGCGGCGTCGCGGTGCACGTGGTGATGAACGACACAGCGGAGTACGCGAGCGCCTTCGACGAGCTCGTCCGGGCGGGAGCGAAGGTGGGTACCTACCCCGGCGACCCGGGCCTCTACATCCACGCGAAGGTGATCGTCGCCGACCCCGGCATCTCGAGTGCGGACGCTTTCTTGGGGTCGGAGAACTTCTCGACGGCGTCTCTCCACGACAACCGCGAGCTCGGGGTCACGACCCGGGACGCCTCGATCGTGAGAAGTCTCGCCACGGTCCTCGAGCACGACTTCGCGGGCTCTGCGGCGTGGCACGCTCCAGGAGTGCATGCCTCCTCCGACTGGTGCACTGCGACCACCGCTCCGGCGAACGACGGCTACCCGGGTGACTACGACGTCTACATCCACTCGGACCAGCCGTACGAGGAGGCAACGGCCTCCGACGGCACGGACACCTACTCCCACGAGACGGACGCGGCGGGCTACACGTACGTCACCCTGTGGCACCAGTACCCGGGAGAGCACGTCGAGGTCACGGTCGGAAGCGCACGCTGCTCGACGACCGTGTAGGAACTTCGCGGCCTCCGGGGCCGCCCTGCCAGCCCCTACCCGGCGGCGCCGAGCAGGGAGAGGATCCCGGAACGGAGCACCAGACGGGCCGCCCGGGCCGACTGCCCGTTCCGCCGCATGTGGTCCCAGGAGTCCACGCTCGCAAGGACGTCGATCCCCGCGAGCACGACGGATCTCTGGGAGGAGTCCATCGCACGAAGTTCTGGGGCGAAAACCTTTCCTACGCGATCCTTTTCCCACTTTTCCATACCGAGCCGATAGCCGCGGACTCGATCGGAGGTGGGCTCCATCAGTCGAACTGCTCTGTGAAACGGAAGAAGAGCTTCCAGGGTGGTCGTCCGGCTGTCCACGAACGCGTCGACTCGCCGGTCCAGGGGGAGCGACGAGTCGACGTCCCTGGCGGTCTCGCGGACCCATTCGTAAGTTCGTTCGGCGGCGTCCGCGTAGAGCCCTTCCACGTCGGCAAAGTGCTGGTAGACGGACCGGACCGAGACTCCGGCCCGATCCGCGATCCGCTGGGCGGTCGGCGCGACGTCACCTCCTGCTACGAGGTCGAGCAACGCACTGATGATCGCGTCCCGCGTCCTGAGGCCTCGCGCCCGCCTCCCGTCGATCTTCTCGATCTCGATCGCCACCACGGCTCTCTTTCCTCCGTTCCCGGCGGAGACCGCCGGTGCAGTTTTACTGAAAAAGAGAGGCTACAGGAATCTGAACCGTAATTCATACCCACACCTCGTGCGGGAGTCCCTTTCGTAAATGCCGTCTATGCACATCGATCGTGCCGATCCTGTTATATGGAGGAGGTGGAGGTCGGGGTCGCGCTCGGCGCGGGCGTCGTGGTCGTCGTGATCGCCTCGGCGCTCTTCAAGAGGCGCGGAAGCAGGGAAGCGCAGTCGGTTGCGGGCTATCGCCAGACCCTGGACGTGCTTGGGCATCTCGGCGGGAGCGAACGGGACGTGCGCCTGCACGAGTCCCCCGAACCCGGCGCCGCGAGAGCCCGTCGCTACGAGCGCCCGAAGGGGGCAGAGGCAGCCAGCTCCGACGAGATCGGTGCGGAGAGCGCTCACCGGCACAGCATCACGGCGCTCGGAGGACCGTCGAAACGGCGAGACCGCTCGCTCCTCGTGATGGAACGCCCGGCCCGCCGGCTCGGTGGTTCCCTCGCGGCTCTCGTGCTCGTCCTCGCCGCGGGCGGCGCGGTGGCCTACGTGGTGGTGCGAGCACACCGTGTGACACACCCCTCCAAGCAGTCTGCAGCCTCGCATTCACACTCGGGCTCTCGTTCCCACGGCCACTCGACGCCGCCGACGACGGCTCCACCGAGGTACACCGCCGCGACCTCTACAGGATCGTCTGCCACCTATGTGCCCGCGACCACGTCCTACTCGCTCACCATCGGCGCCACGACAGCGGACTGTTGGATGAGCGTGACGTCGGCGAGCGGCACGACCCTGCTCGCCCAGACCTTCGCGCCCGGCGCGTCTGCCACGATCAGGTCCCTCACCGGCCGTTCGACGATCATTCTCGGTGCGCCGAGGTCGGCGGACGTCTCGATCGACGGCGTGCCCGTGGTGCTCCCGAGCGGGATCGCGGGCCCCTACACCGTCACGCTCACCCCGTCGTAGCGGCGTTCGTCACCGCGGGCCCCGGGGGCGCGGCGACGGTCATGAAGCCGAGTTGCAGAGGGCACCTGTGGATCTACCTGTAGGTGTCGGGGCGCGGGCGATCGATTTCCCTGTGGTGCTCCGTAACGTGGTCGTGCTGTTCCCGACGGATGTCTTCACGTACTTGTAGCCTGTAGGGAACCGCTTCGGCCATGTGGGGCAAGAACTGGAGAGAAGAACGCTGCTGGAGGCGAGCCCCCACGACGCCGTGCCGGGGGTCAGGTAGTAGGGGATCGACACGTACTGCAGGCGACTGTCCCAGGTGTACTCCTTCGAGTAGCCGTCGACAACCTTGTCTGTATCGAACAAGCCGACCGGGCCGCGCCAGTACTGGGCCATCGCCCCGTAGACGACGAGCTTTCCTGTTGTGCCGCCCTTTGTGTAGTTGTCCACCGTGAACGAGTGCGAGAGCGCCAGCACGGCAGCGTCGATCACGAGTGTCTGCCCCGTGTTGCAGAGGGCGTCCTCCCATGTCGCCCATGTCACGCCGGACTCTTCGGTCGCGCATTGCTTCAGGAGCTTCTTGCTCGTTGTGCAGTACGGATTCGCTGAGGTTGTGTGGTCCGACGGGCAGATCGGGCGGTTCACCACCACATAGTTGCTGGCGATCAGGCCCAGCGAGTCGTTGACTGCGACGGACCCGTCGTTGTACGTGCAGCTCTCATTGTTTATTTTGCTTGTGAAGCCTGTCTGGCAGTCGGTGTACTTCAGAGGGCCGGTGACGACGATGTTGTTCTCCGCGGCAACGGTGATGTTGCCGGCGACGCCGACCTCCTTGCCGGTCGGGGCGCTGTTGGCATCGTGGACGAACGCGTCTCCTGCACAGTTCAAGGTGCTCGGTGTGTCGGTGTCCTTGTATGTCTGAGACCGTGTGGCTGTGACGACCGTCTCGCGCTCCTCTTCCTTGACGGTGACCGGCTCTTTCTTCTTCTCCTTTTCCTTCTCCTTCTCTTTCTTCTTTTCCTTCACCTCCTTGTTCTGGGCGCGTGTGTACACTGTGACTGTCACTGTGACTGTGACTGTCACTGTGACTGTGACTGTCTCTGTGACGACGACTGTGACCTCGACTGTCTTGCTCAGATAGGCGTCGTAGGGATTGTCGTCCTCCGACGAGCAGCTTCCGGAGCCGGTCTTGACGTAGATGACCCCGTTCCCGAAGCCCTTCGCCCCGTCCGGTGTGCCGTCGGGGAGACGGATGTCTGTCCCGAGGCAATCGTTGTCGTTCGTCGAGAGATTGTCGGAATCGTGGCCTCCATCGACGACCGTCTCCGGGCTGTAGACGTTCATGTACCCGGTCTTGGACGTGTGTGTCGCGATGAACGAGATCGTCGTCGGGCCGGTGTAGACGCAGCCGTCCTCGGCCGCCAGTGTCTCGAGGCTGCTGTCGGTCGACGGGGGCGTCTCGACCGGTTGGCGGTAGTGCGAGTTTGTCTTTGTGTACTTCGCCCGCGATGTCGGGCTGGACTCGCAGCCCAAGGACGGGGATCCTCCGGTCTTGCCCGGCTCTCCCACCAACTGGCAGGAGGGGTCCGCCGTGTCGATAGGCGTGAGGTTCGTCCCCTTCGATGTGCCGAAGGTGGGATCTGTCAGCACGTATATGGAGTCGTTGGTGAACACCGGACCGTCGATGACGTCGCCCGGCCCGAAGAAGACGGCGCCGTCCCCGGTCGTCGACGGATCGCATGTCGCTCCGTTGTAGTCGTTGTCGTAGTCGTACTTGCACGCCGTCCGTGACGCTGTCTTTGTCTTGGGCTCTGCCTCGTAGTCGCTCCACCAGAGGTGGGTGAGGAACCCGTTCTCCGGAGCGAAGTTGGCCACCGACTGCTCGTACTCGAAGTTGCCCGGGGTGCCCGCGGCACCGACCACCAGGATCTGGACGTACTCGAGGTTGCCGGTTGACGGGGGTGTGGTCGCCGACGCCGCATAGCAGGTCGTGTCCTTCGTTTCTGTCTTGCTGAAGCACAGCTGGGGGTTGGTCCACAGGTAGTACTCGGGCATCGTGTCTGTGGACACTGTCGTGTCGGGCACCTTGCTCCACTTGTCGTACAGCTCTGTATGGCATGTGGAGCTCGTCGATGTGGTGTTGCAGTTCACGAGGTACGGTTGTGCGTTGATCGTGCTCAGATAGCTGTTGATCCCGGCTTCCACGGCGCGGTACGCGTAGTGGTCGAGGACGTCGGCTTGTACCAATGGGTCGTGCGCGATCGAGCTGACGGCGAGAAGGGTCCCACTGGTGGTGAGCAGGATCACGAGGGCCATGACGAGCGCCAGCGCCGCCTGACCGCTTTCCCGGCATCGACCTGCGGCTCGCCGTCGGGCGACTCCGGCGCGAGGGAGGAACCGACCCATCTCAACCCACCGACGGGTCGTACTTCATGGACGTAGAGGAGAGCACGAAGATGCCGGTGTCGTCCTCTGCCTGCGCACCTCCGTACAGGTTTGTCGTCTTTGCGTTGATCTGCAGGTCGTAGGTGACGGACTCGATCTCCCCTGAGAGGCAGCTCTCGAAGGGCTGTGTCAGGGTGCCAACCGAACACGATGCGAAGGCCGTGTGGTCGCTCGACGTGCACGTCCCCGTGTAACCCGGCGCACAGACGGTGGTGGTGACCATTGGCTGTCCGGGAATCGGGTCCGGACCGTAGGCGAAGACGAAGAGGGGCGTTCCGTTGGCGCCGTTCTTCACGTAGGGGATTGTGATCAGCGTCCGGGATGTGACGTGGAGCGTCGTGTCGTCGTAGCTGGTTGTCGTGTAACGGCAACGGGCGGTGGTTGTCCCAGTGATGTCCGGACAGAACGAGGTGTTCGTCTTCGGTGTCTCCTCGGCCTTGTACACGACCACTGAGAATGTGGATGTCGGCGACTTGCACGCTGTCGTGTCCGCTGTGGACACCGGGGTGCACTTGGCGACGACCATCTCGGGGCCGCGAGGTGTGCCGGTGTTCGTGTAGAACGTCATCGACGTCGGGGTGATCTGGTGACCCGCCGCGTATGTGAACGCGGGAACCGGCGTGGATCCTGTGACGCTCGGCGCAGGAGCAACGGCGGAACGCACGAGTTCCTGGAGGGTGGTGGAGAGCATGAGCTGCTCATCGACGTTGGAGTAGGTCACGTCGACCTTGCTGGTCGTCTGGGTGACGGTGCTGACGATCGGGACGACAATGGCAATCAGGATCCCCATCATGACGATCACGACTGCCATCTCGACCAAGGTGAAGCCACGGTCGTCACGTGCCCGGAGACGCCGACTGCGCGCGGCTCGTTGGAAGACGGCGGATACCCGGCGTACCGGCTGGGGGCTCACAGTTTCACCACCACCGGTGACGGGAGCGGGTCGGCGACTCCGCTTACCAGGATGTCCGTCTTTGTGACGGTGACCGTGGCCTTAGCGCTGAGGCTGCCCGACGTGGCCGTGATCTGATAGGTGCCGTACATCACCGCCGTCTCGCTCGTTCCGAAGGGACCGGTCGGCTCGAGTGTGAACTTTGTCCGGTTGGAACCGTCGAGTGGGGTGAGTGGCGTGCAAGTCGGCGTCGCCGTGACTGTTGCCCCAGCCACCGGTGCGCCGCTTGTGCTCTCCACCTCGACGGGGAGCAGGCCCATCGCAAGGGTCGACGTCGCGGTGCCTCCGGGCACGCTGCTCACCGCCGTCGCTGTCGAGGTGACCTGAGGGGCACACTCGGTGGCGGCAATCTCGTACCCGCTCGTAAAGGGGAAGAGCGGCCCGATGTCGCTTACATCGCCGCTCGCGGGCGCTACCACCTCCAGGGTTGTGGAGGGGCTCAGGTCGGCGTTGTACACCGAGACGGGCGTCTCGTCGAGGGACATGCCCACGAGGCCGGTCTCGGTGCCTTCCGTCCAGCTCTGGCTCGTGAGTGTCGCTGAGAGGAAGACCGAACCGGTCGTCGACGCCCCGGGTGCCGCGCACTTGGGGCCTGTGGCGGTGCACGCGATCCCCGCGAAGTAGACGGGCACGACGCTCGACGACAGGGTGTCCTCCGTCCACGCGGTTGGCGACGAGAGGGAGAGGATCACGGCCCTGGCGGATCCTCCGACGGTGGCGGTGCCCGTTGCGGCGCACTTCGACGCACTCGGGCAGACGAGGTCGGAGACCGAGTCCATGCCCGTCGGAAGGCTGTCCGTCGTCCATGTGTCGGTTGTGGCGAGCAAAGAGACGACGGCCGGCCCTGTGGCGCTCGATCCCGTGGCGTAGCACGTCGATGTGGCAGGGCACACGAGCAGTGACAGCGCGCTGATCGACGAGGGCAGCGTGTTGGTGGTCCACTTCACTGTTGTGGCTGTGACGGACGAGAGCGACACGACGATCGACGTGGACGACGACTCGCTTCCGATCGCGTAGCAGTGGTTGGCCGACGGGCAGGCGACTTGGGTGAGGGCCGTCGCCGTCGGCAGTGTGTCCTCGATCCAGGTGGTGGCGCTGGTCGCGCTCAACGAGAGCACCGACGCCCCGGTCGAGCTCGACCCCAGCGCGAAGCACGACGTCGATCTGCACGCGAGCTCGGACACGGTGGTGACGTTGGAAGGAGTGGTGGGCAAGGTGTCCGTCGTCCACGCGCCGCCTGTGGCGGCGAGGGACACGATGGTCGGCTCACCGGACGACGTCGACCCGAGCGCGTAACACGTACCGCTCGAGGGGCATGACAGGGCGGACACTGTGGCGACGCCTGCGAGGCCGCCGTCGAGGCTCCATGCGACGGGCGCTGTCCCGACAGCTGCCGAGAGGATCACGGCGCTCGAGCTGCCGGAGTCCTCGCCGTAGGCGTAGCACCTGGAGGAGCTCGGACACGTGATGCCGTCGATCGCGGTCACCCCGGAGGGAACCGAATCGGTGCTGAATTGCACCGCGCTCGTCGGGGTCGAGACGGAGGCACCCGCGAAGCCGCTGCCTGTCTGCTTGTAACCCACGCTGATGCAGCGGGTCGAGCCGGCGCATGCGGTCGCCGTCAAGCGGGTGGCCGAGGGCTGGTACAGGGTCCAACCCGACGACGTGAGCAGCGAGATGTCGGCCTTTGGCGATTTTTCGGGCGTCACGGCTGTCGCGGGCGACTGCCCTGCCGCCATGCAGAGGATCGAGCCGACACCGGGGCAGGTGACGTCACCTTCGGCCACGGTCGTCGAGGGGTACGTGACATCCACCAACGATCCCTCGTCGTATGTGAACGCGACAGTCGTGACGTCCCCGACGGTGACGGTGGACTGCGACGGCGCCTTCTCCGTCAGCTCCTCGTCGTAGTTGGCGACCCACGACGGCGTGCCGTAGTCCGTGCCCGTCGGGATGCCCGGCGACGGGTCGCCGACGGAGATTGTGTAGTTACCGGGTGGGACCTCCTCGAAGACGCAGCCGTACTCGTTCGGGTACCGCGTCACCGTGGTGTACCCCGTGACTGTCGATCCCGGCTCGATCGTGACCGGGACCGCCCTCACCCGTGTCTTCCATGCGTGTGTGTGTGCATCGTCCGGTGGACCGGATACCGGGTCCCCGTCCACCTTGATCGCCAGGAAGCCGTCGGTGAGTATCCCCGAGGGTGGATACTCGATCATCGTGGTATCGGCGATCTTCTGCTTGGAAAGTCCCCATTCGACGGTCACCTGGAGGTCCAGCAACGTCGGGGCCGTTCCGGATGTGCAGAGGTCTGGTGTCGAGGCTTCGTGGAGCGCCCATGTGAACCGGGCGTACACGGAGTAGGACACTGTCGAGCGGACGATAGGTGCCGTCGTCTGCTCGATTGTGTCGTTGGTCACGGGCAGCGACGTGTCACTGGGTGTCGTGTTGTGCGTGCCGTCGAGTGGTGTGTTGTTCAAGAGGTCGACGTACTGTTCTGCCAGTGAGAGCGCCGTCAGACGCTCGCGAGCTGTGGCAGCCTGCCCGATGGTGTTGAACAAGAGGAGCGCGATAGGCACCAGTACGACCATCAGGACGACAAAGGCGATCACGACCTCGATGATCGACATACCTTCGTCGCCTCGTCGACATCTCGCCCTGAGGGTCCGTCCGAGGGCGCGCGAAAAGAAGGTGCGAGTACGGGCCCAATGATCCCCACGGAAGAGGCGAGATCGCCGACCCACCCTGTTCCTCCCATCCCCGCCGAGATGATACCCCTTCAGGTCGCAGGGGTCACGGCCGCCGCCCGTTCGCGCCCGATCCGCCCTGCCGGGCTGCCGGACCGTCCCGGGCATGAGGGGCGGGTGGGGCGGAAGGTCAGGTGGGGCGAAGGGTCAGCCGGGGCGAAGGATCTGGTGGGGCGTGAGGGGCGGGTAGGGCGAAGGATCAGGCGGGGCGGTGCGCGGCTCCCCGCACCGTTGCGACCACCTCTTCGTTGGACGCCCCCGGGCCGAGCACGGCGGCGACGCCGGCCTCTTCGAGTCGCGGCACGTCGATGTCGGGGACGATCCCTCCGACGACCACGGGCGTGTCGAGGCCCGCACCCCGGAGCGCCCCGACGACGGCGGGGGCGAGCGTCAGGTGCGCCCCGTTGTGCATCGAAACCCCCACGACGTCGACGTCCTCTTCGACGACGGCGGCCGCGATCGACTCGGGGGACTGGCGCAGGCCCGCGAACACCACCTCGAAGCCGTGGTCACGCAACACCCGGGCGACGACGCGCAGGCCCCGATCGTGCCCGTCGAGGCCGACCTTGGCGAGCAGCACCCGGACAGGGGGCTCGGGAAGTCGGTGCGGTCCCCGGTCTTTCTCGGTCAGCACGTGCCCGCTCACACAGAGGAGGGCTCGAACCAGGTGCCGAACACCGACTCGAGCGCGTGCATGGTCTCGCCCAAGGTGACGTACGCCTTCGCCGAGTCGATGAGCGCCGGCATCAGGTTCACCGTGGGATCGGCCGCCTCTCGTGCGAGGCGATCGAGGCAGCGGCGGACCGCGTCGTCGTCGCGCTGCTGCTTGACGGCGCCCAGCTTCTCGAGTTGGCGATCCTCGACCACAGGGTCGACGTACAGGATCGGAGTCCGGTCGTCGTCCCCCTCGGTGAAGCGGTTGACCCCTACTTGCACCCACTCACCGCAAGCGATCTTGGACTGGAACCGGTATGCGGCGTCTGCGATCTCGGCGCAGAACCACCCGTCGTCGACGCAGGCGAAGACCCCCTCGAGCATCGAGCCGGCTCCCACGTCCAGGAGATGCGCGAACACCTCCTCGGCTCTCCGCTCGAGCTCGTCGGTGAGCTCTTCGACGAACCAGGAGCCGCCGAGAGGGTCGGCGACGTGGACGACGCCGGTCTCCTCCGCGATGACCTGCTGGGTCCGGAGCGCCAGGCGCGCCGCCTTCTCCGTCGGGAGGGCGAGCGCCTCGTCGTAGGAGTCGGTGTGGAGGCTCTGGGTCCCCCCGAGCACCCCGGCGAGCGCTTCGATCGCCACCCGAGCGAGGTTCACCTCGGGCTGTTGGGCGGTGAGGGACACCCCGGCGGTCTGGGTGTGGAACCGCAGGGTCATCGAGCGCGGGTCGGTCGCCCCGTAGCGGTCGCGCATCCAGCGGGCGTAGATCCGCCGGGCCGCACGGTACTTGGCGATCTCCTCGAAGAAGTCGATGTGGGCGTTGAAGAAGAAGCTCAGGCGGGGGGCGAACTCGTCGACGGTCAGTCCCGCAGCCGTCGACGCCTCGATGTACGCGAAGCCGTTCGCGAGCGTGAATGCGAGCTCCTGCGCCGCGGTGGAGCCGGCTTCGCGGATGTGGTAGCCGGAGACCGAGACCGGGTGCCAGCGCGGCAGCTCGGCGGTCGCGAAACGGACGAGGTCGGTCACGAGGCGCACCGATGGGCGCGGCGGGAAGACGTACTCCTTCTGCGCCTGGTACTCCTTCAGGATGTCGTTCTGGATGGTGCCGCCGAGCGCGGTCCTCGGCACACGGGTCCGGTCAGCCACTGCGACGTACATCGCCATCACGGCCGCGGCCCCCGAGTTGATGGTCATCGAGGTGCTGACGGTGCCGAGGTCGATGCCCTCGAACAGGGTCTCCATGTCGGCGAGCGTGTCGACTGCGACGCCTGCCCGTCCGACCTCACCCTTGGCGAGCGGGTCGTCGGAGTCACGCCCGAGGAGGGTCGGCATGTCGAAGGCGGTGGAGAGCCCGTTGCCACCGGACCCGAGAAGCTCCTTGAACCGGCGGTTGGTGTCCTCGGCCGTACCGAACCCCGCGAACTGCCGCATCGTCCACAGACGGGACCGGTACATCGAGGCGTAGGGGCCCCTCGTGTAAGGGAACTGACCGGGCAGCTCGGCGCCGTCGGGCCCGTAGACCGGCTGGAGCGGGATGCCCGACATCGTCTCGAACGGGACGCCGCGAGACGGTGACCTGTCGAATTCCTCCTGCCACCGGCCACGGTCCGCCACGCCCTCATGATACTTCGGCGTCAAAGTATTTTGGGTGGCGGGGCTGGCGGCGACGTTCCCGCGGCGACGTTCCCGCGGAAACGTCCTCCGCCGGGGGCAGGGCGGCGGGTGGCTCGGAAGGCGGGTGGGGGGCGGGGCGGAGGCCGCCGCGCCTGGGCCCCGGCGCATGGATCGGGCCCTCCGAGTTGTTACTATCGGGATAGGGAAAATCCCCTCGTCGGGACCCTCCCAACCCCGGGTTGGGGGGTGGGAGAGCTCCTCGACGGGACGTCCCAGCACCAGCACTCGGCGACGAGCGACCCGGCAAGCGCAAGGAGAGTCGACCGCATGGCATCCGTGGATCTGGACCTCGGCCGCTACCAACTCGGATGGAGCGACGAGGAGGACTACGTCTTCAAGCCCAAGAAGGGGCTGAACGAGGAGATCGTCCGCGAGATGTCGGCGATGAAGCACGAGCCCGAGTGGATGCGCGACTTCCGGCTGAAGGCGTTGACGCGCTTCGAGAAGAAGCCCATGGCGCAATGGTTCGCGGTCAACATGCCGGACCTGGATTTCGACGACATCTACTACTACATCAAGCCCACCGGCGGGCAGGTGAAGGACTGGGAGGAGCTACCCGAGTCCATCAAGCGGACGTACGAGCGGTTGGGCATCCCCGAGGCCGAGCGCAAGTACCTCGCCGGAGTGACCGCGCAGTACGAGTGCTTGCGGGGCTCCACGCGCGTGTGGACCTCGCGGGGCATGGTCCCCATCAAGGAGATTGGGCCGGGGGATCGCGTGTTCGCCCTCGACCGGCGCACCCGGACCCTCGAGGTGGCCACGGTCGTGGCCGGCGGGCAGTCGGGGGAGAAGGAGATCTTCGAGATCACCGCTCGCGGCCGGACCATCGGCGCGTCCGGAAACCATCCCTTCCTGGTGTTGCGCGGCGGACGCCGTCCAGGTGCGCGCACGGCGCGTGACGTGGCCACGTGGGTGGCGGCCGAGGATCTCGCGGTCGGCGACCTCGTCGCGATCGCGACCGACGTCCCCGAGTACGGCGTGCCCGCCCCGATGCTCGTGGACGGCGTGGACCTCGTGGACAGCGCCGACGGCGCCGGCACGGCAGCCGGGGTCACGCTCCCCCGGACCTCGAGCGACGACCTGTGCTGGTTCCTCGGGGTGTACCTGGGGAACGGCTACCTGCACCACCGTGGTCGGCACGTGTCCGTCGAGATCGCCGTCGACCGGACCGACGAGAGGCTCGTTGCGGAGATCCGGCGGGTGGCGCACGAGCTGTTCGGACTGGACCTGCAGCCCAGCGGCGACGGGGACCTACTCCTTGGCGGCCCGACCGCCGCCGCCCTCGGGCGTTACCTGGAGCTGAACGGCTTCGCCGGGAGCTCGCTCGCCACGCGTCTCCCCGACTGGGTGTACGGGCTTCCGCGATCGCAGCGGCTCTCACTCCTGAGGGGGCTGCTCGGCCCGGACGGCGGCATCCGTGACCATCCGAGCTCGAAGGACGCGACGCACTGCAGCGCGGGTGCGCAGCTGCTCTCCGACGTGGAGGAGCTGTCGGCCCTGTCGGGAGGCTCCGACCGCATACCGGCTGTCCCGGGGCACCCGGCGCTCACGGGCGAGATGCTCGGGATGCTCGGGTTCACGGAGGTGGAGCGGATCGAGCGGGCGGGCGTCGAGCCCGTCTACGACATCGAGGTCGCCGGGCACCACAATTTCGTCGCCGAGGGCTTCGTGGTGCACAACAGCGAAGTCGTCTTCCACCGGAACCGTGAAGACCTCGAAGCCCAGGGCGTGCTCTTCTGCGACATGGACACGGCCGTGCGCGAGTACCCCGACGTCGTGCGGAAGTGGTTCGGGACGGTGATCCCGCCGAACGACAACAAGTTCGCAGCCCTGAACTCTGCGGTGTGGTCGGGCGGTTCCTTCATCTACGTCCCGCCGGGCGTGAAGGTCGACATGCCCCTCCAGGCCTACTTCCGCATCAACGCCGAGAACATGGGCCAGTTCGAGCGGACGCTCATCATCGCGGACGAAGGCTCGCAGGTGCACTACGTGGAGGGCTGCTCGGCGCCCGTGTACACCTCGGACTCGCTGCATTCGGCGGTCGTGGAGCTCATCGCGCTTCCGGGCAGCCGGATCACCTACACCACCATCCAGAACTGGTCGAACAACGTCTACAACCTGGTGACCAAGCGCGCCCGCGCGGAGGCCGAGTCGCACGTCGAATGGATCGACGGCAACATCGGCTGCCTCGCGCAGGGGTCGCGGGTGACGACCCCGGCCGGGACGAAGCCCATCGAGCTGGTGTCACCCGGGGACCGCGTGCTCGCGTTCGACGAGGGCACCGGCGAGCTGTGCTTCCGAACCGTGACCGCCAAGCGGTTCTCGGGGTACCAGCCGGTGCGCGAGGTCCGCGTCGGTGCGCGATCGCTCCGGGTCACCGACAACCACCCCTTCTACTCGTATGGCCACGACCCGGACCACTCGTATCGCCACGACCCGGAGCGGGCGGAGGAGTCCGGGCGGTACCGGCCGGCGTACGTACGCGCCGACGAGCTGACCCATGCGATCGTCCCGGTGACGTCGGTCGACTACGGCCACCCGCACAAGCTCGAGCGGTCCGAGATCGAGGAGACCACCGGAGACCTCATGTGGTTGTTCGGCCTCTTCGTCGGGGCCGGCTCGATCGAGCGTGAACCGGCGCAGAACCGTGGTCGTCGCTCGGCACGCGTGACGTTCTCCACGCCCGGTGACGACCGCGCCAGGCCGCGGCTGCTCGAGGTCGTGCGTCAACTGCTCCCCGGGGTCGCCCACGAGGAGGGGCGCGACGGGATGAGCGTGCGCTGGGCGAGCGTCGAGCTGGCGGAGCTGTTCGAGCTGAACGGCTTCGCGACAGGGGCGGTCCGCAAGCGGGTGCCCGGCTGGGCCCTGGACCTGCCGGAGGACCAGCGCCTCGCGTTCGTGGCCGGCTTCCTCGACTCCGGCGGCCGCGCGCCCGAGGAACGCCGCGGCTT
Organism: Acidimicrobiales bacterium; assembly: GCA_030039755.1. Taxonomy (GTDB): domain Bacteria; phylum Actinomycetota; class Acidimicrobiia; order Acidimicrobiales; family RAAP-2; genus JAJYVT01. The sequence goes on from JASHUY010000131.1 coordinate 39,600, forward strand.
CTCGATCGAGTCGGAGAGCCGGGCCCTGCTCCAGGAGGTCGCACAGGTCCTCACGTCGCTCGGCGTTCCGTGCCGGATCCACGACGAGGAGGACGCCGACGGTCCGATCGGGATCGTCGGTCACGAGCCCCGGCGCAGTGGAAGCCACCGGCTCGACCTCAGGGCGGACGTCCGGCTGGTCGGAATGGTGAGCGAGCCGTTGCGCGCTGGGGCGGCACGGCGGCCGGCGCCGTCGGACGAGCGGTTCCGCAGGGTCGGCCGATCCGCCGTCGCGCTCCCGCGCTCGGTCGAGGTCCGTCCGGTGGAGGTGAACGAGGGTGCGGTCCTCGCGCCGACCTGGGACATCGAGGTCGAGGGGACGGGGAACTTCGTCTCGGAAGGGTTCATCGTCCACAACTCCCGCCTGACCATGAAGTACCCGTCGGTCTACCTCGTGGGGCCAAAGGCGTCCGGCGAGGTGCTTTCCGTCGCGTACGCGGGGCCGGGGCAGCACCAGGACGCAGGGGCCAAGATGATCCACGCCGCCCCGGAGACGACGTCGACCATCGTGTCGAAGTCGATCTCCAAGGACGGCGGCGTCACCACCTACCGGGGCCTCGTCCACGTCGACCCGGACGCGAAGGCCTCCAAGTCGTTCGTGCGCTGCGACGCGCTGCTGCTCGACGACGAATCGGTCTCGGAGACCAAGCCGTACATGGAGGTCGGGGAGCAGGACGCGCAGATCGGCCACGAGGCGACGGTGTCCAAGGTCGGCGACGACCAGCTCTTCTACCTGATGAGCCGCGGGCTCACCGAGAGCCAGGCGATGGGGATGATCGTGAACGGCTTCATCGAGCCCGTCACCCGGACCCTGCCGATGGAGTACGCGGTCGAGTGGAGCCGGCTCATCGAATTGCAGATGGAAGGATCGGTCGGTTGACGGGCTGTCGGCGTGCCGGACCGGCGCGCCCCACTCCGCCGGCGGCGCGCGGCACGGACGCGGGGACGTCGGCCTTGGCGGCGGCGACCACCGTGAGGAGGACGTACCGTGCCGATGCGTGAGGAGTGCAAGCACTTTCAGAGCCGCACGTACGCCTCCGGCGAGGTGGCGCGCTTTTGCGTCCTCGATCTCGCGCCGGAGGCTCCCTGGCGGTGCCCCGACGACTGCAAGGCCTACGAGCGACGGGTGGCCGATGTCGGCTGGGTGCACGGCAGTCTCGTGGAGCCCCCGGTGGAAGACGAGCCGTCATTCTCCGGCGAGGACATCTCGATCCTCGAGGACGCAGAGAGCATCGTCAGCGCGATCGCTCCCGAGGCGTTGGCCGAGGCGAGGGCAGAGGACGCCCGCCGCGAGAAGCGTGCCGCCGCGAAGCGGTGGTGGCGACGCAAGCGCTGAACGCGCCGAGCGACGTGGGGTCGGTGCGGACGGGATCGGGGTGACGACGGCGACGGGCCTCGCCGGTACACTGCCCGTCACCGCGACGATGACCGGATGCCTGCCCGCGTGCCCACGACGATGAGATTTGCAACAGCTGCGCTGAACACGAGAACCACCGGACCACGAAGGCCGGCGGCGTGAGCGCGTTCACCGCCGATCGTGCGGCTGCGCTGGGGGGGCCCGCGTGGCTGCGGAAACGCAGGAGCGAGGCGTTCGAGGACCTCGCCGTGATGCCGATGCCCTCCGAGAAGGAGGAGGTCTGGCGCTACACGCCCATCGACGAGCTGCGCCTCGACGAGTACGCGCCGCGCTCGGGCGCAAGCTCCCTTGGCGCGCTCGGGAGCGCCTTCGTCGACGGCGTGGCCGGCGACCTCGCGGCACACGCCGCGCTCGTCACCGCCGTCGACGGGCGCGCCGTCGCGGTGGAACGGCGGTCGCTCCCGGAGACCGTCCGCGTCGGAGGTCTCGACGTGCTCGCCGACACCGGGGAGATCCTCGGACAGGTCCTCGCCGGCGGGGACGCGCTCGTCAGACTGAACGACGCGTTCCATCCCGATGTGGTCGTGCTCGACGTGCCCCCGCGGGTGGAAGTCGACGCCCCCGTCGTGGTCGTCCACTGGTGCACTTCCGGTGACCTCGAGCCGGACGGGACCGACGGCGGGCAGGCGGAGGAGGGATGGCCCGCGAGCTTCCCGCGCACGGTGGTGCGGCTCGGGGCGGGGGCGAGCGCGCAGGTGGTGGAGGTCGTGGCCGGTGTGGCCGGCGGACGGGGCCTCGTCGTCCCGATCACCGAGCTGGCCGCCGGCGAGGGGTCCCGGCTCTCGTACGCCGCGCTGCAGGTGCTCGGGACCGACGTCTGGCACATCTCGCGCCTCGCGGCGGTGGCCGGCAGGGACGCGACGCTGCGGACGTTCACGGTCGGGCTCGGCGGCGCCTACGACCGATCCCGCACGGACGCGCTCGCGGAAGGCCCGGGGTCGACCACCGAGCTGCGTTCCGCCTACCTCGGCACCGGCTCCCAGATCCACGACATCCGCACGTTGCAGGACCACGCCGCGGCGCACACGACGAGCGACCTTCTGTGCAAAGGCGCCGTGGCCGGGACCTCGCGGTCCGTCTACAGCGGGCTGATCCGGGTGCGGCGTGGGGCCGTGCGCACCAACGCGTTCCAGACGAACCACAACCTCGTGCTCGAGGAGGGTGCTCACGCCGACTCGGTCCCGAACCTCGACATCGAGGAGAACGACGTGCGGTGCAGCCACGCCTCGACCGTCGGGCCCGTGGACGGGGACCAGCGCTACTACCTCGAGTCGCGGGGGATCCCGCCCGCCCGCGCGGAGCAGCTGATCGTGCTGGGCTTCTTCGACGACATCGTGCAGCGGTCGCCCGTGCCGGCTCTCGTCCCTCGACTGCGACGGGAGGTAGGGCTGCGGCTCACGAGCACGTTGGAGCTGGATCCGGAGGGGGCCGACCTGCCGCGCACCGGCCGCGAGGGTGCGGACCATGGGTGAGCGCGTCGTCCTGTTGCGGCGCGACGAGCTCGCGAGCGGGGAGGTCCGTCGCTTCGACGTCGGCGAGCACCGCATCGCGCTCGTGCGGATCGACGACGACTTCTACGCGATCGGAGACCGCTGCAGCCACGAGGACTATTCGTTGGCCGAGGGCGAGGTGTGGGCGGACGAACGCGAGCTCGAGTGCCCGCGGCACGGCAGCACCTTCGACCTGACGACGGGCGAACCGTGCTCCCTCCCGGCGACCAAGCCGGTCCCCGTCTACCAGGTCGAGGTCGACGGCGACGAGGTCGCGGTGGTGCTCCCGTGACCGCCGCGCAGCATGGTCTCTCGGCTGGGGCGGGGTGTCGGGGATGAGCCTGCTCCAAGTGGAGGGTCTGCACGCCTCTGCCGGCAACCGCGAGGTCGTCCGTGGCGTCGACCTTCGTGTGGAGAGCGGCGAGGTGCACGTCATCATGGGCCCCAACGGCTCGGGGAAGAGCACGCTCGCGCACGCGCTGATGGGCCGCCCGGGCGCGTCGATCACCTCGGGGAGCATCCGGATCGACGACACGGAGCTCGTCGGCCTGCCGGCCTGGCAGCGTGCGCGGGCCGGGCTGTTCCTCGCGCTCCAACACCCGATCGAGGTGCCGGGCGTCCTCCTCGAGGCCGCACTGGCGGAGGCACGTGCCGACACACGCGCCGCGGAGGCGCGTGCCGACACGGGCGCCGCGGAGGCGCGTGCACGATTGCGCGACGAAGCTGCCGCGATCGGGTTCGACGAGCGGCTCCTGCGCCGGCCGCTGAACGTGGACCTCTCCGGTGGCGAGCGCAAGCGCAACGAGGTTCTCCAGCTCGCAGTGTTGCGACCGAAGTTCGCGGTGCTCGACGAGATCGACTCCGGCCTCGACGTGGACGCGGTACGGGTGGTCGCGCAGCGTATCGAGCGCGCCACGTCCGAGTGGGGCCTCGGCGTGGTGGCGGTCACGCACTTTCACCGCTTGCTGCGCCAGCTGCGCGCCGACAAGGTGTACGTGCTCGTCGACGGGAGGATCGTGGCGAGCGGTGGCGCCGAGCTTGCAGAAGAGCTCGAACGCACGGGTTACCGCGCGTACGGGGCCGAAGAAGGAAACGAAGGAGCGGCCTGAGCTTCGTCGCAGCTCACACGGGAGTTCCTCGCGTGATTCCGCTGATGTGACGTCGTTTTGCGGACGGCGAGCGGTACCCTTTGAGTGATGGGCATCCGCCGCAGAGGCGAGACGCCCGACCCTTCGGAACGCGGATTGCGCGCGTTGGGCGATCAGGTCGAAGGGCGGGCGCGCGGCGAACGGGTCGCGACGGGCGATGTCGCCGGCGGTGAGCGGCTGCGCGCGTTGGGCGACGCGATCGACCGCCACGCCAAGGGCCGACCGAGCGCGCCCGGACGCAGACGCACACGCAAGCCTTGGAGCACCCGCCGGAAGGTCCTCACGCCGCTCGTCGCGCTTCTCGTGCTCGCGCTCGTCGCCGTGGGCGGGCTGTACGCGTACGCCCGTTACCGTTACGGCCAGATCGAGAAGGTCACGGTCGCGTACCTGCGTCCGGTCCCGAGCGGGCAGCCGTTCAACCTGCTCGTCATCGGCTCGGACTCGAGGCTGGGCGCCAAGGCGTCGACAGGGGTGGGCACGTCGACAGAGGTGACCGGCCAGCGGAGCGACGTGGTGATGATCTGGCACGTCGTCCCCGCCACCAAGACGATCACGATCCTCTCGATCCCGAGGGACACGATGACCCAGATGGTCGGCGAGGGTGCCACGGAGTTCGGGCGCTTCAACCGCATCAATGCGTCGTACAACAGCGGCCCGAGCCTTCTGGTCGAGACCATCGAGGACAACTTCGGGATCCCGATCAACCACGTGGTCGAGGTGGACTTCTCCGGCTTCAAGGGCGCGGTCAACGCCGTCGGAGGCGTCTACATGGACTTTCGTTACCCCGCGCGCGATGCCTGGTCCGGCCTCGACGTCACCACCACGGGGTGCAAGCTGCTCGACGGGACAGAAGCGCTCGCGGTCGCCCGCAGCCGCCACTATCAGTACGAGGTCGACGGCCAGTGGATCGACACACCGGTCGGCGACCTCGGGCGCATCAAGCGGCAGGACGCGTTTCTCCGGGCACTGGTGGACGCGGCCAAACGGGGGCTGAACCCGCTCAAGCTCAACGCGTTCCTGGGCTCGATTCCGCAGGGTCTCGTCATCGACAAGACGTTCTCGCTCGACGACATGCTGCACCTCGTCGTGGACTTCCACTCGCTCACACCCGACGCGATCACCACCTACACGCTCCCGACGACCACAATCGGGGCGGTGACACCGTGGGGTGACGTCCTCTTCGTGAACCAGCCCGCGGATCAGGATCTGCTCACGAAGATCTTCGGGAGCGAGCTCTTCCCCCCCGTCGCACCGCCGCCCGGGACGACACTGCAGCCCGAGTACCCGCCGGCCGTCTCCGCGTCCGTTTCCCACGGAGACGCCGAGGCGACGGTCGGCCCGGGTGCCGCCACGGTGTCAACCACGGTCACCTCGCCGAACGCCACCCCGACATTCGACCCGACCCCCTGCACGCCCTGAACGACCTGACCACCCTGGACGGCATCCGACCGCCGACCGGCCCGTCTCTTCAGTTCGTGGCTTGGACCTCGTCGAGTCCTTGTGCGAGGGCGTTCCAGCTGAGCGTCGCGCACTTGATCCGGACCGGGAACTTCACGACTCCCTGCAGCGCCGCGAGCTCGCCGATCTTGCGCACGTCCACGAGACCTTGCCCGTCGGAACCGTCGCCGTCACCG